>DAOTZM010000024.1:0-32960 GCA_034434035.1 Anaerolineales bacterium
CAGGATGGGCGTTTGCAGGCGGGTGATGTCGGCGCGGTGATAGGCCAGGGCGTGTTCGACCAATTCTTCGGCCTGCGACCAGGTGATGTTGCGCAGCAGGCAAATTTCTTCCACCACCTGGCTGCGGTCTGCCGTGAGGGCCAGCCGCCGGGCAATGCTGTGCAGGAGGTGGGGGTCGTCGAGCAGGTCGGTCACAGTTCCACCACATCCTTGCCCGCCAGTTTGTCGGAGATGATTTGCGTAACCTTTTCCAGCGACTTGGGTTTGTGGACGTAATCCACATCCCCGCTCTGGATGGTCAGCACCGGGCAAAGGTCGAAGGAACGCAGCCAGTCATCGTAGAACGAATCGAGCAGGGAGAGATATTCGGCGGTGATCCCGGTCTCGATGCCGCGCGCCCGGCGCTGGATGCGTTCCATCAGCACCGGCACAGGACATTTCAGGTAGATGAGCAGGTTGGGCGGCGGCAGGCTGCCCACCACCAGGTCGAACAGGCGGCGGTACGAAAGATAATCGCGCTCGCTCAAGTTGCCCAGGTGATGCAGGGCGCGCGCGAAGATGTAAGCATCCTCGAAAATGCTGCGGTCCGAGATGGCCGAGCGCGGGTCGTTTGCCAGTTCGAGATACTGCCGGGCGCGATGACCCAGAAAGTAGATTTGCAGGTGAAACGACCACGATTTCATGTCGGCATAGAAATCGGGCAGGTAGGGGTTATCGGAGACCGATTCGTAACCGGTGAACCAGCCCTGCCGCGCGCCGATGCGCTCGGTAAGCGAGGTCTTGCCCGCGCCGATGTTCCCGGCCACTACGACGATTTTTTTGGTCATGCGATTCTCCACGCGTAAAAATTCGAGAGTTTTGCGCCATTTCGTGCAAAGCAAGGTTCTTAAAATTTGCCCACATTCGGCGCGCCTGAGCTATCTTTAACCTCGTCTGAATTGTATTACGAATTTTACCGAAATCGGGCGCGATTCATCGCGCGGAAACGCGCAAAAAGCGCGTCGTCTGTGTTAAACTAATTCAGTTTATCCCAGCCCAACCACCGAGCCATGCCGATATCCGTCATTGTCCAGGCCATCACCATCTTCGCCGGTCTCTTGGCGCTTTTTTGCGTTTTGATGGGGGTCAGTTTCATCCGGGCCGGGATGAAAATCAAGTTTTACCGTATCCGCCACACGCACCAATACCCCAACCCGAACTCCTGACCCGCGTTGCGAGCGAGTCAGGTTCGTCACCGACATCACCGTCCCGGATGGAACTGCATTCAATCCGGGCGTCGCCTTCGTCAAGACTTGGCAAATTAAGAATGTCGGAACCTGCACCTGGACACCCGACTATAAACTGGTGTTCACCGGTGGCGACCAGATGGGCAACATCGTCTCGGTTTCGCTCCCCCGCAGTGTGGCGCCCGACCAAACGGTGGATATTTCTGTCAGCCTGCTCTCCCCTGCATTCACAGGCCGGTATCGCGGTTCGTGGATGCTCCAAAACCCGGCTGGAAAGTTGTTCGGTACCGGCGACAGGGCCACCGACCCGGTCTGGGTCGATATCAACGTCAATAAGACCTCGCTCGAAGGCACGGCCTACGATATGTTCGCCAACGCCTGCACCGCCGCCTGGTCGAGCGGCAAGGGCAAGCTGCCCTGCCCCGGCAGCGACGGCGACAGCCAGGGATTCATCCTGCGCATGTTCAATCCCAAACTGGAAGATGGCTCCATCGTCTCACTGCCCGGCCTTTTGACCGCGCCCCAAAACGTAACCGATGGATACATCCAGGGTGTGTATCCGCCCTTCGTCGCGCAACCCAGCGACCGCTTCCAGGCGATTGTCAACTGTGAAGGCGGCGCGACCTCCTGCCTGGTTCTCTTCCGCCTCGATTACCAGATTGGCGATGGCCCCATCTTTGGCTTCTGGCGGATTGGCGAAGTGTACGACGGCAAGTATTACCAGGCCAGCGTAGACCTGAGTCCCTTTGGCGGGCAGGAGGTCAAGTTTGTGCTGCAAGTGCAGGCCTTTGGCGCGGCAACCGGCGACCGGGCACTGTGGGTGGCGCCGCGCATTGTTCGCGCCAGACAATCACCATCTGCTCCTGCGCCGACACCAACCCCATCCCCGACGCCATTCCGCAGGGGAGGCGAACGCTAACTGTTTATTCAGCAAAAAACCGGGCGCAATGTGCGCCCGGTTTTTTGTTTCCTGGTGATTTTTGTCATTTTATTTTAAGATAAATATCATATAATTTATATTATTTTGTGCAGGAGGTGCAAGTTTCATGGAACTCATCAATCGCATTTTGTATAACCTGTTCGAGGTTCACCCGCTGCATACGATGGTGGTGCATTTTCCGATTGCATTAACCGGCGCAGCCCTGTTCTTCGTTCTGGCGGCGCTCTTCCGGCGCAGTGAAATGTTAGAACAGGCCGCATTCGCCAACATCGCGCTGGCCGCCGTCAGCACCATCGCTGCCGGGATAACCGGGATGCGCGATAACATCGATATTTATGACGGGGTTGCCCCGAATGCAGGCGCGAAAATCACCCTGGCAATCACCTTGTTCATCGTCACCATGCTCCTGGCCGTTATCCGCTGGCGTAAGCCGGATGTTTTCTATTCATCCGGGCGAATTTTGTATGTGGCCGGTTTTTTTGTCAGTTTTGCGATTGCCGCTGTCCTGGGATTTTTGGGCGGCGTGATTTTGTACGGTTTTTAATCTACCCAAAGGAGAGATGAATGATACAAGTAACAAATAAACTACTCGCGGGCGTAACGCTGGCAGCCCTGTTCGTGCTGGCTGCCTGTGGAGGCAGCGCCCCCGTAACAACCGAGGCTCCCGCCCTCGCCGCAACCACTGCCCCGGCCACCGAATCGCCCGCCGGGCAAGCCCCGGCCCAGGAAGCGGCAGCGACCACAGTGCCGGAACTGACTCCCACCGAGGCGGTTGTCGGCGAATCAGGTGAAGTCAGTTTTTCGAGAGACATCCTGCCTGTCCTGCAAAGCCGCTGCATCAACTGTCACGGCGGTCAGCGCACATCGGAAGGCCTGGACATGAAAACATATCAGGCACTGATGGCGGGTTCGCAGAATGGAAGCGTTGTCACCCCGGGCGATGCGGCCAATAGTTTGTTTGTGACCTTGTCGGCAGAGGGCAAGATGCCCAAGCGCGGCCCCAAACTGACCCCAGCAGAGATTAAATTGCTGACCGACTGGGTCAATGCGGGCGCGCCGAACAACTAAAATTTCCTGGCTGTTTTTACCGGAAAGACAACGAGGCGCATCCGGTAGGCGCGCCTCGTTATAGTATTATGGCGCAGGATTTGCGCTAATAGTGCAAATCATAGCAACCTTTGGTTGCGGCCCGCGAAGCGGCTACGCTATGTTGAATCATGCTATTCTTCTTATGGCGTCATTACGGGGGTTGGGACGTCGAAATCGGAGTAGTGATTATCAAACGAGTAATCCTCCTCTTCCTCAGCAGGCATCAGGGAACAAACCCCTATATTCTCTTGCACCACGCAGGAGGACAAGTCACCGCCAGCCACCAGCCTGACCAATTCCGGCAGCATTTTGGCCGTTGGCGTTAGCAGCACCAGCGTATTCGACGCCGGGCCTTTGCTGAACAGGAGCAGGCCGCTGTCATTGGCGCTGACTTTGCCCAATCCCTTAATCTCAATCGTGGCTTCTTCTTGGTTCAAGGTAATGCCAAAAGGTTTTGTATAAACCGCGATGGCGTCCTGGTCCTCGAGCGAGCCCAGGATAATGGCGTCATTGCCATCGGCGGCTTTGGCGCGTACATTGAGCGGGATATTGACCAGTTTGAGCACGTTTTGGAGCGTGGCAATCGGCCCCAGCAGGGAAGCATCCAACTGTACCTCTCCCACCGTCACCAGGCTGGTGGGGCGGCTGAACAGGTACGGGAAATTCACCAGCGAGGGAGCGCGTTCACTGCCCAGGGCAAAATCAGCAATCGCGCCGAGCAGCATCCCGTTATCAGCCACCTGGCTGAAGGGGTTGGTCAGGAAACTGAAGTCGCCAGCCGCCAGCACCTGGCCGTTGCCGCTCAAGGCCAGCGGCACGAATGTTCCGCGCTGGTCGGTCAACGATGAAAACGTGTTCCTGTCCGAATGCACCAACAAGTTGCCAGTGTTGGTCTGGATAGAATGAACGCCATAGAAGACAACCATCTTCAACCCGTCAGTCAGCGGGCTGTCGGCAAAATCGACGAACTTGACGTTGCGGAAGTTGCCCTCGTTGTCTTGCAGGTTGTAGAGGTAGTCATTGACAAAGGATAAACCGTAAGGAGCCAGCACAGGGTTGACATAGTTTACATCAGGCGAAACAAAGGTTGTGCCGCTGTATGAATCATACGCGACGAGGAAACGCGTCGGGTCGGCGAAGACGAGCAGCCGCCCGCCACTCTCGACAAACTGGCGGATGGCGCGCAATTCCTCGCCGCTGAAACTATTCGAGGGAGAAAAAATGATGTACGCGCTGGCATATTTGAGTTGACCGTCAAGCGGCTGGGCGCCCTTGTCGAATTCCGCCCGTCCGCCGCGCGCGCTCAAGGCCGTCACCAGCGGCTCGATTTCATTGGGAACATACTGGTTGCCATGCGCAGCGTCGATGATGACTACTTTCCCTTTGCCAGCCGGTACGGCAATGGCAGCCAGACTGGCAGATGGGGTTGGCGGCTCCGGTAATTTGAAACTGGCAAAATCGGGCCGCGAGATTTCGGCCTTGTAAAAAGGATTCTGGTAGAACGTAACAGCGCGTACCAGGATGGGAACGATGAACAAAACGACAGCCAGGGTGATGCGGGTAGGGGTTTTCATGACCGTCTCCTATTTCTGCTCGACCAGCGCCGGGGGAATATACAGCAGGTAAATTCCCGCTTCTTTGGGATAGGGCAGGGTTGCGCCCTCCGCCGACTCGGCAAAGAATCCCTGTCCGACTGGATACCATCCGGATTGTTGTGGTACCGCCAGGGAATACAAATCGAGCACCTTGTAATTGCTGACGCGCGCCAGGCTGGCAGCTTTTTCGACTGCATCGGATTGTGAGCCGAGTTCGTCGATTAAACCAATCTGGTAAGCGGCGGCGGCCGGCCAGATTTGACCGCTCAAGACGACATCGGCCCCGGCGTTCAGGCGGTCGCCGCGACCAGTCTTGACCACCTGGTAAAACGCCTGTTTAATCGTTTCTATCTGGCGCGTATATGTATCGCGCGGGGAACCCCACAGTTTATAGGGGCCGGTGGAAATGATATTCTCGAAAATAGAGGGAGAATCTGGCAAAACCCCAACCACGCCGATATTGCCCACCATCGAAGTCGGCTTGGCGAAGGCATAGTCGCTGCCGGCAGTCAGGTAATACGCGCCGCTGGCGGCCATTCCATCGATGGAAACGACAACCGGCTTGCTCTCGCGCAGTTTCAGCAGTTCCAGATACACCGCCTCGGTATGCACCACCGTTCCGCCAGGGCTGTCCAACGCCAGCACCACCGCGCGCACTTCGGGATGTTCGCGGGCGTATTCGATTTGCCGGATAACCACTTGCGCGCTGTAGGAATAAATCGCGTCGTTCAGGGAGATGAGGCCAATCACCGGCTGGGGAATGAGCGCCGCGGCCAGCAATCCCAGGACAAGCGGCAGGGCCAGCCACAGCAATCCGTTCCTTACCTGTATCCACTGTGCATCGGGTTTTGTCTCGTCCATTTTCCTCGCTCCGTTTTAAAATATGTGGACAGCATACACCGCCACTGTGTCATTGTCAATCACCTTTTTGCGTAGAATGGCAAATTACCAACGCGGCCCTTGCGCGCAATCCCAGCCTCCATTATTTTCTTACAAACGAGAGGATAAGGAAATCTCCCCAGAATGGCTTCGAAAAATGTACCAGGCAGGAACAGACCACCGGTCGCCTGATGACTCTCGAATAAGGTATGCCTATCGCTATTTTGAAAAAGCGTGCCAGCGAATTGCAGCCAATAGACCGAATATGACCTTGCCAAACCCAGAAGATGTGCTAAAACAAATTGAAAGCACTGCGAAAGACATTCCAACCTCAAACGACGTCAATTCAGGAGATGCTCAACCCACAAACAAAGGCGACTGACGACGACTTGCAGCCTCAAAGAGCGAGAAGAATAGACAGATTGCCAGGCTTCTCCTTCCAGTGTTCATTTCCCATAAGAATGCGAACAAAAACGGTCAACGAGAGTTGACCGTTTTCCATTTTCAAAGGCTACGCCTCCACTTCCCTCTTCACCCCCGGCGCGGGTGCGCCGCAATACGGACAGATATTCCAGGGCAGTTCCATCAACTTCCCGCAGTGCAGGCACGATTTTTTCAGTTTGGTGTGGCAGTTCGGGCAAACCTGCCAGTCCTCGCGGATTCGGCGCTCGCAGCCTGGGCAAAGCGCCTGGTCTTCAATGGAGGCCAGCAGGGCTTCTTCTTCCAACGTGCGCTGGTATTCTTCTTCCAGCGTGCGGGTGGGGCGCAAAATCAGGTAGACCAGCACGCCCGGCAGGTTGAGGGCGGCCACCACCAGCACGGCCAGGGCCTGCGCCAGCGGGTCGCGCGCGCGGGAGCGAATGTCGCGCCAGGTCCAAATCACCAGCGCCAGCCAAAGTGCAGCAAGGAAGGCCCCGCCAAAGGCGGTGGCTATCAGCAGGATACTACTCATCAGGGTTGGGTCGAAAATCATGTCAATTGCTCAACTGTTGAAATTAAACTCGATTTTACTTTGCGCCACAATTTCATCCAAAATACTTCTCAAGTGACCTTGAGATTTCGCGGCTTCGAATCGTTTGAGCAGGATAGGAATATTGATAATCTCATCAATACACGCCATGTATTTTTCAACGATAGTTTTCACCCCGTATTGTTTTTTTGCGCCTTCTCTCAATCGGGATAAAAGCAAGGCAACTTCATCATTCGACTTAATCACAAAGGAAATTGGGTAATGCTCGATTTTGTCTATATCCAAAAAATACTTCTTGACATCTACGGTTTCCGTAACCTGGAAAAACCTTCCAAGCGGACACATTACGAAGTCAATGCCGCCATCGTTCGCATTTGTTCGCCCCGTTTTAAATAGCAAAAGGTTTTCTTCCTGAAGGTTATCAAGGTCAAAGCCAAAATAGACGGTTTGGTTGTAATAGAAATATCGCAAAATCGCATAACTGACAATTTCAAAAACCCTTGCATCTGATTGCGGGGAAAGCAATTCCTTGATGAAAATTGAAACTGTCGCATCGTTTTCGCCAGCAATTGCCTGAAGTCTCTCGCAAGTTTCAATAAAAGTCTTGAATGCGCTTTGTTTTGCGGCAACGTATTGGTCGATAACTACAAGGACGGCCCGAGCAATATTAACTGCTTTTCGCTTATTCGTGATTTTGAGCAGATTCTCGTTTATCCAATATCGATTGGTTTGCGCATCCCGCAATATCGGTATCATGTCCACTTGTGGAAAATATCGCTTAAATTCTTCGTTCATGCGGCTGTTAAGCGCATGATTTTGTAATTTGCTTCCAAACGGTAATTGCCTTTGCCGGGTAAGTAAATCGGTGAACCTTGCTCCTTCATAATCGTCATAATTGTTTGTCGTATCAAAACTGTTCTTGAGATAATCTTCGACAAGCACATAAACCGCGTACAGGTTGGCGAAACTACCCCGTGATTTTGAACCCTGCGCGGCAGAACGAGTCTTAATGTTCAAATATTGAAGCATTGGACTGCGCTCATAAATCGCCATTCCATCTTCGCCAAAAGCATCTTGCAAAATTTGGACAATCTGTGACGTAAATTCGTGTTCCATGACTAATCGAATAATTTTAAGGGCTGTTGGGATGGCGAGGCTTTCTCAAACGTCCTGGGCAAACGTCGTAACTCCTCCCCATTGTAAGATGAAAGTATCTCAAGGCGGCGAAGACCAATTTTGATATATTCTTCGTTGATTTCTACGCCAATTGATTTCCTGTCTAGCCGTTTTGCCACAAATGACGTAGTAAATGTGCCTGAGAAGGGGTCAAGCACTACATCGCCTTTGTTGGAACTAGCCGAGATAATTCGCTCCAGCAAGGCAACCGGCTTTTGGGTGGGATGATTCTCGTATTCAGCCATCCTGTATCGAACCCTGGGTATTTCCCAAACATTGCCAGGGACTTTTTGAGAGTTATACACTGTTGGAATTGCTTTCCTATAATCTACCAGCTTTCGCCTTGCGCCTGTCTTCGCTTCTACAAGAACATCCTGCGCGTTGAAAGTGTAATTATCCTTATCCTTCACGCAAAAAAGAATCGGCTCGTACATAGAGCCAAAGTAATTTTTGGCTTGAACGCCCGAACTATCGTAATACCAAACAATTCGTGACAATATCGTCAGTCTGCTGCGCAGGTATATATCCAAATATGGCATCGCTTGGGTAGAAGCCATGACATAAAAACTGGCATTCGGTTTAAGTTTTTTTACGCACAAATCGAGCCATTGGTAACACCACTTAAGATACTCTTCGTCCGTTTCCCATTTATCCTTGAAACCGTTAAAGTTTTTCCCAATGTTATATGGCGGGTCGGCAAAAATTAAATCGACCGATTCGTCTGGAATGGTGGAAAGTGCTTCGATTGCATCTCCGAGGATGATTTTTTCTGTATTTTTTTCAAACACTTGAATAGTTTCTCTCATATTTTGACGACTCCACTGCAAAAAATATTTTCACCGCAGAGCACGCAGAAAACTCCGAGATTTTTTAGCGATTCGGCAGGGGATAGACCAAGATTCGACTCCCGCCACATATTTTTCGATTGCAGAGATGGCGTCGAAAATGTGACCCAATCGTGCTTTATCGTCAAATTTCTTCATAAAGCACAACCTTTTCCCGTTCAACGCTTGTTTTAATGCGAGGGCTAATCCCTTCCTCCGTTACCAAATCAACGCTGCGGCCCAGTTTCCGCTCCAACTCTTTCTCCAGCCGGATGACGCCAAACAGCCCCAATGGTGGACGTTTCCCGGCTGGCTTGAGCGCCACCAGCAAATCAATATCGCTTTGCTCTGTAGCATCACCGCGCGCAAACGAGCCAAATACCGAAATTCGCCGGGCATAAGGCCGAAGAACAGGCGCAACCTTCATTCGCAAGTCAGAAAAACGGGCATCCATAAGGTTAGTTTAGCACAATTCGCCCATCGGTCAGAATGGAATTCTGACCTACTTAAGCCTTCTAAAGTCGCCCTCGCGCCTCGTCACGCCCATCGAATCCAGGTGTTCGAGCAGGCCGAGCGCGTATTTGCGGCTGGTATTGAACAGGTCGCGCACTTCGGCGGCGGTGATTTGCCCTTTTTGGGCGAGCAAATCACGCACGGCAGCCACCATTTTTTCATAATCGTCCTTGCGGAAGACCACTTCGGGCGAAACCTGGGTCAACTGCCCCAACTCGAGCAGCGCGGCGTAGACATCCTCGCCCACTTCGGCCTGGCACTCTTTGACAGATGGAGGCGTGTAAGGCGTAGTGCTGAATTTATTCAGCAAACCGCCCACCTTCGCCTGCTGTCCCGCCGAAAAACGGATTTCGTGCCCCGGCAGGGCCAGCCACCCCGCTCCGCTGTGCAGCGGGGGCTTGGCGCCGCCCTCGGCCAGTTCCAGCCGCTTCAAGGCAGCATTAAACAGGCGCGGGGCCAGTTTCAGGCGGCTTTTCAGTTCCTCGCGCGGCATCCCGCGCCGCAGGGGGAAGGTCTTGTGATAGTTCGCCAGCGCCGCCAGCGCCGAATCCTTCAGTGAAACCCACAAAGCCTGGGAAATGAGCAGAATATCGGAAGAAGGGGAGATTTCTCCAGCTTCGAGCGGAATCAACGTCCCAGACTCGATACACTCCCGCAGCGCGTTCGCGGCGGATTCGGACTCCAATCGGGCCTTTGTGACCGTTTCACGGGCCGTTGCCGCGCCCAGGCTCATCGCCGCCAAAACCAACACTTCGGCGGGCGTGCCTTTCGAGAGCGATTCCAACCCCGAAAGGATTCCCGCGTCGAAGCGCCTGTGCCGTTTCGAGGGGTGCGGGTCCACCACCTGGCCGCCGCCCAGCGTTTCGGAGGGCGAGGGCCGCCGCAGGATATAGCGGTCGCCGCGCGTTGTCACCAGCGGGTCGCGCAGTTCCAGTTGAATCCAGCCTTCCTCGCCGGGGTGAAGCGACTCGGCTCCCAGCAGGCGCAGGGTTGCGATGGTTTCCGCCGCGCCGAGGAATACTTTCACTTCCGTGCCGTGCTTGAGCGGCGCCGAGACATCTTTCAGCAGGCGAACACGGGCGTCGAGGCGGCGCGTGGGCCGGTAATGACCGGGCGTCACCAGCACCTCGCCGCGTTGTATCTCTTCGACCGCGAGACCGCTGACGTTGACCGCAGTGCGGCTGCCGGGGACGGCGGTTTCTTCTTTCTTTTTGTGGGTTTGCAGGCCGCGCACCCGACCTTTTTTGCCCGAGGGCAGGATTTCGACCTCGTCGCCTATAGAGAAATGTCCGTCGTTAAGAGTCCCTGTGAGAACGGTTCCAAAGCCAGGCATGGTGAACACCCGGTCGATGGGCAGGCGCGGTCGTCCCAGGTCGAGGCGCGGGGAGGTCTCTCCCAGGACCCGCTCCAGGGTGCGAATCAAGTCGTCTAAACCGGAGCCGGTTCGCGCCGAGACGCGCACGCAGGGCGCCGATTCCATAACGGTGCCGCGCAAAACGGCGCGGATGTCCGATTCAACGAGGTCAAGCCAATCGTTTAAATCGGAAGCAGAGCTTCCGGACTCCAAAATATCGGTTTTGGTGATGACGACCAGGCCTTTTTGGATTTGGAGCAGGTCGAGGATGGCGAGGTGTTCGCGGGTTTGGGGCATGACGCCTTCATCGGCGGCGATGACGAGCAGGGCGGCGTCGATTCCGCCCACGCCGGCCAGCATGTTGCCGATGAAATCGCGGTGGCCGGGGACATCAACAATGCCGATTTCTTCGCCGCCGGGCAGGGTGAGCCAGCCGAAGCCGAGTTCGATGGTCATCTCGCGCGCCTGTTCTTCTTTCAGGCGGTCGGGATGTACTCCCGTGAGGGCGGCGATGAGGGTCGATTTGCCGTGGTCAACGTGTCCGGCGGTGCCGATGACGCGCATTTTTTCTCCAAGTGGAGTCCAAAGTCTCTGACTTTGGCGCAAAATCGGGAGATTTTGCACTCCGTTTTAGCGGGTGGGGCGGGCGCGGCCCATGATGCGTTCGTAGTTGGCGAGGAATTCGTGCGCCCAGTTCATCAGTTCTTGCAACTGGGTTTCGGTGGCTTCGGTGGTCTGCTGGAGCAGGTCTTGCATGCCCTGGGTGGCATCGTCGATGGCGGCCAGGCGCTGATTGAGTTTGTCGGTTTCAACATGCAGGTCTTTGTTGAGTTCATCCTGGGTCAGGGTGTAGTTCGTCCAGCGTTTCTGGTCGTCGGCTTTGAACGTGACCCATTCCTGACGGAAGCGGTCTTCGGCCAGTCGCTGCATTTCGGTAATTTCGTTGATGCGCCGCTCGAGGCGGGTGTTCATATCTTCGAAGGCTTCCTGCGAGCGTTTGACGGAGCGCTGGGTTTCGTCGAGGGTGAGGAGCTGCTGGTCGAGGGTGGCGGTCTGGCGGGCAAAATTCTCGAAGCGCAGTTGGATTTCCTTCCAGGCGCGGTCGCGGTCGACCTGGGCCAGGTTTTGCTGTTCGATGAATTGCATCTGGGCAATGCGGCGGTCGGTTTCGGAGGCCATCAGTTCGTTGACACGCGCGTCCAGTTGGCGGATGGTGTCGGCGTTCAGGTCGGCGCGCTCACGGGCTTCGTCGGCGCGTTTACGGATGGCGGCCAGGTCGCCCTGGATGTCGGTGATACGTTTCGCATCTTGCTTGCGGGCATCCTCCGCTATGCGTATGCCGCGCCGCAGTTCGTCATCGACCAGGTTGAAATCTTTGATTTTCTTTTCGAGTTCGGTGATCAGGCGGGCAAGGCGGCTGTCTTCTTCGGCCCGCGCCTGGAGGCCGCGCCGCAGTTCGTTGAACGCATCGAGACTGTTGCGGATTTCCAGGATGGATTTGTTGATATTTTCCAGTTCAACGCGGCGGCGGTCATCGACTTCGCGCTCGTGTTTGAGCCGGCGTTTTTCGATCTCATCAACGGCTTTGCTGGATTCGCTGCGATATTGCGTGAGCATTGTGTCGAACTGGTCGAGGCGGGCGGCGATGGGGGCAAAGCGTGAGATGTCGCTGGCAACATCCTTGATTTGATTCTGGAGGCGCACCGCCCCCCCCTCGTAAGAGGCCAGTTTTTCCTGCAAATCGGCGATGGCAGCCCGGTCTTTGCGGTGTTCTTTTTCGAGCCAGTCGAGCCGTTTGATGAGTTCGTCGAGTTCCATAATCCGTTCTCCAGATGCGAAGTCTCGCAATGATTATACCCAAAGGAGTTGACCTGATTCACTTTCCCAGGTATTCGAACATGGCTGGCAGGTTGGCGAGCAAGGGCTGCGCCCATTGCGGGAAGATGCCCGACAGGAACAAACCCAACAGGCCAATGCCCAGCAGGATGCGCTGGGGCCAGGTTTCGCGGGAAACCCATTCCGTTTTCTCAGAGAACATCGTCAAGACGGCCAGCGAACGGAGCGCGACAATCCACAAGCCGAGGCTGGCCAGGCCAAACCAAAGCGCGAGCGGCAGGGATTGGACAGCCAGGTTTTCCCACAGCGCCTGGCGGACGGGGAAAGCGGCCAGCAGGGGTGTTCCGGCCAGGGCCAGGTTGGCAAAGACAATCCCGGCAGATGCCGCCGGGTATTGACGCGCTAATCCTTGCAAAGCGGTAAAGCGCAAATCACCGGCGCGGCTTTGGAGGATGCTGATGGACATCGTCCACACCCCCAGCGCCAGGGCGCGCGGAATGAACAGGAAAAACAGGATTTGCAGCCCAACCTGCCGGTCAGGCAGACTCATGGCAATCAGGGAGATCCCGGTCTCGGCGATGATGGCGTAGGCGGCAATCCGCCCCAGGTGGCGTTGGAAGGCCGCCCAAATGCCCGCCGTGACGAACGTCAGCAGCCCGGCCGTTTGCAGGATGGAGGGTAACTGGGCAGAATCGCGCAGCCAGGAAAAACGGTCGATGAAGTTCAGGGCCAGTACCAGCCCGAAGGCGGGCAACATCGTCAGCAGGAATCCGACCGCGTAGGGCGATGCTTCTTCTGCCAGGAGCGGAATCCATGTATTGAGGGGAAAGACCGCCAGGAGGAATGCAAAACCTAACAGGAGCAAAATCCCGGCCTGGACAACCTGGGCCGCGTCAGCCGGCCCGGCCTCCACGCCAGAGAGCAGGAATCCGGCGAACAGGATGAACGGCATGGCGAAGGTCTGGTAAATCAGGAAGCGCAACACCCCCGCTCCACTGCGTTGCGGGGACTTCTCACGAGCAGGGCCGTCACCGGGATGCGCAGACCCCTTGGCAGAGGGGGGGGCAAGCAGCGGCACAGAAACCAGGACGGCCATTTCGACAAACAGGGCAGCATATAAGAAAGGACGCACCGCCAGGGAAGCCACAAGCAAGGCAATCACCACCAGTCCCAGCGGGACGACCTGGCGCGCCCGGCCGGCTGCCAGCGTGCCAAAGAACCAGAAGGCGGCCATGCCATAGACCAGGATGAGGATGGTCTGGTCGCCAGAGTCGAGACTGAGTTGGCGGCCAAACAGGCTGAGGGACGGCTCGATGCGCAGGGAAAGTGAACCGATGCGCTGGGCTGTGCCGGGTGGCATCCAGTACGCAACGGCGGCCAGCCCCAGGGCAAACAGCGTGCCGAGGCAGGAAATCAGCCGTTCACGAGGCAGGATAAAAAGCAGGGCAGCCAATGCCAGGGGAATCCCAATCCAGACAGCGGGGGCGGTCATGCGGAGTCCTCCGTCGATGTCAGGGCGACCAGGTAGGAGCCAGCCAGCGCCAATCCCAGCGTGACGGCGGAGAGCAGCCCGGCAACCATGATGGAGTTTTCAACCGCTGCGTACAGGGTCTCGAAACCAAGCAGCACCGTCAGCAATCCCAGCGTAACGCGCAGCGGGTTGGCTGTCATGCCGAGATGAAGCAGTCCCAGGCTGATGAGAATCAGTGAACCGCTGACAACCGGCAGGCTCGCGCCGGGCAGCCAGCCGGTCATGGACCGGGAAACCGCAAAGACCGCCAGCAAAACCAACCCGGCTGAAAACAGGCGGAAGGCGCGGCCTTGCGGCCAGGATGTTTCGCCCGATTGATATTGTTTCAAGTTGATTTGGGTCATGCCCAGGGCGGCAGCGGCCATCCATCCAGTAACGAGTTTGGCAGCGGCCATCGTCAGCGGCCAGTGCAAGGAAACCAGCCAGAACGCAGCAAAATATTGCCCCGCCAGCAAGGCAATACTCCAGCGCCATTCGCGGCTGACCAGCAGGCCAACGGAGGTGAGGATAAGCAGAACGACAACGACCCACAATAACGGAGCAGACATCAAAGGCCTCGCAGGGCGGCAATGAAGATGAGCAGCAAGAGCAAGGTCCACAACAAGCCGCCATCCCCTTCGAGCAAGGTCGAGAGGTAGCCAAACAGGCGTCCCACCAGGCGATAGAGTCCCCACAGCAAGCCGGCCAGGGATTCCTGGATTCGAGCAAAATTGGAAATACCCACTTCAACTGGTTCTTCCTGCTGGGAGATGAACAGGCGGCGCAGGCGCAGGTAGGCAAGGCCGACCAATCCCGCCAGCGCTACCATCACCAGGGCAATCGTCCACGCGCCGATTTGCAAACTACCCGGCCAACCCCACAGCCCGGTCAACAGGATGGTAACGACGAAAATTGCCAGCCCAAGCGGGTAGGCAGCCTGCGCCCAACGCGGAAGTTCGCCAAAAGGCGTATCGCCGCCGCGAAGCAGGTGGCGGATGTACCCGGCGGCCAGCATGGCGTGGGCAGAGAGGAACAGGGGCCAAAACAGACCAGAGAGGGGGAAATTCCCTATCCAGCCGGTGGCGGTCAGGGTAAAGGGCAGGGACAGCAGGAACAGGGCCAGCCCGGCAAACAGGCGTGTAAACCAGGCCTGGCGCGATGAGTACAGGAAAGACAGCCCGCCAAACAAGACCAATGCAGCGCCCCAGGCGGCACTTCCTTCTGGGCTGCCGCGCAAGGCCGCTGCCAGCGAAAGCGCGCTCATGCCGATAATCCAATAAGGGCGCGCGCTGATTTCATCAGGCAGGGACAACCATTTCCAACCGGCATACACGGCAGCCAGCGCTACCAGGGCCAGCAGGAAGGGCAGCAAGGTTGTATCCACCACGCCAACCGGCAGGCGCGCCAGCACCACCAGGCTGGTGGCAGCAGCCGTCAGACGCAGGGAGGAGCCAACCCCACGCCGAAGGCCGGGGTCTTCACGATAGGCCAGGTGCAGCGGGATAACTCCCAGGCGCAGTCCCACCGCCAGGAGCATGAACAACCAGGCTTGCGGCGGAGTCTCTTCCAGGGATGCCAGTTGCCCACCCGCCGCGCTGACCACCGCCGCCCACATCGCAAATCCCGTTCCAGCGGCGCGAAAGGAGAACGAAATCACCGCCCGCTCGTTCAGTGCCAAGGATTGTGAAATGCGCAGCGTGTTCAGGTATTCCAGCAGGTCGATGGCCGTCCAGGCCAGCGCCAGGGTCAGGATATTATCGGCCATGACCGCCAGCAAGGCCAGCAAGGCCAGCGCTGCCGACCCAATCCACGAGACCGGGCTCAGCGCGGCTGTGCGCGCCGGCGAGGTCAGGATGACCGCCGCCGCCAGCGCGCTCAGGCTAAGGGCATATAACCAGGCATAAGAATCCGCCTCGAAACGGGGTGTCACGGTGAACAATGTGGCCGGCGACCAGGGATTAATGGGCAGGCTGACAGGCAGGTCGAACGGCCAGAGCAGGATGCTGCCCCAGGCCAGCAGGGCGCCCAGGGCAGACACCAGCCAGGCGAAGGCAGCCGGGCGGCGGGTCAGCCGCAGGGCCGCCATCGTCAATGACGAGACAAACAAGAGGCTCAAGGTAATGATGACAAACATGCAAAGTGTATTTTATCAGGTTTGCATCCTGCGAAACGGTTTATAATTTTGGCGATGAAAACATCACGGCTCGAATTCCTTGCGGCGGGGATATGGGCAGGCATTTTACTTACGGGAATGCTGCTCGCCATCGCCCTGGTTGCCGGGGACAAAATTGGCACCGCGCTTGGGATGCGCGCAGATAACACCCCACAAACTCCCCAGGCCACCCGGCCCCCATCCCGCACGCCCACCCCGTTGCGCCAGGTGATTTACCTGCCGTCGGCCACTGCCAGGCCGGTTTCCCCCACGCCCATCACACCTACCGCCACCCTCATTCCCACCCTCTCCATCAGCCAGTTCTACCCGGCTGAGGGCGCCAACCCGCTGACAGGCCTGCTGGCCGACTCGAACCTGCTCAACCGCCGCCCGGTGGCCGTTAAAATCAGCACCTTCCCGCGCAGCGTGCGCGCTTACCAATCGGGCCTGAGCCTGGCGGATGTGGCGTATGAGTACTACATCGAAGACGGCCTGACGCGCTTTGCGGCGGTCTTCTACGGGCAAAACGCCAATCGGGCCGGGCCAGTGCGCTCCGGGCGTTATTTCGACGAACACTTAATGCGCATGTACCGGGCCGTTCTGGTCTTTGCCAATGCCGATGAGCGCGTGGAGACTTACCTGGTCGAACAGGCCGACCTGCGGCCCCTGTTATTCCTCATGCGCCCCGATAACTGCCCGCCGCTGTGCCGCGATACCAGCATTACCGGCTATAACAACGTTTTTGTAGATACGGCCGGCGTAGGCGCGAAAATTCTCGACAATTCCAGGCAAGAATTACGCCAAACTGTGTTCGGGCCGCTGTTTTTCCCTGGCTCCTACCCGGTCATCACCAAAATTTTCACCCACTATTCAGAATTCAGTTACGGTTATTGGGAATACGACCCGGCCAACTTCTCTTACTGGCGCTCTTCCGACGCCCAGGATGCCGAAGCCTTTACCATCAACGAAGTCTACCAACCGCACATCGACCAGTGGAACGGCCAGCAGGTTTCAGCCCAGAATGTGGTCGTATTGGTCGTGCCGCATGTCTTCAATAACGAATTCGACCGCGCCGACCAGGTCTTCAACATCCAACTGCTCGGTTCCAGCACGGCCTATATCTTCCGCGAAGGGCGCATGATTCTCGGCGCGTGGCTGCGCGACAGCCTGAATCAGCCCATCCAACTGGTGGATAAAGACCGCAACCCCATCCCGCTCCAGCCGGGCGTCACGTTCTACCAGGTCATCAACCCCCAAAGCGCTTTCCGACAGAACGGCGAGACGGTCGAGTTTTTCTTCTCCATCCCGCCGCGCGTCGTCACGCCCACCCCCACCCCGCCTGGATTCAAACCCAGCCCAACGCCAAAAAAATAAAAGGAGGCCGCCATGTGCGGACGTTTCACCCTGACCGTTGCCCCGGCGGATTTACAGGAAGCCTTCCCGCAATACATGTTCCCGGCGGAAGGCAAACCGCGCTTCAACATTGCCCCCGCTCAGCCGGTGCTGGCCCTGCCCAACACCCCCGCGCTGGCTGCCGATTACTTTACCTGGGGATTGATTCCGTCCTGGGCCAAAGACCCTTCCATCGGCTCGCGGCTCATCAACGCCCGCGCCGAGACTCTGGCTGAGAAACCATCCTTTCGGGGCGGGTTCAGGTATAAACGCTGTCTCATTTTTGCGGACGGGTTTTATGAGTGGAAAGCCCAGCCGGGGACAAAAGTCAAAATCCCACACTTCATCCGCCTGAAATCAGGCCAGCCCTTCACCTTTGCCGGGCTATGGGATGAGTGGCACGCCCCAGATGGCTCGCTGGTCAAATCCTGCGCCATCATCACCACCGAGCCGAACGGGTTGATGGCGACCCTGCACAACCGGATGCCGGTCATCCTGCCGCAATCAGCCCGCGAGCAATGGCTCGACCCCTCCCCGCAAAAACCGGAATTCCTACAGGGGTTGCTGACCCAATACCCAGCCGATGAAATGACCGCCCATCCCGTCTCGACGCTGGTCAACAGCCCGGCGAATGACCGGGCCGAGTTGGCGGCGGCGGCCTGAATTCCATCATGCCCCTTAAAGACTCCCTCACCACCCGTTTCCCGGCCCTCAGTTCGCGCGATTTTGCCATTTTCTGGGTCGGGCAGTTTGTCTCGCTCATCGGCACGTGGATGCAAAGCACCACGCAGCCGTACCTGGCTTATCGCATCTCCGGTCAGCCCTTCGACCTGGGCCTGATTGGATTCGCCGCCACCCTGCCAACCCTGTTCCTGGCCCTGCCCGGCGGCGTGATTGTGGAACGGCTTGATAAGCGTAAAACCGTTATCGTATTACAGGCCGTGATGATGCTCCAGGCTTTGGGGCTGGCGGCGCTAACGCTCTCCGGCCTCGTTCAAATCTGGCACATCGTCGCGCTGGCCTTCACCCTGGGGATTGCCAACGCCATCGAAATCACCGCCCGCCAGGCCATGTTGGTCGAACTGGTGGGAAAAGAACGCCTGCCCAACGCCATCGCCCTGCAAGCGACCATCTTCAACGCCGCGCGCGTGCTGGGGCCGATGATTGCCGCGCCCTTCCTGGTCTTCATCAGCGAAAACGGCGAAGGCTGGGCTTTCCTGGCGAACGGCGTCAGTTACCTGTTCGTCGTTATCGGGCTGTTTTTTGTCAATACCCCCTTCAAAGCCGCCCGCCCGGTCAAGAAAGAGACCAACCTGCTGGAAGAATTTAAAGAGGGACAGCGCTACATCCGCTCCACGCCGGTCGTGGGGATGCTCATCCTGATGTCGAGCATCATCGGCTTCATCGGTTTCCCGCTCATCCAGCAGATACCGGTCATTGCGCGGGATGTGCTGGCCCAGGCCGGGGATACCCAGTCGGCCCAGGCTGCCCGCAACAGCCTGTTATTCACCTTCCAAGGGATTGGCGCGCTGATTGCCGCGCTCACGCTGGCGGCGTTCAATCCCCCGCGTAAGGGATGGCTGCTGACCTTTGGGCAAATGGCGTTCACTTTCAGCCTGATTGCGCTTTCGTTCAATCGCATCATCCCTTTGGCTGCCCTGTTAATTCTATTTGTGGGCTGGGGGACGGTCACGATGCTGGCAACGACCAACACCCTCATCCAGCTCGATGTCCCTGATGCGCTGCGCGGCAGGGTGTTCAGCACCTACCTGTGGGGCTTGCAGGGCGTGGCCCCCTTTGGCAGCCTGGCGATTGGCTGGATGGCGCAACACTGGGGCGTGCCGGCTGCCTTGCTGGTGTGTGGGTTGGCCTGCCTGGCCTTCATCGGGTCGATTCACGCCCGGCACCCGGAAATACGGCAGCGGGTAGATTGACGTGGAATACCCGTCTGGCGTCTCGAACGGTATTGACCCGGCACCCGGAAATACGGCAGCGGGTAGATTGACGCCTCTTTAATCCCCTCTTAATCGCCCGCTTGACGCCCATTTTTGCGCATGTTATGATGATTCCTTATGAGTGACGATTACAAGGAAGTCCTTCCGCAGGCCGAAGAAGGAACTGACGCGCCGCCGGAAGCATCCCCCGCAAACAGGCAGCGCGACGAAGGCCGCAACTGGCTTGATTTCCTGGCCCAACTGGGGCTGGGAGAAACGGTTGCGCGCATCGGCACAGGCGTTTTAACGTTTATTCTGGTTTTCCTGGTCGTCTGGCTGCTGCGCCTGTTCTACCACGCCGAAGCCCTGGCCGCCTCGGCGGAGAGCGCGCCCAGCGCCCTCCAGCCAACCTCCACCCCACCGCTTTCACTGGCCGACCTGCCGGAAATCGACCTGGAGGCAGAAGGGATTGCGCGCAAAGCCCTGATTCACACCACCATCCCCTCGCGCCCGCGCCAGGAAGTGGTCAAGTACACCGTCCAGGCAGGCGATACGGTCTTCGGCATTGCCGAAAAATGGGGCTTGAAGCCGCAAACCATCTTGTGGGCCAACTACTACACCCTGCGCGACGACCCGCATAACCTCCAGCCAGACCAAAACCTGAACATCCTGCCAGTGGACGGGGCCTATTACGAATGGCAGCCCGGTGACGGGCTGGGCGGCGTGGCGCGTTTTTTCGGAGTCAGCCCAGAAGATATTATCAATTACCCGCTCAACGGTCTCGACCCGGCCACGATAGGCGATTACGCCAACCCCAACATCCGGGCCGGGACCTGGCTGGTCGTGCCGGGCGGTTCGCGCTCTTTTATCAGTTGGTCGGCGCCGATTGGCGTAACACGCGATAACCCGGCGGTCGCCCGCCAGATGGGGCCGGGCGCCTGTGGTGCAGTTCAGGATGGGGCAGTAGGATTCGGCTCCTTTGTCTGGCCGGCCATCAAACATTACCTTTCAGGCTTCGACTATTCCCCCGAAACCAACCATCGCGGCATCGACATCGCCGGCGGCCCAACCGAAGGCGCGTATGCCGCCGATGCGGGCGTGATTGTCTACGCCGGTTGGAACGACTGGGGCTATGGGAACATGGTCGTCATCGACCACGGCAACGGCTGGCAGACGCTCTACGCCCACCTGGGAAGCATCAATGTCGTTTGCGGCATGAGCGTCGGACAGGGCGCGATGATTGGTCTTATCGGCAGCACCGGGCGCTCCTCCGGGCCACACCTGCACTTCGAGATGATGCACACCCAATACGGCAAGGTCAACCCCTGGTTTTACCTGCCGCCGCCCTAAAACACCAGGAAAAATTTCCAAACCAGGGAAAACGTCCCGATGGTTTTTGCCAAACGGCCAATTTCAGTCCCCAAAAAACCGCTCGGCCGCGCTCGCGGCGAAGCCTTCGGGACGTGAGTTTGTATTAAGAATTGCTGAAACAACGGTATTGTCAACTGGAACATTCACCTGTATAATCCCCCTAATCTCTTTGCATTGGAGCAATTCAGTTATGATTGATGAACAGGACGCCCTGAACGGGCAAGGGGGCCGCGAGGACCAATTCCAGGTGGATAACAATCACGAAACAATGGAAAGCCTCATGCGGTCCGAAGATGCCGGGCTGGAATTTCCCAGCCAAGGCGAAATCCGCAAGGGCGTAATCGCCAGCATTTCACAGTCCCAGATTCTGGTCAGCGTCGGGTCGAAATCTGAAGGCGTGATTATGGGCCGTGAACTGGAACAAATCCCTGATACCGAACGCCAGGAACTTGCCGTCGGACAGGAAATTCCCGTCTATGTCCTTAACCCCGAGGACCAAAACGGCAACATTGTCCTCTCCTATGTTCGCGCCCGTGAAGCCATGGGCTGGGAACAGGTCGAGGCGATGCAGGAAAGCGCCGAATCCTTCGAAGGAAAAATCGAAGGTTATAACAAGGGCGGCCTGATTGTGCTGGTGCATGGCTTGCGCGGCTTCATCCCGGCTTCGCAAATCAGCATGACCCGCCGCAACATGGTGCAGGGTGACACCCCCGACCGCTGGGCCAAGATGATTGGCGAAAGCATCAGCGTCCGCATTATCGAAGTAGACCGCGCCCGCCGCCGCCTGATTCTTTCCGAGCGCGCCGCCAGCCCTGAAACCCGCCAGTCGCTCAAAGAACGCGTCATTGAGGGGTTGGAAGAAGGTCAGGTTTACACCGGGCGCGTCACCTCAGTCGCCGAATTCGGCGCCTTCGTCAACGTCAACGGCGCAGACGGCCTGGTGCATCTCTCCGAACTCTCCTGGGAGCGCGTCCAGCACCCCAGCGAAGTGCTTTCGGTCGGCCAGGAAGTCAAAGTCAAGGTCATCAGCGTCGATAAAGACAAGAAACGCATCGGCCTGTCCATCCGCGCCCTGCAAGGCGACCCCTGGCATACCAAAGCCGAGAGTTTCAAAGTCGGGCAATTGGTCGAAGGCACCATCACTCGCCTGACCAAGTTCGGCGCATTTGCCCGCCTGGAAGGCGATATCGAAGGGCTGATTCACATCTCCGAGTTGAGCGAAAGCCGCATCAACCACCCCAAGGAAGCCGTCAAGGAAGGCGATGTCCTGACCCTGCGCGTCATCCGTATCGACGCTGACCAGCGCCGCATCGGCTTGAGCCTGCGCAAAGTCGATTCAGGAGCTTACGCCGACCTGGATATGAAGACTCTCGCGGCGGAACTCAGCAAAGACGAAGAAGACACCGAAGCACACGGTGCGTAACCCAATCAACCGAGAGCGCGCCGGAGGGGCGCGCTCTTTTCTTTTTTGTGGAGGCAATGGACAAAATTGCCTCGTTTTTTATGGTAAAAACAAGGTATGTCACACCTTATTGTTGACGCACACCAGGATTTGGCCTGGAACATGCTCACCTTCGGGCGCGATTACACCCTACCGGTTGAAGAAATTCGCCGCCGCGAGAAAAACCTGCCACACATCCTCGAAAACAACGGAGATACCGTGCTGGGCTGGCATGAATACCAGCGCGGACGGGTGGCCCTCGTCTTTGCCACCCTGTTTGCCGCCCCGCTGCGTGTAAAAACGGGCGACTGGGATACCCAGGTGTATGAAACGCCCGACCAGGCGCGCCGACTCTACCAACAACAGTTGGACGCCTACGACCGGTTATTCGACCGGCATCCTGGCAAATTTACCCCCATCCGCGCCGCGCCGCAACTTGCTTCCCTTATCGAAACATGGAACCAGCCTGAAAATGCACACCCCGATGGCCGCCCAACCGGGGTCGTGACCCTGATGGAATGCGCGGACGGGATCCGCTCGATGGATGAACTGGCCGAATGGTGGGAACGCGGCGTGCGCATCATCGGCCCGGCCTGGATGGGAACCCGATTTTGTGGCGGCACGCGCGAGCCAGGACCGCTCACCAGGGAAGGCCATCAATTACTGGCCGCGATGGCAGAACATGGTTATACACTCGATTTAAGCCACATGGCCTGGGAATCAGCACTCGAATCACTCGACCGTTACGAAGGTCCCCTGGTTGCCAGCCATTCCAACCCGCTCAAAATGGTCAAAAACGGCGACAGCAACCGATTCCTGACCGATGAAATCGTGGACGGAATCATCGAGCGCGGCGGCGTGATTGGCATCGTTCCTTTCAACCGCTTCCTCATCCAGGGCTGGAAAAACTCCGACCCCCGCGAAGACTGCCCGCTCGATAGCGTCGCAGCGCACATCGACTATATCTGCCAGCGCGCCGGCAGCGCCCGCCACGTTGGGCTTGGCACCGATTTCGACGGTGGATTCGGTCTCCAGCACATCCCCCCCGAACTCGATACCATCGCCGACCTGCAAAAACTCGCCCCCCTGCTGGCCGCGCGCGGTTATTCGGAGATGGACATCGCCGCCATCTTGGGCGGGAACTGGCTCGACCACCTGCGGAGAACCCTGCCTGCATGACAACCCTTGCCGCTCCTCCAGAAACCAATGGCCGCATCCAGCGTGACCGGGTGTACTTTGGCCTCATCGTAGCCGCCATCGGCTTCATCGTTTTCATCGTTGGCGCCAAACCTGAATGGATTGGGCAAGACCGCAGCCCGGTCGTCGGATTCGTGCAAATTACCGTCTTCTTGATTGGGTTGGCCTTCCTTTGCCTGGGCGGATATATCGGCCTGGCTGCGCTATGGGCCGGACAGGGGAAGAGCATCGCAGCCGATATCGGCCTGCGGCTCATCGGCACCGGTTATGTGATTGCCGTATTTACCGGCATGGCCGATATTTTCGGCATGACGGTTGTCGATACCCCGCAAGTTCCCCACTTCGGCCCCTGGCAGGCCGCCGGGGTGCAGATTGGGATGGGACTGATTGCGCTCGGCATGATTCTGGTTGTGCCGCCCAAAAAAGAAAACGCATCAGAGCAACCTTTTTCTAAACTTGATGGCGGGATGTAAAATTAGGGTATGAACACACCCACTTTCCGCCTTGAACATGATTTACTCGGCGAACGGCTGGTACCCGCCGAAGCCTATTACGGCATCCACGCCTTGCGCGCGCTCGAAAACTTCCCCATTACCGGCACAGGGATTGGGGCTTACCCCAGCCTGGTGCGCGCCCTGGCCTGCGTCAAACAAGCCTGCGCACAGGCCAATCATGAACTGGGTCTGCTGGACGAGCGGAAAACGCAAGCCATCACGCGAGCTTGCGAGGAAATCCGCGCCGGGCAGTTCCATGACCAGTTTGTGGTGGATGTCATCCAGGGCGGGGCCGGCACCTCGACCAATATGAACGCCAACGAGGTAATTGCCAACCGCGCCCTGGAGATTCTCGGCCTGGAGCGCGGCAATTACGCTGAAATCCACCCGCTCGAACACGTCAACCTGAGCCAAAGCACCAACGACGTGTACCCGACCGCTGTCAAACTGGCCCTGCGCTTCGAGATTGACCGTCTCGTTGATGCGATGGACGTTTTGCGCGCCGATTTCGAGGCCAAAGCCGCCGAATTTAGCGACATCCTCAAGATGGGGCGCACCCAAATGCAGGACGCCGTGCCGATGACGCTGGGGCAGGAATTCAGCACCTACGCCGTCATGCTCGAAGAAGACCAGCAGCGCCTGCGCGAGGCCGCCCTGCTCATTCAGGAAATCAACCTGGGCGCGACCGCCATTGGGACCGGCATCAACGCCCCGCCCGGCTACGCCAGCCTGGCGTGCGGATTCCTGACCAGAATAACCGGAATCCCGTTTGTGACGGCGGGCAACCTGGTCGAGGCCACCCAGGATGCCGGGGCGTTTGTGCAACTCTCAGGGGTGCTGAAGCGCATCGCGGTCAAACTCTCGAAAACCTGCAACGACCTGCGCCTGCTCTCCTCCGGGCCGCGCGCGGGACTGGGCGAAATCAATCTGCCCGCCGTACAAGCCGGGTCATCCATCATGCCCGGCAAGGTCAACCCGGTCATCCCCGAAGTGGTCAACCAGATTGCCTACGAGGTCATCGGCAACGACATTACCGTTTCCTTCGCGGCGGAGGGCGGACAACTGCAATTGAACGCTTTCGAGCCGATTATCGCCTGCAACCTGCTCAACAGCCTGATTTACCTGCGGCAGGGCTGCCTGACCCTGGCCGGGCGCTGCGTGCGCGGCATCACCGCCAACCGTGAGCGGCTGCAACAAATTATCGATCACTCGATTGGCATTGTAACTGCCCTGAACCCCTACATCGGCTACGAAAATGCGACGGCGGCGGCAAAGGAAGCCTACGCCAGCGGCAAAAGCGTAAAAGAAATCGTCCTGGCGCGCAATTTATTGACCGAGGAGCAGCTGCGCGAAATTTTACGCCCCGAACTGCTCACCCAGCCGCGCCCAAAACTATAGCCCTACATCCCTGCGGCTTTGCGAGAACCATTTTCTACGCCAAGACGCAAAGAGCGCAAAGAAACCTTAAAACTTGGCGGCTTTGCGACTTGGCGAGAGGAGCTATCATGACCGAGAATGAAGTCGCCACAATCATCGTCGATACGGCTTACCACATTCACAAACGGCTTGGCCCCGGGCTGCTGGAATCGGCCTATGAACCGGTGCTAGAACATGAATTACGCAAACGCGCCTTGCGCGTAGCGCGGCAAGTGGGCATCCCGCTCCTCTACGATGGCCTGGTCATCGAAGAAGCCTTCCGCGCCGATTTAATTGTCGAAGACCTGGTGATTGTCGAACTCAAATCTGTCGAACAAATCCACCCGGTCCATCCCAAGCAAGTGCTGACTTACCTGAAACTGACTGGCAAACGCCTGGGGCTGTTGATTAATTTCAATACACCATTGATAAAACACGGCATCACCCGGATTGCAAACGGGCTGCCTGAATAATTGTGTCACATCAAGCCCCAAAAAACTTCGCGGCTTAGCGAGAACCATTTTCCATGCCAAGACGCAAAGATCGCCAAGAAACCTTAAAAACTTTGCGAACTTCGCGGCTTAGCGAGAACCGTTTTCTACGCCAAACGACAAAAAAACCTAAAACTTTGGGAAAAAAATTGCCCGCCACGCGGGCTTTTTCTTTTTCCCCAACCTTTTCGCTTATGATTGTGTATATCTTATGTGAGCGCACACACCACCACCGGAGAAACGCATGGATGACACCCAAAACGCCGCGCGGCGGCTCAAGCGCGGCGACCTCGGCGGGTTGGAAACGCTGGTCGAACAATACCAGGTTCGCGCGGCGCGAACGGCCTTTCTCATCTTGCAAGACGAAGCCGCAGCCCAGGACGTGGTTCAGGATGTCTTTTTGAAACTCTGCCGGGACATCCGCCATTTCGACGAAACCCGGCCCTTCGAGCCGTACCTGCTCAAGAGCGTGGTTCATGCCGCCCTGAATCTTGCCCGCCGTCACCGAAAATTCACCTCGCTGGAAGGCGACCCCGCCCTGGCCGAGCGCCTGCTGGCCGGCGAGGGCAGCCCCGAAAACATCGCCGAAGCCCGCGCCCGCGCGGACGAAATCCTGGCTGCCCTGGCGCAACTCTCCCCCCGCCAGCGGGCCGTCATCGTCCAGCGCTATTATCTCGAAATGAGCGAGAAAGAAATGTCCGAACGTCTGGACGTAGCGCCGGGGACCGTCAAATGGCTGCTCAACGCCGCCCGCGCCCGCCTGCGCAGCCTCCTGCACCCCGAAAGGAGCGAGCCATGAATCCCACCCCGCGCCAGATTCTGGATACCGCCGCCGCGACCCGCATCCCGGATAATTTCAACCTGCTCCCAGCCCTCCTGGAACAGGCTTCCGCCCAAAACCGCAAACCCGCAAAACCGGAAAACCGGTCAACCGGAGAACCGAAAAACTGGAGAACTTTTATGCAAACCCTGCGCGCCAAACCCGCGTTGATGATTTTGTTCGTCCTGCTTGCCCTGGCCCTTCTTTCGGGCGTCGTCTATGCCGTCAGCCGCTCGCTCGGCTACATCCCCGGCGTGGGAATTGTCGAACAGGGCGCGTCCCTGCGCGTTCTCGCCGAACCGGTCTCGCAAACCCGCGAGGGCATTACCGTCACCGTCACCAGCGCCACCCTCGCCGCCGATAAAACCGTCATCACCTACACCATCGAAAACGTCCCCTGGGAGGCGCTCTCGCACCGGGAGGATGTGCCAGGCTGTTACGCCGAAGGGCAAATCCGCCTGCCGAACGGCTCCCTGCTCGTGCCGCAGGGCGGCGGGGGCGGCATGGACGGCAGCGGACGCTGGGAAACGCGCATGGTCTATTCGGCCATCCCGCCCCAGTTCAGCGAAGCCGAATTCCTGCTCGACTGCATCCGCGAGACCCTGCCCGGCAAAGCCCCCGAAAACTGGAAACTTTTGCTCCGATTTATCCCCGCCCCGCCCGACTTGACGATTGTGCCGGTCATCGAAGTTCCCACGCCCAATCTGCCCGCGACAGGCGAATCCGCTCCCACGGAAGGGCTGATTTTGGAAAAGGTCATCGAAACCGAGAGCGGCTACATCCTGGTTGGCAAATTCCGCGCCAGCGGCCTGCCCGCCAGCGCCCAGGCGCTTGGATACAGCCAATGGCCGCGCGTCACCGACGCCAACGGCGTGGAACTGCCCTACCGCACCGCCAACGATGTGGACGCTATCAGCACCACTCGGGGCGAATTCCCCTGGACGCTCGAAATCATCGGCAAAGCCCAGGCTTGGCCGCTGACCATCCACCTGGAAGCAGTGGACGCCCAGGTATCCGACCTGTCGGCGCAGTTCATCTTTGACGCCGGGCCAAACCCGCAGCCCGGGCAGGAATGGTCGCTAAACCAGGATGTGCCGCTGGGCGATTTCACCGTCCGCGTGGAGAAAGTCGTCTTTACCGGCGCGGGTTACTACTTCGAGATGACCGCTCCGCCCGAAGTGCGCAGCGTCAACCTGGAAATTCTCGATACCAGCCCGCTCGGCGGCTCCGGCGGCAACGACGGACGCGGACTGCTGACCGCCAGCGTGGATTACGCCCAGCCCCCCACCGGCCCGCTGAACATCCTGCTCTATGCGCCCATCCTGACCGCGCGCGGCGACTGGAGACTGCAATGGCAGCCCGAAAACGCCCTGCCTGCCGAGCCGCTCTACGGCATCCGCCTGGTGCTGGATAAATTCATCCCGCTGGAGGATGGCTACACCCTGATTGGTCATACCGAATGGACCGATGAACGCATCCAGCGGGCGAGCGTCACGCTCAAAGCCCGCGACGCCAGCGGACGCGAACTGGCTCTCGACCCGAATTTCGGCGACGAACTCTCGCTCCCTGAAAACGGCTGGGCCTACAAACTGCATGGCAAGGCTTTCGCGGGCGACGTGCGCCTGACCGCCGCGGACATTTACGTCGAGTTTTCGCAGCCCACCCTGCTGACCATCGACCTGCGCTCCTTCGGCTTCGCCTTTGACGACTCGAAACTCGGCCTGCCCTACAAAATGGGTTTGACACCGGTCGAAGTGCCAGGGTTGAGCGCCCAACTGTTCACCGCCGCCTACATCCAGGAAGGCGACCTGCGCGGGTTCGAGTTGGCCTTTCGGGCCGACCCGCGCCTGAAATCGCTCGACCTCGCCATCAGCGATGGGATGGATACCAGCGGGCTGACGATGATTGCCGGCGGCGGCGGCTCTTCCTACGACCCGCAGACCGGGTTCATCCTCTCCCGCGCTTCGACCAACGCCAGGCTATTCTTCCCGCTCACCTTCCGCATATACGGCGCGACCGCGCAAGGGAATTGGTCTATCTCCTGGACGCCTCCCGCGCCCCCGGCTGGCGCAACGCCCTTCTACATGCCCCAGGCCTGTCTCACGCTCGCAGGCTGGCAGGGGATTTCCGCCAACCCGCCCGCGCTCCCCGCCAACCTGACCGGTACGCTGCTCATCTCACGCGGCGCGCTCTCGCCCGACCCATCCCTGTTCCTGGTCAACCTGGATGGCAATCAGGAACGGCCGCTGGTCTTTGGCAACGGTTCACTCTCTCCCGATGGTCGAAGGCTGGTCTACAGTGATGAGAATAGCCGCCTGGTGGTTTGGGAACTTTCCAATGGGCAAAGAACCACTCTGGGAGATGGTTCTACCCCACGCTGGTCGCCGGATGGAATGCAAATCGCCTTCAATCGCACCACGCCCAAAGGTCAAAATATCTTCGTGATGAACGCAAATGGCAGCAACCCCCGCCAACGCACCGACCAAACCGGCTACCTCACCCTGGCGGGCTGGACAGCCGATAGCCAATCCCTGCTCATCCAGGACGGTACAAACATCGAACTGCTGGATATTACCGATGGCGCGCGCCGCCTCCTGCTCCAGACCGATTTCAACCCCTACGGCTCGGTCACGGCGGCCCTCTCGCCCGACGGCAACTGGCTGGCCTATCTGGAGAAGGTCCCCGGCAGGATGACGCCCGGCCTGTACCTGAAAGCCCTGCCCACTGGCGAACCACGCCTGCTGGCGCAGTTGGAACACTGGAGCGTTTACAACCCCGTCTTTAGCCCCGATGGACAATGGCTGGCCTTCAGCGTGCTGGGCAACGACCCGCCCGACCGGGGCGTCTCGACCGCCGTCATGAACATCCAGACCTGCCAGGTCATCCCGCTGCCCGTTTCTGGCACATTAAGCGAGTGGAGGCCGTAACGCAACCCATGCCCCTCGAACTCCCCCTCCCGCTGCTCCTCGCCCCGCTGCCTTTCGCCCTCTACACCCTGCGGCGGCGCGGCTGGAAATTCCTGCTCCCCTTCGCCGCTTTTTGGGTCTATTGCCTGGCCCTGGTGAACGCCGTGCTGTTTCCGCTCCACCTGCCAGAGCCGGGCGTTGGTTTTACCTACGTCTCGCGTTGGGAGCAGTTCAGCCATCTCTATCACTATCACGGCCTGAACCTCGTTCCGTTCTACTTCGGCAATTGCTGGGAACTGCCGCATCTTTGCCGCCTCGGCATCATCGAAAACATCCTGATGACCGTTCCCTTTGGGATTCTCTATCCGCTCTTGCATCCCTTCCCCGTGCGGCGGATTCCGCTCCTCGCCCTGTGGGTTGGCCTCGCTACCGAAGCGGCTCAACTGCTGACCATGCTCATCATCGGCAGCAACTACCGTTCAGTGGACATCAACGACACCCTGTTCAACGCCCTGGGGGTGATTTTCGGCGTTGGCCTGTTGCGGCTGGGGCAAAAAATCTCGAACTTTGTTACTTTTCCTGCCCCAACCCGATATACCTTACAGATGAACCCCACCGACCCGCAAGCCTTCGCCGCGCTCTACCGCCAGCACCTGCCCGCCGTCTATCGCTATCTCTACCGGCGGGTGGGCAACGCTGCCGAAGCCGAAGACCTGACTGCCCAAACCTTCATCGAAGCGCTGGAAGCCGTAAGGCGGAATTCATTCCGTCCGTCCGGCAATTTTCCCGCCTTCCTGTTCACCATCGCCCGCCGCCGCGCCGCCGATTTCTACCGTCAACGCCCCGAAGCCTCGCTCGATGAACATCCTGACCCTGAACCCGGCCTGCTGGCCGCGCTCGAAGCCCGCGAAGACATCCGCCGCCTGCAAACCTTGCTGGCCCAACTGGACGAGGAAAAGCGGGAACTCTTGCGCCTGCGTTTTTCCGCCGGGCTGGGCTTTGCCGAAATCGCCCTGCTCGAAGGCAAAAGCGAAGCCGCCGTAAAAATGAGCCTGTACCGTACCCTGAACTGGCTGCGCGAACATTGGGAGGCCGACAATGGATGACATGAACCCGACCCTGCCCCCCAGCCTGGATTCCGCGCTAAACGACTTTTATACCGCGCCCCAGCCCGCTCCAGATTTCGCCGACCAACTGGAGCGGCAACTCCTGGCGCAGTTCTCCGCCCTCAACACGAACCGCCTCACCAGAAAACCAACCAACCGGTCAACCGGAGAACGGTTCAACTGGAGAACCACCATGCAAACCCTGCGCGCCCGCCCCGCCCTCGTTTTTCTGCTTGCGATTCTCGCCCTGGCCCTGCTCACCGGCGCGGCCTACGCCATCGGACGGCTCTCCGGCTTCATCCCCGGTTTTGGCTTCACTACTGGCGACCCTGGCTCCGTTTACCTGCTGGCCGAACCCGTAGAAATCACCCACGAAGGAATCACCCTGCGCGTCTTGCAGGCCGCCAGTGACTCGCAAAGGTTTTCTGTCACCGTCGAGCAGGTCGGGCAGGTCGAAACCGCCAGCGATTTTATCTACCCGTTTGCCGCCGTCCTGCTTCCCGACGGGCAGGAAATCGAATTCCGCGAGAGCAGCGGCGACCAGGAGAACAACCACCTGGTGAACATCTTCGAGTTTGCGCCCCTCCCGCCGGAGACCAGTGAAATCTCCCTGCGCTATGCAATTACCGAAAGAAATCGGAGCATTCTCTGGCAAGCCGAACTGCCCCTCCGTTTGCGCCTGTTGCGCGATGACGAAATCATTCCGCCCCCGGCGCAAGGCCCCTGGCAGCCGATTGCCAGCGAAAGCCAGGCTGGGCTGCGCCTGGTTCTCGAAAATGTCGCCGTAGCCAGTGACAAAACCATCCTGCAAGTGGCCCTGCGCTTCGACCAACCCAGCCTGAGCCTGAACACTGACTGGAATGCGCTGCTCAAAGACAGCCAGGGGCGCGTTTACCCCCTCGCCCTGGTGATGAGCGATTCTAGCAACCAGGTCAAGACCTACGAAACCGTGCCGTTCCAGGGCGGCGAACTACTCACCCTGTCACTCACCTCGTTTCCTGACCCGGCCAACCTGCCGCTCTCGCAGGATTTTTGGGACGACGCCCCGGCCTTTACCTTCGACCCCGGCCCAAATCCGCAACTCGGCCAGACCTGGCAACTGGACGAGACCCTCTACGCCGGGGATTTCACCCTGCGCCTTTCCGGCGCGCAAGCCGTTTCATCCACCGAAATTGTCTTCCTCTTCGCGCCAACCGACCCGGTCAGGGCAGTCATGCTCATTAGCGATGCGGCCACCGGCGCCGGCGGCGAAACACACGTCCGCGATGGACTCATCAACGCCCCCGTGCGCTTTGCTTCCCTCCCCAAAGCCCCCATCGAGCTGTCCATCATGCGCGTCTATTACACCGCCCAAGGCGAATGGAATATCCCCTGGCAGGCCCCGGTCGCGCCGCCCGATGTGCGAGTTGGGGGAACGGCCACTCCGTCGCCAACGCCATCTATATTCCTTACCCCAACCCCCGCTTTTAGCGACCCGGCCTGGCTGGAACTCGTCCGACTCAACGAATCTTTCGATATCCCCTTCCAGCAAGGCCCCGGCTGGATTCGCCATGTCACCGAAATAGAGACCTTCCCCCGCCCCTGGCAAACCTTCCCGCCTCCGTATATCAAATCCGAGCAATGGCTGGAAATGGATGAGCAGGGCTATGTCATCCGCGCCCTGTACACCGACTACGACAAGGCAGGCAAAATTTTGCAGCAATCGGCCTCCGTTGGTGATTACTCCATCAACTTCACCAGCGGCGATTCGAGTTATTTCGGCGGGCAACGCTGCCGCTTCACCTCCGCTTTCCTGCGCCAGGACTTCAATGCTGTGGTGAAATATGGCAACACCTCGGTCACCATCGAAGAAATTCTGTGCGAAGACGGCAAACCTTGCTACCAGATCACCTTCCTGGAAACATTCGGCAACCCCGTGCAAAACCCCGGCGAAACTCAATCGTTTAGCGGGTCGGCGCGCCAGGTATGGGTGGATAAAACCAGCGGGAAAACAATAAAAACGCGCACGCTCTGGCGCTTCGAAGATGGCACAGAGCGGGTTGAATCTACCCAAACCCTGCTCACGCTCGAAAAACTCCCCGCCCCTCCGCAAGAAGTACTGGACTTGCTGTCCAAAATAGTTTTGCCATAAAAAACACTTGTCAGGGTGGTTTTCCAGTGCCCCACGGGGATTCGAATACCATCCCCTCAATGGGGACGCTGGTTTTAACAAAAAAACCACCCTGGCGAGTGGTTTTTCAGTGCCCCCACGGGGATTCGAACCCCGGTTTTAGCCTTGAAAGGGCTGCGTCCTGGGCCCCTAGACGATGGGGGCTTGTCCCGCGCTGC
>DAOTZM010000025.1:0-31740 GCA_034434035.1 Anaerolineales bacterium
ACCGCAAACCTGATTTCCGGCCAGGCTGGGTTTGGCTTCAAAATGGGTTGGGACACGCAATATGCAAAGCATTCCCCTGGCATCGTCAACGTGACCAAAATTTTGGAATTCGGGAAAGACTTCCTCGGCGACCTGGAGTATATCGACAGTTCGACGACACCGGAATCATACATAAACAAAATCTGGCCCGAACGAAGGAACCTCGTCGAGGGCATGTATTCGCTTTCAACGCTGGGGAAGGCTGTCCTCGCGGGCGCAGACACAGCGAAAAAACTGAAAACCACCTTCCTCGCCAGGGCAAAACGCTGAAAAAGGCATGTTATAATTTTCTCATTGTTGACCCAATTTGCCTGAATTTGGCTTCCAAGCAATGACGAGGGAAATTTATCATCAAGAACAATAAGAAATCTTCTCAAAAAACGAGTATATGGTGACGAACGACATCCAATCCAATGACAGTGTTTCCATTACCCGCAAGGCCGGCAGGGGCGTTGTCTGGAATTTCCTCTCCTTTGGCGTAAGTAAGGGCGTTCTCCTGCTGACCACTTCCGTGCTGGCGCGCCTGCTGACCAAAGAAGATTTCGGCCTGGTGGCAATTGCTATCATCGCCATCAATTACCTCTCGGTGGTCAAAGATTTGGGATTAGGACTGGCGCTCATCCAACGGCGGGACGATGTAGAAGAAGCCGCCGACACAGTTTTTACCATCAACACCATAATTGGCCTGGGGCTTTCGCTGCTCGTGCTTCCGCTCGCGCCCCTGTTCGCAGCTTACTTTCAGGAGCCGCAAGTCGCGCCCGTCTTGCGCTGGCTGGGGCTCTCGTTTGCGCTTAATAGCCTGGGCGCAACGCACATCAACCTCTTGATGCGCGACCTGGACTACCGCCGCAAATTCATTCCTGATATGAGCAACACAATTATAAAAGGAATCATCTCCCTTTGGCTGGCGTTTACAGGCTTTGGGGTTTGGGCGCTGGTCTTTGGGCAGCTGGCAGGCGCGCTGGCTTCGGTCATCGCGGCATGGATGGTCAAGCCCTGGCGCCCCCGCATCAGGGTCAACTTCACCATTGCGCGGCAACTTGTTCAGTTTGGCGCATCGGTCACGGGGGTAGATATTCTGACCGTTTTCATAGATAATCTGAGCTATATCATCATCGGCAGACTGCTGGGCGTGGCCGCGCTGGGTGTATTCAGCATCTCTTACCGCCTGCCTGAAATGCTCATCGTGGGCAACCTGTGGCTCATTGCTTCGGTTCTCTTCCCGGCATTCTCCTCCATTCAGGATAAACCCGATGAACTACGGCGCGGCTTCCTGGTTTCCATCCGCCTGGTTCAATTGATTGTCATGCCGCTCTGCCTGGGACTATTCGTCGCCGCCGAACCAATTGTGCGAGTCTTCTTTGGCGAACAATGGCTGGAAGCCATTCCTTTATTGCGGCTGCTCGCTCTCTACGCGCTGATTTACTCAGTCGGGTATCACGCGGGAGATGTCTATAAAGCCATCGGGCGGCCCGATATTCTCTTCAAACTCAATATCATGAGTGCTTTCGTGCTTGTGCCTGCGCTGGTGATTGGCTCACAGTTCGGCCTGATTGGGTTTGCCTGGGGCTACCTGATTGCCATCATCATTGACCAGACCATCACGCTTTACGTCGCGACTCGCTTTGTGAAAGTCAGCGCCCTGGATATTCTGAAAGAACTCAAACCCGCCATGTTCGGCGCGCTGTTTATGGTGCCTGTTGCCCTTGGCGTGCTTACCCTTTCCAGTAACATAAACGAATTCCTGCAATTGGCATTGGTCGTCTTATCGGGCGCGGCGACTTATCTCGGCATTGTATGGTGGCTCGAAGGAAGCAGCCTGCTTCGGCTGGCGCAAACTGTCATCTTGTCCAGGCGATAGGACGGTATACTGGTAAAGCACTTCCACATTACGAGGAATCACTATGACTGAATCGATAGACACTCCCCTGGCAGGTTCAAAGTCCCGCGAAAAGAGCCACCTGACTCGCTACCTCCCAGAAGTTTACATGCGCGACATTACCTGGACGCCATTTATTCTTGCTGCGCTGTTTGCCTCCATCATTGGAGGCATAGGAATTTCGTATGGGTCAACGGACATCAAGGTCCTATCATTTGCTGCAATTGCAGGCATCATTGTTGCTCTGACAATTTACCAAAAGCCGGAACTTGGCGCTTACCTGCTGACCGTCATGGTCTTTACCAATGCGTCTGACCTGTTGACGGACGAAGGGTTCCCGGGCGTAAACAAACCACTCGTTGCTGTGATTTTCGTCAGCATCCTGGCGAATTATTTCCTTCGCACCGGAAAATTCTCGAAACTGCCAGAATTGACTCGCGTCGAGTGGGCATTGCTTGGCTTTTATTTTGCCATTGTGGTTTCCACTTTTGTTGCCCCCGATAAGGGAGAAGCCTTCGATGTGATAGTCAACGTCACAAAAGACATCTTAATCGGGATTATCTTATTCATCACCCTGAATACCCGTGAAAAGTGGGAAACCTGCCTTCGACTCTTCCTCGTCGTAATGACAGTGGTCGCGGGCCTGGGCGTAATCAAAATGGGATTGGGACTCGACCAAACATTCCTGGGACTGGCGCAATTGAGCATCTTTGGGCAACTTGACGACAGCGGTGTGCTGAGATACGGCGGCCCAATCGGCGAAGCAAACATGTGGGGGCAGGTTCTCGCTGCCACATTGCCCATCGCGATATACAGGTTCAAGTACGAGAAAAAAGCCAGCGCGAAATTCCTGATGGCGATTGTTTCCCTGGTTATCCTGCTGGCCGTGATTTATACGAACAGCCGCGGCGCATTCGTCGCATTGGGTCTTGTCATCCCACTGATTTTGCTGCAAATGAAAGTAAAACCCCTCTATATCATGATAGCAGGACTGGCGCTTGTCTCCCTGTTTGCGGTCTTGCCTGCAAATTATTCACAGCGTCTCATGTCCCTCAACGTGTTTTTTGCCCCGCAAGACCAATACGCCATCCAACAGGATGAGTCGCTGGTTGGCCGCGCCAACCAGGCGCGCGCCGGGCTGGCGATGTTCCAGGAAAATCCCCTCTTTGGGGTTGGTTTCGGAAATTTTTCCGCAAACTATTGGGACTATGCAAACGAACTTGGATTGGCAAACGCCGGCATGAGAGCCTCGAAACAAATTGCAAGACATCCGCATTCCCTCTACATCGAAATCCTGTCTGAAACAGGAATCATAGGGCTTATCACTTTTTCCATCTTTTTCTACTACCTTTTTACCAACCTGTTCCATGCCCGGAAAAAGTATGAAACGTATGTCGCCGCCAACTCCGATTGGGGTTCCTGGATGACAGCCCTGGTGTTTTCGCTCATCACTTTCCTGGTCAGCGGCCTGTTCTTGCACGGGCTTCTTTTTCGCTATATCTGGGTACTGATTGGCTTCATCCTGGCCGCGCTTGCAATCAACCGCGACTTGCTCCGAGCAGTCCAAACCCAACCCAGGAATCACAAGTGATACAGGAAAACGTCCCGAAGGTTGTCAGAAACGCCCTGAATGGTTCAGGAAAAACCTTCGGGACGATGGGTGACAGATAGAAAAATGAAAACGAAAATCATCTGGATGATAGACAGCCTGGGACATGGCGGCGCGGAACGATTGACACTCGCCATTTTAGAGCGTTTCGACCGCGAACGCTTCGACCTGCGGGTTTGCGCATTACAGGAGCGAGGCGGCAACCCGGTCGCAAAAGACCTGGAAAAAGCAGGCATCCCGGTAGACCTGCTGAATATTCCCACCTTGCGTCATCCCGCCAATCTTTTCAAAATCATCGGCTACCTGCGCCGTCACAAGCCGCAGATTCTTCACGCGCAACTCGAATTTTCGATTATCCTGGGCAGCCTGGCGGCCCGGCTGGTGGGGATTCCGTGCGTCTCGACCCTGCACACCCTGGATAACCCTCAAGAACAACGCGCCCGCTGGCGTTACCATCTCACGCTTGCCGCCTTGAAATATCTTTGCAGCCGTTCGATTGCCGTCTCCGAAAGCACCCGCCAACACCATCTTCGGGATGGGAAGATTCCGGGCGAGAAAATTATCACGCTTTACAACGGAATCGACTTATCGGCCTGCAAAGCCCCCGCGCCTGAATCCTGCCTCGAAAAACGAAAAGAACTGGGGCTGGCCCCCGATTCCATCGTCGCCGTAACAGTTGCCGTGCTGCGCGAACCCAAAGGTATCCAGTTCATGCTCCAGGCGATGGCGCAACTGCGAGAGACCAACCCCAACCTCCAATACCTCGTCGTTGGCGACGGTGAGCATGGCCCCACCTTGAAAGAAATGGCGCGCAGCCTGGGGCTTGAAAACCAGGTTGTGTTTGCCGGGCAGCGCAAGGATATTCCCGACATCCTGTCAGTCTGCGATTTTTTCGTCCTGCCGACCCGTACAGAAGCCCTGCCAACCGTTCTCATGGAAGCCATGGCCGCCCAAAAAGCAATCATTGCCTCCAACGTTGGCGGCGTACCGGAGATGATTCAGGACGGAGTCAATGGCAGGCTGCTCCCGCCCGGGGATGTGTCCGCGCTGGTAAAGGCTTGCGCCCAACTGGCAGACGATTCAGCCCGGAGGAATGCCTGGGGAACCGCCGGGCAAGCCATATGCCGGGAAAAATTCAACATCGAACAGCAGATTATTTCGCTCGAAAACCTGTACACTTCACTCATAGGAACCCGCCCATCATGAAAATTTTTGTCGTCGAACCCCGCAGCGCAGGCGGCATGATTCACTACGCATACCAGTTGTGCCAGGCAATGTCCGCCGAGGGCGCCGATGTCACCCTGATTACCAGCCAGGGCTATGAATTGAAAGACTACCCCCACAATTTTACGGTAAACCAGTTCTTGAAACTGTGGCCCCTCTCTGACCCTCGATTGACCCAGCCTGCCCGCAGCAAGCTGGAAAGCATATTGCGAAAAGTTTTCTGGACGGCGCGGCGCGGGGTACGGGCTGCGCGATTAATCTATCAGTTAATGCGCCTCACCCGTTACCTGGTTCGTTCCCAGCCTGACATCGTGCAGTTCGGCGAAGTCGAATATCCGTTCGAGGGACTTTTTCTCCAACACATGAAATGGCGCGGGCTGAAACTGGCCCAAATATGCCACGAACTCGAATCGCGCGAAACAAAAACGCTTGCGGCGCGCCTGGCCGACCGCATGAAAGTCATCGTATTCCAATCCTTCGACATTATCTTCCTGCACGGCGCAAGCAACCTCGATAAGTTCCATTCCCTTTACCCGATGATTCCGCGCGAACGGCTGCGCGAGATTGTGCATGGCAACGAGCAGATTTTCCCCCAGCCGCCCGATATCGAGGCCCAAAGCACTGCCTTGCAAGAGAAATACGAGCTGGATGACACCAACCGGCTGGTTTTATTCTTCGGTTCGCTCACGCCCAGCAAAGGCCTCCCTGATTTGATTAAAGCATTTGAGGGAGTGTACGCGCAAAACCCATCGGCCCGGCTGTTGATTGCCGGAATGCCCACAAAGTATATGGATATGAACGCGCTCTTCAGGCAGGTAAATGAATTGCACCTTCAAAGTGCTGTGATTTTCGACAGCCGCTACCTGGCGATGGAAGAAATCGCGCCGCTCATGCACCGGGCTGACGTGGTCGTCCTGCCGTACTTGAGCAGTTCACAAAGCGGCGCAATCCAGGTGGCCTACTCCTCTGGCAGGCCGGTGGTAGCCACGAATGTCGGGGCTTTTCCTGAGGCTGTGGACGATGGGCTGAGCGGCTTTCTCGTCCCGCCCGGTTCGCCGCGAGAATTGGGCAAAGCAATCACAACAATTATCAACGACAAAGCGCGAGCCACCGAAATGGGACGCTACGCGAAGCATTTATCAGAGACGAAGTTTGCCTGGCCCCCGATTGCCCGCAACATCCTTGAAGTGTATGCCCGTCATCTTAAAGCGACTTGAGCAGGCGCGGAAGCCCGGCCAGCGCAGCCACAAAGCGGGGAAAGGTGTGGTTTCGACCGATGTACACCCGGCGAATCGCCAGCGGGCTGCTTTTGACCGTACCTAAACGGGTCGGCCCCGGCAGCAGGCTAAACGCCAGCCTGAAGCCTGTTTCGCGCGCGATGTTCATCACCTCGCCTGAAAAATCTGCCTCCTGCCCATTCGGATAAGCCAGGCTGTGGACCGGTTTCTGGATTTCTTCCTCCACCCTGCGCTTCGATTCGCTCAGCTCACGGCGCGCCTGCTCCGGCGGGATGCGAGTCAGAATGGGATGGCTGACGGTGTGTGAGCCAAACTCCATCCCGTTTTGGCTCATTTCCCGCACCTGGGGCCAGGTCAGATACAGATTGGAGAACTTATCTTCAGGGATGGATACATCCAGAATTTCCCCAACCCCTTCAATCAACGCGCGTTTCTGCGCTTCGGGGATTTTTTTCAGGGCTTCCACCCAGGCCAGCATCACCTTTTCGCGCGAGGCGGCATCGCTCCAGCGGCGTTCCCCCAACAGCGGCAAATCGGCATGGTCGCGGCGGGTGTGATGGAAGCAATAGGCAACGATATCCCAATAGAAAGGCCGTTTCGTCCCGATAAAACCAGTCGTCAGGAAAATAATGGCACTCAAGTTGCGGGCTTGCAACACAGGGAAAGCGTTCAAAAGATTGTCATAATACCCATCATCGAACGTGATGACAGCAGGACGCGGGGGTAAATCCGCTTCGCCCTGGAGCCAGCCGGCAAGTTGTTCGCACGAGATGACGTTGTAGCGCGCCCAAACGTAGTCCATTTGCCGGGCAAATTCTTCGGGAGTGGCGCTGACATTGGGCTTGAACAAGTCGAAAGTTGGGGAATCGGCGTTGTCAATTCGGTGATAATTCAGGACAGTGAGCGCTTGGGGAAGGAGAAAACGCGAGAAATTAAAAATCCCGGCCTTAACGGCCAGGCTCAATCCAGTTTCGAGAACTTTTTTCCGCCACGATGCCATGCGCAACCCATCCGGGATAAACTGGTTAACGATCGACACGCTTCCAAAGATGGGGCTTTTTATTCGTGAGGAAACTATACAGCCCCAACAAAGCCGCAAGATTGGAATTGACCAGGAAGGTCGGAATATACAGGATTTTCCCCAACTTGCCGCGCGAAGGGAACAGATTCCCAAGCACGGCAACAGCATAAAATAACCCTTGCAAAGCCAGGAAGATGTTATTGAATGGAAAAGCAATCGCCCAAAAGGCATTGGGGCTGGGTTGCGCAGGCCACAAAACCAGCGCCAGGTTGGAGAGCAGCGCCAGGAGCATGGCAAACGGCACAAAAGCCCGGAAAAACTTGTGCGAAAGCACCTGCCACAACACCAGCGGACGATTGAAAGGCAGGAGTTTGGCGGCCATCGCCATCGTCTGGTATGCGCCGACGGTGATGCGCGTGCGGCGCACGATTTCATCCCCAGCAGACTTGGAAACGGTTTCGTACGAGCGCGCCAGGGGAGTGTAGTAAATGCGATAGCCGCGCCGAATCAGGTCGAACACCATGTAGCGGTCATCATTAACAATGTTGCGCGCCGGGGCGGCGAACAATTCTTTGCGAATGGACAACATCTCCCCGACCGCAGACGTGCAGGTGCTTAGACGGGTTTCGCTTTTTTTTATCCACGATTCGTATTTCCAGTAAAAGCCTTCCGCCGAACTCAACTGGCGTCCGTCTTCGATAATCAATTTCGCCCCGGTGGTTGCGCCAACCTTCTTGTCGGCGTAAGGCGTAACCAGCGCCCGGATGGCCTGCCGGTCGTACATGTTATTCGCGTCTGAAAAGACGACTATTTCGCCGCGCGCCAGGGGCATTGCGCGCGTAATGGCGGCCATTTTCCCATTACGTTCCGGGATATAACTTAACACAACGCCCTGTGACTCGTATTGCCGAACAATATCAGGGGTTTTGTCCGAAGAACCATCAGCCGCCACAAGGATTTGGAGTCTTTCGCGCGGGTAGTCGAGCGCCAGCGAATTATCCAATTTTTGCGCAATGACTTTCCCTTCGTTATAGGCCGCAATGAGCAAGGTGACGACCGGCAACTCCCCTGCCTGGGGTGCGCCGGTCGGCTTCCAACGGGAAAGCAGGAAGACGAGCAGCGGATACCCCAGGTAGGTGTAAATTACGAACAGGACAGCCAGCCAGAACAGGATAGCCATGGCGCCCTGTCCTAATCCTTGCCAGGTTTCTGGCCGACTTGCTTTTTGGTGTGAACCCTTTTAGACATTAAAACCTGCCCAACAAGAATCAGCAACATGATAATCGTTGCCACGCTGAGCACAATCATTGCAGGTAATATCCATGGAGGCCTGGCTTCGATTTCGACATCACTGGCGAAAACGCCCGGCGTGGGCTGAGGCTGTTGAGACGGGGTGGCGAGAGCCTCGGCTGGGAGGCCGGAAATCAGCGGTTCTTTGGACTGCCCAAGGCGCGTATCGGTCGTCAAAACCTGGTCATTGTAAAGCACCGAAAAATCCCCATGCAACTGAGAACTAAACTCCGGCCTGGTAAGTTTTTCCCCGGCCATCGGAATGCCCGCCTCGGTATTCCCGGCTACAATCAAGATAGCGTGGCCCGCTTTCCAGGGCGACGGTATGATTTGCAAATAACCAACGCTGACGCCCGGCAACAAACGGTAATTGACGAGGAGTGCCGGCTGGGTGGCTTCGTCGCCGCCCGGCTCGAAGGGAGCCGGCAGAATTTCGTTGAGTTCAGCAACGACAGGAAGGGTACTGGCGCGTCCCACCAAAATCAGGCTGCGCTCCTCACGAATGGCCTGGGAAACAGAGTCGCCGAACGCGGCTTCGAGGTTTGCAATCGGAATGGAAGCGGACGCGCCGATATCGAAGGCAAGTTTGGAGGCCATGTCCCAGCCGGTTGGGTCATTCCTGGCAACAACGAACGCCAAATCACCCAGGTTGCGGTCCGATGTGAACATCGCTGGATAGTCATTCAGGTTAAGAAGCGTGTTCAACCCTAACTGCTGGCCGCCAACCGGCAGGTGAATATTGGTCAGACCGCTAATAACGACAACGTTGCTCGACAAATCGGGAGAATAACAGTTGTATATCGGAACCAGGTCGCTATAAATTTCCAGCAGGTTGCTGCCCCGGCGAACGATGCCAGGCAGCAGATTGAGCCTGGTGGTCGTTACCTGGTCCACCTCGCCGGTAAATTTGATACTGCCAATGAAAGTCCGGTTCAAGTATACGGTGATGCCACTGCGTTCGAAATCGAGCAGGTTGGTGTGAGATGAAACGATATCGATATACCCGCCAATCGAAAGCACCTGGTCAGACGAGGCGGGGAAGAAATAGGAAGTATAAGTTCCCTCGAACCCCCCAAGCGGTCGATTATCATAACCCAGGCTGGAAAGAGTCTGGTCCTGGGGGATATTGTCGCTCACGGACAGGGGGTTGACCGCGCTGACGACCGAAACATCGGGCCGGCCTGTCGGAATCAAGTTCCCGGCGCTGACCGCCTGGGCGGCCTTTATCAATCCCTCTTCAGAATTCCCGCTGACAACCAGCGCGACGTTATTCTGATTCCACGGAGAAACAGCCATTTGCACAAGACCGTCATCGGGCTGCATACCGGCAAGTGACCATTCCCCACTTCGCAAGGGGTTTGGCACGCGAACGTCTGCCAGGATGGGCAAGTTGTTCGGCATTCCAACCAGGATTACGCTTGTGCCATTCTTGAGCGCCTCAGTAAACTGACCGGCTGACACCAGGCGGTATTGCAGCCGACCGTTTGTGAGGGCGCCCAGCCCGGCAGAAACAGACAGGGCCGCCCGCATCTCCGCTTCAGTGGGGTTATCGGGAATGACAATGGCTGCCTGGGGAGGGATAATTGAGTCAGCCTGGTAAATCGGTCGGGGGAAGATGGTCAGGTCGGGCGTAATCGGAACAATTGTGTGTTTCAGGTCAATCGAAGAGCTGGCGCTGATGATGAGCGATGAATTGGCAGCCGCATCGTCACAGTCGAAGCGAGAATCGAAAAGAAAAGAAATGCGGTGGCGGCCATCGATCGAGGTTGGCGTCAATGCCTCATCAGGGATGGGGATGGTCTCGATGATATTCCCCGTTGCCCCAAGAAGAATGGTGCGCAAGGTTACGCCGTTGAAACTCACCCGTAATGTCCCCCCCGGAACCGTGCCAGCGCTATCGCCGGACGAGACAGACCGGTTGCTGGCATAATTGAAGCGCAGCGTGATTTCCGTTCCAGGCGCCAGCGCCCAATTCGAAGGCAGCCCAAACAAGATTTGGAGTGAATCGTAAGGACTAATCATCACCTTTTCGCTGTATCCAAGTTTGTCAAAGGTGAAAACATCCCCGTTCGTATCTGCAGATTGACCATGAATCCCCAAAGCAGCGGCAGGGGGAATATGGGTCGTCAGTAAAGTGAAAAGAAAGAGCGCCAAGACACTAAAAGTTGCAAGGCGGTTGTAAGTTGTACGCATTTTTAGTCCTCTCGAACAACGTGGCGGGCTATAAATAAACATTCCCGTTCTTTGCATCGGTGCTGTCTGTGCTTTCTTCAGGGAAATGGGAATTTTTCAGGAATACAACAGACGCATCAGACAAGGCGGATGCTTTTTCGACCGCCATCTGCGCGCGCTCGATAATACTCTCCTCCGTTTCGAATTGTTTATGGATGATAACCCCAATGCACGGGTCGGGTCTGAACGCCATATCACCGGCATTATCAATCGGGACGGATTCGGAAAGGTAAACCTGGATGCGTTTGAACGTTGACTCCACGGCTGATTCTGGTGTTCCCGGCAGGAGAACCGCCAGTTGCGTATCGCTCCAGCGCCCCACAATATCCCGCCCGCGCAGTTCGTTCTTGAGTTTTTTCGAAACTACCCCCAGAACGCGGTTGAAAATTGGTTCGGGCAATACATTCAGTACCTGCTCAAGACCACGCAGGTTGATAATACCCATCGCAAAGTTGCCGTCCGGGCGTTGGGTAATCTCTTCGAGCAGGCGCCGCTCGAAATAAGCGCGCGTATAAGCGGACGAAACCGGGTCCACAATCGAGCGTTCACGCAGCTTGTCGAGCGTATTTTGCAACTGTTCCCGTGAAAACGCCAGCACCAGCCCCACCATGCCGCCAAAAAGGAAGGCCAGCAAGGCGTTCTCGAGGGGCTGGGGCCGAATTGGGGCAGTGGGTAACCGCGGTTCCTCGAGAACGCTCAAGTTGTAAATTGGGTTCAATTCGTTCATGTACGTCAGAATTTCCGTGCTGATGGCATTGGCAACCACCACAACCAGCCTGGGGTCGGGGCCTTCCACTGTCAGCCGCAGGATATTGGTATCGGGAATCACTGCAATAGACACCTCGAAATCATCCAAACCCTGCTGTTTGATTTTTTGAATTTCCGGCGAGCGCTCATACACCGATGGGCTGGCAATCATTTCCCGATATGTGTTCACAATCGAACGCCGGTCCAGTGTATCAAGGCTGGACAACAATTCCCAACTGCTGGAGAAAAGCCCGGCATTTGGGGAAACGACATAACGGGCCGTGGTTTGATATACGGGCGGGGTTATGTATGAAATTGCCAGCGAGACATTGGTTGTGATAAAAATTGACAAAATAATTATCCACCACCCGCGCTGTAACGTGCGTAAAAACAAGTTGAATTCCATATCCTCTCTCTTTTGCATCCGACGTTTATTGATAACGAGGAGAAAACATCAACCGTCTGTTTTGCTCCCCAAGACCCCCAAAAACAATCCGAAACCATAACACACTCACTGCACCTATCAATATTGATAGTTCATCAAAAGTCATTATAGCCGATTTTTTGGTCGTGGCAAGGCTAAAACAATTTGAAACTTTGCTATTCTTACCAAAATTATGCACTTTCAATGATTTACCATCGCTTTTTGGTATATCTCCAAAGTCGCCTTCGCCTGCGCTTCCAGGCTAAATTCCTGCTGAATGTGGGCTTTGGCGTTCTGGCCCAACCTGGCCCGCAATTGGGGGTTTTTGGCAAGCCGGAGCAGACCCTGCGCCAGCATTTCGGGGTTGCCCGGCAAAACGAGGATGGCCTGCTCACCATCGCTGACCATTTCCGGGATGCCGCCGCACGCGCTTGCCAGGATGGGAACGCCCATGGCTGCGGCTTCGAGCAGGGCAATCGGCGTCCCTTCCTGGCGGGAGGGCATGACGAAAATGTCACTGGCCTTGAGCGCGGATAAGACAACCTCGCGGGTTCGGTAGCCAGCCAGGACAACGCGCCCGCCCAGGTTGTTCTCGCGGATTTTCTCTTCCAGGCTCGCCCGCAACTCCCCTTCCCCAATCACCAGGCAGTACAGGGATGAATCGTCCGCGATGACCATGCGCGCCGCCTCCAGCAAATCTTCGTAGCCTTTGGCCCACACCAGCCTGCCAACCGCCAGGCAGACCAGGGCCTCGCGCGGAATATCGAAGGTATCAGACAGCCATTGCCTGTCTCCCTTGATTGACTCCACATCCAGCCCAACGGCGTTGTAAATCAACGCAACCGGCGATTTCTTACGCGCAGCCTGCACGGCGTCGCGGACAGTTTTGGAGACGACAATGCAGCCGCCGAGCCGGAAATTGGTCGCCAATTCGAGCGCAGTGTATAACTTCCCTTTCCAATTGCCGCCATGCTCGAAGTCGTACCAACTGTTCAGGGTGGAGACCAGGGCAGCGCCGCTCCATAGCGCTGCCAGGCTGCCCCAAAATTTGGATTGGATATTTTGCGTATCCAACACCTGGTAGCCCTGCTCACGAATGAGACGCACCAGGTTGGGCAGGATGCACCAATCGGTCTTGCTCCTCCCCACCGGATGAACAGTCAATCCCATGCGCTTTGCCTGCTCGAATACCGGGCTGCCCTGGATGGCCGCCAAACCGGCCTGCCCCTGCGGGAGGGCCGATAACAATCCCAAAACGCGGGTGCTGGAACCGCCAAACTGATGCGCCAGGTCAACCAATAAAACTTTAGGGGGAGTGCCTGTCGTCATAAAAGAGCCTTTCGTCATCGAACCGTTTTCGGGTCATATTTGCGTCCCTTCCAGGTGACACCCTGGCCGGAAAGGACTTTCCAGGTTGATGTGAACATCATGGCGGCGAAAACGCCCGCGCCAAGCGGGGTGGTGAAGGCATACCAGCGGGCAATGCCCATGTGAGCGTTGACGCGCATACGAAAATAGAGCAGCGCAGCCCAGACAGCCAGCGCTTCCAGGATAACGCCCAGAGCCATCCAGCCGCCTCCGTTGAAGTACCAGAGCAATCCGAGCAGCGGCCAGGCGGGCATGAACAGGGCCGCCGCCAGCGCCAGGAAGGCCCCAAACGCGCCCAACAGCAGCATGGCGGGCTTGTCTGAGAGGCCGAGGTAGATGTTTTTCGTCCAGCCTTCCCACATCGAGGGTAAGTCGGTGTACATTCGGGTTTGGGCAATGCCGCGTCCGTCAGCCACAACCAGGCGGCAGCCATTCCATTTTACCTGCTCGGAGATGGCTTTGTCCTCGACTATCTGGTTTTTGAGTTTTTCGTGGCCGCCGATGGCGTCGTAGACAGAGCGTTTTATCAGGATGAACTGCCCGTTGGCGATGGCGTCGCGAGTGTTGGGGTCGTTGACCTTGCGGGGAGAGAACCCCACGGAGAGCGCGGTCATGACCAGCGGCATGACGACTCGCTCCCAGAACGAACCGGTGATTTGCTCGGTCATGACGGTGTACAAATCTGCCCCGGTTTTTTGGGCCGAGGCCAGGGCGGCGGAGACTGCATTCGGGTCGAGGAATGTATCGGCGTCTACAAATAAAAGCCATTCGCCAGCAGCAGAATTGGCAGCCTGGTAGAGGGCATGGGGTTTGCCGGCCCAGCCGGAGGGTAGTTCGCGTCCTGCCAAGATAACGAGACGGGAGTCATGGGCGGCGAGTTCGGCTAATATAGCGGGAGTCGAGTCGGTCGAGCGGTCCTCCAAAACCAGGATTTGGAGAGTGGGGTAATCCTGGGCGAACAGGGATTCGACGCAGCGGCGGATGTTGTTTTCCTCGTTGCGAGCCGGGACGATGAGCGAGACCAGCGGCCCGGCGGGGGGCGGGGCAATATGCGGGGTCTGGATATCGAGCCAGGCCTGGGTGTGCAGCCAGTACAGGATGAGCAGGGCCACCAGGAAGGCGGCGGTCGATAAAAAGAGGTAAGGCATCATGCAGGTTTTTGGAGAGGCAGAGCCAGGTTTATTTGGTTATAAAACCTTGCAGCGCGCCCAGCGCTGAGGGTTCCACCGGCGGGTCGAAATAGTCTGCCAGGGCGCTCCCCAAAGCAAGAGAATTTCGATGACGATACCGGTGATTAAGGCGAAGGTAGAGGCAAGTTCCATCATTCAGGAGTTTTTAGGCTGGCAAAATGTCGCCGCCCCGGCTGGCAGGCAACTGGACAATAAAATTCGCCCCGCCGCCAGTGAGGGTATCGAGCCAGAGTTTGCCATCGTGCATTTCGAGGATGCGGCGCGAAACGCCCAGTCGGTTGCAGGGCTGGAACATGCGATTGACATGCTCCGGGCCGATGCCGGGACCAGAATCGCGCACCGAAAGTTGCCACAGGCCCTTCGGGCGCTCATGCAGCGAGACGGAGATTTCCGTCCCCGCCGGGCTGAACTTGCTGGCCGTGCTTAACAGGTTGACCAGGACCTGCTCGATGCGGCGGCGGTCGACAAAAGCGTATGCAGCCTCGTGGGTGACGTTGAGAATCAATTGCTGTTTTTTGTGCGCCAGCTGCTCTCCGAGCAGGCTGGCGGTCGAACGAAGCAGGGGGATAAGATTGACCGAAGTCCGCTCCAGTTTCAGCGTCCCCATTTCAAGGTCGCCCAGGTCGAGGATATAGTTGATGAGGGCTTGCAGGAAGCGTCCGTTGCGGTGAATGCGCGCCAGTTCGGGATTCCGCAGGATGCCGGTCGATAATTCCTCGGGGCTATCCGCGCTGGCCTGCAAAATGGCCGTCAGGGGGGCTTCCAACTCGTCGCGAAAGGAGGTCAGGAACAGGTTTTTGAACATGCTGGCCTGCTCGAGGCGGGTGTTGGTCAATTCCATCTGCTCGGAATAGGCCTGGCTGGTTTCGGTCGCTTCGGTCAGGCGGGCGACCGTTTTCTTGAGGCTTTCCGTCCGCTCGGCCACCAGTTCCTCGAGGTGGTCGAGGACGCTTTCCAGGCTGGCAGCGGCCAGCCAGGCCACCCCGGCAATCGCCAGCAGGCTGAGGCCATCATAAATCGGATAAATCTCCCGCCCCGGGACGGTCAGGCTGGCGAAAACCTGCACTTCGAGGTTGATTCCCAACGCCACCAGGAAACTGGCCGCCGGAAACAGGATGAAACTGGCGCTGATGATTGGAAGCGCAAACAGGCTGAAGGAGGACCCCCAGACCACGCTTTCGGGCGAATCGGAAAACAGGATGCCGACCGCCAGCAGGAGGATGGTCAGCGGGCGGGTGAACCGGCTGAACGCCCGGTTGCGGTTTAAAACCCAAAGCAGTGCCAGCAAACCGGTCATGGCTGCGACAAAGAGCGTGTAAGACAGGTTGTCTGGGTTGTCGAACGGCCAAAAATAAAAGATGGCATTGAGCAGCGCCAAAAACGCCAGGATAAACAGGAACGACTGCAAAACCCCCGCCAGCCATTGACGGCGAATGTTTTTATCCCCATGCACCGGGAACTGGAAAACCCGGCGAATTTTCCCTGCCCATTGCGACCATGTTGCGCCCATGCGAATCCTTCGGAATGTGATGGAGGGATTTTACCAGCAGGGGGAAGTTTTTTCAGGGCAATCCCTTGAATCCGCGCGCGCGCCAGGCGGTAAAACGCTCCCAGCCGATATTGGACAGCATGAGGGTCATGCCGAAGCCAATCAGGGTGCAGGTGATGAAGAAAAAAGCCACTTCCTCGATGGGCAGGATGCCAAAGAAGTTGATGCCGAGCGTCTGGTCTTTGGAGATTTGCCAGGTCGTGGCGGTGAGGGCGATGATGTCGGTCAGCGACAGGTACAGACCGGGGACGAAGATGGCCCAAAAGACAAGTTTGCGATAGTGCCAGAGAATATCGGCGCCGAACAGGAATTGCGGGACGATGGGCGGCAACGCCCAGAAAAAGATGATGCCCAGGTAGTTCCATTCGTCCCCGGCAAAGAAGAACTGGAAGGTGAAGAAAAACCAGGCAAGGACAAGGAAACCGGTAGACCAGTAAACAAGAGCGCGGTTGGGGCGGAAGGCTCCCCTCACCCCCGGCCCATCTCCCGTGGGGAGAGGGGGGAATCGTCGCGCCAGGAACCACCACCACAGGCCAACCAGGATGGTTTCGACGATGAAAAAAGTATATTCTTCAATCGGGACATAACCGATGACGATGCCAGTGACCAATTCGGGGTTGTAATACCAGACACCGGTAGCGACGAGGTAATTGTCCCATGGGGTGGTGTAGAGCAGCGCAATCAGGACATGCGCGGCAATGATGAGCGGGACTTTCCTGGCATCAAACCCAGGAGTAGGACGGCCGGCGCGCAAATCCAGCCAGGTGATGACGAGCAGGATGGCGATGGGGACAAGGACAAAGAGGATGAGGAAATTGAAGTAGGACATGGTGATTTAGTGAATGAGTGATTGGGTGATTGGACGAGAGCGGCGGGTGACTTTCATAAAGACGCCGGGGCTGGGTTCGAGTGTCGCGCCCATGTGGGGATGGATATTTTGCGGGTTCAACGGTTGAAAATCAAAAGTCCGCAACAGGTGGGCAATAACGAGACGGGCTTCCATTTGACCGAAAGCGGCCCCAATACAGGCGCGCGGGCCACCGCCAAAAGGGATGTAGGCCATCCCCGCGCCCTTCAGGGGGGGGCGGCCATGCGCAAAGCGTTCGGGACGAAAAGAATCGGGATTTTCCCAAATAGTCGGGTCGCGGTGGGTCAGATAAATCGAATAGAACATGCGCGCCCCGGCGGGCATAGTCTGGCCTTCGCCAAAGGTCACATCTTCGGCCATGATACGATTTCCGATATGAATCGGCGGATACAGGCGCAGGGTCTCTTTGATAACCTGGTCGAGCAGGGGCGGGGTTTTATCGGGCGGGGTTTCGGCCAGTTGGCGTTGCAGTTCGGCATACGTTTCGGGGTGTTGAGCGAGCATGGCAAAAACCCAGGCCAGGAGCGCGGTCGAAGTATCGTGACCGGCAATCAGCATGGTGAGCATTTGGTCACGAATACGCTCGTCGGGCAGGCCGGCGTCTACCAGATGTTGGAGCAGGTCGGGTGTCAGGCGCGGGGAGCCAAGTGTCAGGTTTTGGGCGCGGCGGTCAGCAATGATTTGGTAAAGATAATCATCCAGCGCCTTAAAGTGCTTTCGATAACCGGGGCGGGGAATTTTACGCCACAAAATCCATGCCCCGGGGGAGATGTATTCAATCGCCTTGAAAATGGGCGTCCAGATACGAGGCAGGTCATCCCAGGCGTCACGGCTGAAAAGGGCCTGGATGATGATGAGCAAGGCGATTTTGCGGGCTTCGACCAGCATATCCACCACCTGCCCACCCTGCCAGGTTTCGCTCACGCGGCGGGCTTGTTCGCGCATCATGTCGGCATAGCGAGGCAACTGGCCGGGGTGCAAGGCAGGCTCCATCAGTTTACGATAATGGTCATGCTCCTCCCCGTCGGTAACGAGAACGCCGCGCCCGAGCAAGTCGGCGACCGGGTCCTGGTTGCGCCACAGGAACTTGCCCCGCTCAGTGACGAGAACCTTGCGAACCGCCTCGGGGCCGAAAACGATATACGGGTTGAAGAATGGCAGCGGAATCTGGAAAAAACGCCCCACCCGCCGGGCCATGACTCGCAGCGGGCCAAGCGGCGATTTTTCGGCCAGGAAGGCTTTCAGGACTTCGCGTCCAGTTTCGGGGTCAGCGCCGGGGTTTTTCATAGGTTTTTCGTGAAATAGAGAACCAGGTCATCATCGACCGGCACGGTTTGCCCGTACTGCACCGGCGCGCCGCGCGAAAACAGCCCGCGCCCATCGGGAACATAACCACGTTTGACGTACATGCGCTGGGCCGCGCCGTAATCGGCGGTCATGCCCACGCCAATCCCGACCATTGAACCCATAGTGGCTACACGCTGTTCGACGGCGTCCATCAGCCGCGCGCCAATCCCCTGGCGGCGGAATTGAGGCAGGACGTTGAAATCCATGATTTCGGGGATGTTTTGCTCACGGAAGGATGGATACCCTGACTGCCAGGAAATCGTAACATAACCGGCAAACTCCAAAATCTGGAGATTTTGGACTCCAAGCAAGGCGACCAGCGCCACCCTGTCACCAGACTCCTGTTCCGAGAGATATTTCTCGTACTGGGAGGCGGGCTTGTCCCAGCCCAGGGCAGCGAAGGCGGCAGCAATCGGGACGATGTCGGCGGGTTCGAGGGGGCGGATGGTGAGCATCGGTTTGAGTTATCCAGTTATCCGGTTTTTGGAGAGCGAATAGGCTTCGAGCGTGCGCTGCCGGGCTTTTTCGCGGTCAACGATGGGCCGGGACGGGTAGCCAGGGACGCGAATCCGCTTTTCCCAGGGAGCATGAATCGCACCAGCCGGTAAATGCGCCAGTTCGGGAATCCACTTGCGAATGTAGTCGCCGTTCGGGTCGAATTTCTGGCTTTGCAGGACAGGGTTGAAAATGCGGAAGTAGGGCGCGGCGTCGGTGCCGGTGCCGGCCGTCCACTGCCAGCCGCCGTTGTTGGCAGCCGGGTCGCCGTCGAGCAGGTTGTCCATGAACCAGCGTTCGCCCCACTGCCAGTTTATCAGCAAATCTTTGGCGAGGAACGAAGCGACAATCATGCGGGCGCGGTTGTGCATCCAGCCGGTGGCGCGCAGTTGGCGCATGGCGGCATCGACGACAGGAATTCCGGTTCGACCGGCTTTCCAGGCTTCGAAATCGGATTCGTCATTCCGCCAGGGGATGTTGGCGAGGGCCGGGTTGAAGGCGGTTTTGCTCACGCGGGGAAAGTGGTACAAAATCGAGATATAGAATTCGCGCCAGATGAGTTCGTTGAGCCAGGTGGTTGGGCCCTCACCCCCGGCCTCTCTCCCGCTGGGAGAGGGGAGTTGCTGAATTGCAGCGGCAGCGGCCTGATGCAGGGAAATCATGCCGAAGCGGATGTAGGGCGAGAGGGCGGAGGTACCGTCCAGGTCGAGGCGGTTGCGAGTTTCGTGGTATTGGGTGATTTTTTGATTTGGTGATTGGGTGAATTGGTACAGGCGGCGACGGGCTTCGGATTCGCCAGGAGGAAAGTGGGCAACGGAACGAAACGGAGAAACGGATTCGGACAACGGAGAAACGGATTCGGACAACGGAGAAAACGGAGAAGCGGACGGGGAAACGGAGGCGGGCAGGGTGACGGGCGGGAAATGTTCCGGCGCGGGGAGCGGGGTCAGGCTGGCAGGCAGCAGGGCTTTCCAGGCTTTGCTGAAGGGCGTGAAAACGGTGTAGGGGCGGCCATCCGGCTTGAGAACGGCAGCGGGATGATGAACAGTCTGTCCCTGAACGAGGGTCAGCGGCAGTGATTCGGATATCCGCTCATCGCGGGCGTGGGCGTAAGGGGTGTAGTCTTCTTCGGCGTAGATGGCCTGCGCGCCGGTTTCGATGATGAGATTCAGGAGTTCGATTTCCGGTTTGCCGCGCCGAATCACCAGGCCGGAGCCGCGCTTCTGGAGTTCAGTGTCCAGTTCGCGCAGGCCGCCAAAGAGGAAGGCCTGCCGCCGGGCCGGGGTGCGCTCCAGCAAGCGCGGGTCGAGGATGAAAACAGGGATGACCGGCCCGTGCCTGCGCGCTTCCTGCAAGGCCGGGTTATCGGACAGACGAACGTCGCGGCGAATCCACCAGAGAGAAGGCATAGAACAGCTATCAGTGAGACGTGCGCAATGACGCGCTACTCCAGCAGTTCCGGCAGGGTCGGCTCACCCACCTGTTCCGGGAAAAGTTTATGCAGCACGGTCAGCACCTTGAAGGCGAAGTTCTGGTCGAAAGTGTAAAAACCTTCGTACATGCGCGGCTCACCGGGCAGGCGGTCGACCGGGTTGACTTCCTCGGCCAGCAGGGTCATGTGGATACCCGGCCCATACGCGATGACAAACCAATAATGCTCCAAGGGCGTGCCGGTCGTATCGACAGCAACCGTGCGCGCGAACTCCGGCAGGGGCGCATCCGGCACGCCGTACAGCCACAGACCGGTCGAAGCCTGGGCAACCCGAGTGTATCGCTCGGCCTGGTCGGCCACCCGCGAGAAATACTGGAAAGAAACGTGCGTATGCGAAACACCCGGGCTGGCCATAATCGCGTCCTCAATCAGGTGGCTGATTTCGACCATGCCCTGCACCGTGAAAATATAGCGAAAATTGACCCGCTGCAAATCCTGGCGCGTGGCGCTTTTCAAAAAAGCCTCACTGCGCGGCGGGAACATCGGCATCAGTTTGCCAAAAAAGTTACTGAGAATATTTTTTTCCATGATTTTTACCTGTTTACCTGTTTACCTGTTTTCCGTCCAAAAGTCTTGCCACCCGCAGCGCGCCGAGCGTCACCCCGGCGGTCGATTGGCCCGGGAAAATGCTGTCGCCCACCAGCCACAGGTTGCGCAAGCCAGTCTGCGGCCCCCGCGCCGCAAACAGCGAGGTCTGCGGGAAGCCGCCCACCATCCCAAACGGGCGGCGGGTGAAAAACTCATAGGTCTGCGGCGCGCCGGGCAGGACCAGTTCGGCGGCGGCGCGGAAGCCGGGCAAAGCGCGCTCGGCAGCGGCCAGCACCTTTTCAGCGTAGGCCGCCTTGCGCTGCTCGTAAGCGGCTTCGTCCAGCCCCTGCCAGTCCGCAATACGGGTGTGGGTCGAGAGAATGACCGAGCGCATGCCCGTCGGGGCGCGGGAGGCGTCATCGAGCGGCGAAAGCGAAAGGAACACCGAATTGCCTTCGCCGAGCGGCTGGTTCACATCCACAATCACCTGGTGATGGGTGAGAGGATGGGAGATTTTCCCGGCCCGGACTCCGGCGTGGACGACGAACGCGCCCCACATCCAGGGCCGGGTGCGCGTTTCCCGCTGGAGGCTGCCCGGCGCGGCTTCGCCGAGCAGCATTTCCAACGCCCAGGGGGTCAGGTTGGCGAGGACGACATCCGCTTCGAAGCGCATTTCCTTCGCTGTAATCGCCGCCCGCACCCGGCCAGCCACCGTTTCGAGGCGCGTCACCCGCTGACGGTAGTTCACTTCACCGCCGTTGGCCTGTATCCAATGGACGAGTGTCTCGGCAATTGCGCCCATCCCACCCCGAACATGCATGACGCCCCGGCGCGGCAAATCCAGCACAGACGAACCATAGAGCGCGTCAGCATGGTCGCTAATTGCCTGGGCAGAGATGAGCAGGTTGCCGTCCACAAAAGCCTTGAAATCGGGCGTGGTCTCGCGCGGAAGCAGGTGACTTATTTTGCTGAAAAGGTACGGCGCGGCGGCCAAAGTCTCCGGGCGCAGGGCCAGCGGCAGGCGCGCGGCTTCGGTCAGTGTGGCGGGCGGCCAGGGAAAGTCGCGGGCCGAGAGATTCCAGGCAATTTTGGCGAGTTGTTCCTGTTTTTGCCAGAATCGCGCCGAAAACGGGAATTTGGTAAGGTACTCATCGCGCCAGCGGGCGGGTTCCACCCACTGATAGACGGCTTCATTGGGTAAATGCGTCACCCAGGCGGCATCATGGATGGGTTCGACCGGCCATTCCAGCCCGAGGATTTCGGCGACGCGGGCGTGGGGGCCGGAGGGGTCGAATCCGCCTGCCAGGGTTGCGCCCGCGTCGAAGCGGTAGCCTTTGTGAAAGAACGTTCCAGCGCAGCCGCCGGGGTAGGTTCCGGCTTCCAGCACCGTCACCTGCCAGCCTTGTTTGAGAAGTAATGCGGCGGCGGTCAGCCCGCCAATCCCGGCGCCGATGACAAGAACGCGCATGGCATAACCAATTAGTGACCCGCCGGGGCAGGAGCCGCCGCATTGCGGGCGCGGATTTCGGCGGCGATGGGATGTCCGTAGATGACGCGCCAGACGTAAACGCTCAAAACAGCCAGCAGCAGGCTGCTGAACAGCCCCGGGGCCCAGATTCCCAGGCCACCCAACAGCGCGCCGCCCAACGTGGGGGCAATAACGCGCGTCAGGCTCTCGATGGAGGCGGCCAGGCCGAGAATCCCGCCCACTTCCTGGGCCTGCACGGCTTTGGTCAGGGTGCTGGCGAGAACAGTGTTCAGGATTCCGCCCGCCACGGCGGTCGGCGTCAGGATAACCAGCAGCCAGGCAACGGACGGGACAACTGCCCAGCCGAGTAGCGAAAATGCCATGATGACGACCGAAACCGCAATCAGGACATCCTCGCGGAAGCGTTGGGTCAGGCGTCCAATCAGGAAGCCCTGCACGAACACCGACAGAACGCCCACATAGGTCAGCACCAGCCCGGTATCTCGCGCGTCGAGTTGGAATTTTTTCAGGGCATAGAGCGCAAAGATGGTCTGGAAAATGGCAAAGGCCAGGCCGAAAAAGAAGCGGGTGATGAGCAGCGAACCGGAGAAAGGACGCCGCAAGGCTTGCAAGAGCGCATCCAGCGTCAAGGCCGGTTGTTTTTCGGGCATCGCCGCGCGTTTTTCGGCGGTCAGCGATTCGGGCAGCCAGGCTGCGACCAGCGCCAGGTTGATGAAGGCCAGCGCGGCAGCGACAAATGCCGGGAGTGCGTATCCCCACTGGCTGAGGAATCCGCCCGTGACCGGGCCGATGATAAATCCCAGCCCAAAGGCCGCGCCCACCATGCCGAGTCCCTTCGAGCGATTCTTTTCATCCGTCACATCGGCAATATAGGCCTGGGCCACGCTCAGATTGCCGCCGGTAAAGCCATCCAAGATTCGGCTGGCAAACAACATCCACAAACTGTTGGCAAGACCAAGCAACAGGAAACCCACGAACGTGCCAAAAATGCTGACCAGCAAGATGGGACGGCGGCCATAGCGGTCAGAGAGCCGCCCCAGGATAGGCGCGCCAATCAACTGCATGGCAGCGTAGGAGGCCACCAACAGGCCGGTCACGAATTCATTCGAGCCGAAGGTATCGGCATAATACGGCAGCAGCGGCAGGATGAGGCTGAAGCCGAGCAAGTCGATGAAGACCACGAAAATAACGGAGAAAAGGCGCTTATTGTCCATGAAGAAATGCCAGGGTGATATGTCAGGCCGAGCGCTTGCCCATGAAGAATTTTTGCCAGTTGCCCCGGCTGGCGCGCAAGGCCAGGAAGGCGTACAAGCTGATGGCGAGCGCGCCCAGAGTCATGACTGCCACAATCCACAGGATAGTCACCGGGATAGATTTCTCGCGGTAGACAATCCAGGCTGAAAACAGGGTGAAACCAACGTACAGGTCAACCAGCGAGACGATTCCCCAGGGCATGGATGTCAGGATGGCGCCCTCCGCCGCGAAATCGCCCGCGATTAAGGCGTAGAAAATTATCCCGGCCATGGCGGCGGCGCCGAGAATGGTCAGGGTCTTTGCAAGGTTCATAATTTGTCCTATTTTTTCGAGATACAGGCGAAACCGAGCGCGCCGACGCCCAGGTGCGCGCCCAGCGCAGGCGTAATTTGCAGCACCGGCACGTCATTGCCCGGCCAATAGGCGCGCACGCTCTCGCGCAGGGCTTCGGCTTCCTGCTAGATTCCGGCATGGAGGACGGCCAACCGCTCGAATGGCGCGTATTGTTCCAACCAGGTCATCAACTGCTCGGTCGCCCGTTTCTGGGTGCGGACGCGTTCGACCGAGGATTTGCCCATGTTCATGTGCAGGAGGGGCTTGATGCTGAGAAATTCGCCGATATGAGCTACCGCGCTATGCATCCGTCCGCCGCGCCGCAGGTATTCGAGGGTTTTGATTGAAGCGAAGACATAGCTGCGCTGCATTTGCTCCTTCAGCGCGGCCAGTATCTGCTCCAGCGACTGACCGGCCGCGGCAGGACGGTCACGCCGAGGCTCTTGACAGTTTCCTCGGGCAAGTCGCACGTGCTGTCGGTAACGATGTGAATGGTCATAGGGTGTCCTTTCTTGTCCCTAGGCCAAGGGATTTGATTCAAGCGAATGCACAACGAGGTCGCCCTGTTCGCCAAGGTGCTTGCGCAACGCATTGGAGTAATGTGAAAGGTAAACCCGCACCGAATCAACCGGCTGATTGTGACTTTTGAGCATGTGAACCAGCCATTCGATTTCGCTGTTGATGTATTCGATGTTGCCGAGTTGGAGCGCAGCCGCAATGTTATTGCCCATGTAGCGATTGGCCGTTTCCAGGTATTCGGGCGGCATTTCACCGACCTCGAAATGCTGGTTGATGGCCGCTTCGACCAGGGGACGCTTCAGGACGAAGGCCCGTAAGGTTTCGGCGTATCCCTGCGAAACGACCTCGGCTGGCGCGGGAGCAGGGAAGTCCACCAGCAATCGTTCGATGGTTTCGATGGCAGCATCCAGGCGCTCGCCCAGGAAATGACCAGGAATCCCCCGCTGTAAACTGGCGTGGAGGTTGAAAATACGGCCTCCGTACACCATCCGCGCGCCGCGCGCCGAGAGTTGCAGCGCCGTCTGCCGCAAGGTGGCGGCGCTGACGAGGTGGTGGGCAGCCAGCAAGACCAGGTCGGCATGGACCGCCACGACCGTTTCTTCGAAGCGGGAGGTGGGAACGTTGGCGCCCAGGTAAATGACATTGAAGCCGCGCCGCCGCAGGAAGAGGGTCAACATCAGGGCTGAAAAACTGTGCCATTCCTCGGGCGGGCAGCCAACCAGGATGGTTTTGCCGCGCGTTGGAAAGGGAGCGGCCGACAGCAAGGCATCGAGCCGACGCATTGCCAACCCGGAAGCAAAATGCTCCTGCTGGACGCTGGCTTTGCCTTCGTACCAAAGCATCCCCAGTTCAGCCATGCCGCGCTGCAAGATATCGACGCAGACCGTCTCGACAGGGTACATGCTGAACGCCTGGTTGAGGGCCTGCTCAGCGGCTGACTCGTTAAAGTTAAGGCAGGCCGCCAGCCAATGGGCGCGAATCGCATCGATGTTGGTTTCCGGCGGCAGGAAAATGGGCTGCTGGAAAGTCAGCAGGTTGGCGGCCGGTCGAGATTCAACCGCGGCAAGTGGGTCACGGCCTTGGGCAAGTTCATCTTTCCAGAGTTCCACCGCGCGCGAAATGCTCAAGCCTTCATTTTGACGCGCCACCAGCCATTTAACCGTCTCGATGTCATGCTGTGAATACAGGCGATGTCCACCCGGTGAGCGGTCAGGAACCGGCAGGCCGTAACGCCGCTCCCAGGCGCGCAGGGTGTCAGCCGCCAGGCCGGTCTCGCGCAGGACGACTTTCAAGTTGAAGGCAGGTGCTTTGCTGATGGGCATTGATTTTCTCCGGGATTAATCTGTGGCTGCCACAGGCGCGCTGGACAACTTTTGCACAGATATTGTACCCTTTTCTTTCAAAATCCGCTCTGTAGTCAGGCGCGCCGAAAGCAGGACAATCGGCAAGCCGGTGCCGGGATGGGTGGACGCGCCTGCAAAATACAGGTTCTTGTATTTGGCATGACGGTTGTGCGGACGCAAGTAGCCGACCTGCCAGAAGTTGTGGCTCAGGCCAAAAGCCGCGCCCTTTGCCAGGTTGAATTGCTGTTTCCACTCTTTGGGGGTGTAGGTAATTTCGAATTTGATGTGCTCGCGCAGGTCGCGGATACCCATCTCTTTTTCGAGCCGGGCAAAGACCGTTTCGCGGGCGCGATGGACCATCGCGTCCCAATCCTGCTGCGAGCGCGCATCGAGGTGCCCGACCGGAACCAACACATAGAGCGTTTCCTGCCCTTCGGGCGCGGCAGCCGGGTCGGTGCGGGCCGGGGCATGGATATAGAAGCTCGGCGCTTCGGGCAGGCTGTGGTCGTTGAAAATCTGGTCGAAGGAAGCCTTGTAATCACCGGCCAGGAAGACGTTGTGGTGGGCAATCTGTTCGTATTGCTTGTCCACGCCCCAGTAGAACATGATGGTGGAGCAGGTATAAAGTTTTTCGTCCAGTTTGGCGGCCTCGGCGCGGTCGGGCAACAACTGGTCATAGATATAGGGCAAATCGGCGTTACCGACGAAAATATCCGCCTGGTAATGTTTACCGTCCTCTATCTCTACGCTTTCCACTTTCGATTTGCCCACATTGATTTTCGCCACTGGCGCATTGTAAACAAACTTGACGCCCAGCTTTTCAGCAACTTTGGTCAGGGCTTCGATGGCCGCGTACATGCCGCCCATCGGATACCAGACGCCCTCGGCCAGTTCGGTGTACTGAAGCAAGGAATAGGTGGCGGGAGCATCATAAGGGCTGAGGCCCAGGTACATATTTTGGAAAGTGAACGCCGCCTTGAGTCGCTCGTTTTTGAAGAATCGCCCGGTGTTGCGATAGTGCTTGTCGAGCGCCTTGAGTTGGAAAATCAGCGGCAGGTTGGTCAGGCTGAAATATTCGAAAATATTGAAGAAGTTGCGCCCTACGAACTTCTCCAGCGAAATCTTGTAATGCTTCGCGCCTTCGGCAATGTAGCCCAGGAATCCGGTAAAGGCGGTTTTATCGACCGACTCCAGCTGGGTTTGCATTTTCCCAATGTCGGAAGTCAGTTCCAGTTGCAGGCCATCGTCGAAGTGAACCTTGTAGGTCGGGTCGATTCGGCGCAGGTCGAGGTGGTCGCTCATCCGCTCGCCCAGCGCGGCGAAGGTCTCTTCCCACACTTCGGGCATCAGGAACAGGGTCGGGCCAATGTCGAAGCGATGACCGTCTTTCAGGATTTGATTACAGCGTCCGCCGGGTTTGTCATTCTTTTCCAGCACAGTCACGCTATAGCCGTTTTTCGCCAGGCGGGCGGCAGTGGCAATCCCGCCAATGCCAGCGCCAATCACAATTGCAGTCGGTTTGGAAACCATAAAACATTCTCCGTAGATGAACGAGGGGTGTTCGATGTTCGATGTTCGAATAACGAATGCTGCCATTATAGTCGATGTCAACTTTTTGTCAAGGTATTTTCGGCTGTTCCCTTGCAAAACCTTGACAAATCATGAAAAATCTGTACAATAAAGGTCAGATAATTCAACGTTCGAGCGACTTTCACGGAGGTACTCATGCAGGCGCACTGGGAACGCAACCTGATTCACCTGGCCGGTAACATCCCCCACCCATCCAGCCGTCCCGTCTTTTCTTACTGGGCCGGGGACGCCTCGCTCGAAAGGGCGTATGCCCTGTGCGGTCAAGTCGCCGCCCATCACAGTAAGTCCTTCTACCTGGCAAGCAGCCTGATGCCCGAAGAAAAACGTTCCGCGACCCGCGCCCTGTATGCGTTTTGCCGCACGGTGGATGATATTGTGGATGAAGGCTCGATGGTGGGCCGCGACGCGGAACTGGATTACTGGCGCGGCGTGGCGCAGGGAATCCTTCACCCCCGCCCCGATGACCTGGTCGCCCAGGCCTGGGCCGATACCCGCAGCCGCTATCACATCCCCGCCCGGTACGCGCTCCAGTTAATCGATGGTGTTGCCCGCGATGTCAATCAGACCCGCTACAAGAACTTCGACGACCTCGCCACCTACTGTTATGGCGTGGCATCCACCGTCGGGCTGATGAGCATGTACATTGTCGGGTTCAAATCGAACGAAGCCCTGCCCTACGCCATCAAACTCGGCGTGGCCCTGCAACTGACCAACATCCTGCGCGACGTGGGCGAGGACTATCGCAACGGACGCATTTATCTCCCCAAAGACGAACTCAAACTCTTCGGCGTCAGCGAATCCGACCTGGCGCGCGGCGTCATCGACGACAAATGGCGCGCCTTCATGAAATTCCAGATTCAGCGCACCCGCGAACTATACGCTGAATCGGAAAAAGGCATCCAATTCCTCGAACGTGACGGGCAACTCGCCATCGGCGCCGCCTCGACTTTCTATCAAGGCATTCTCGACGCCATCGAAGCCAACGATTACGACGTTTTCTCCAAACGAGCCAATCTCTCCTCCTGGGGCAAAGTCAGCCGCATTCCGGGCTTGTGGCTGAAACTGGCAAGCCTCTAGGACGCATGGTACATCTCCTCCGCAAGCGGGACGGTCTGCCGGGCAGCAGGCCGTCCTCGCTTTTAAGGGCAGTCCTGTTATCATTTTGGAACTTTTGGTTTGCCGAATTCGTCTTCTCATGGTATACCAACCCACCTGGAGGTACGAATGACATACAAACCACTTTCGAAACTGTTTTTACTCTTGACAATTGGCGCGCTGGCGCTTTCTGCCTGCAACATGGCAAGCGGGGAACCCACCCCTGCCGAAGTCAGCCTGGAGGCCGTTTATACTTCGGCAGCCAAAACAGTGGAAGCCCAATTATCCAGTACGGCAGCAGCCCAGCCCAGCCCCACCCTGACCCCCTCGCCTACCGAGACTGTGACCGTTACGCCAACCCTCAATGCCACCAACACGCCCGCGCCCACGCTCCCGCCTTCGGGCGGCGGGGGAGGCTCGGGCGCAATCGGCTGCAACAACTCAGCCTTCGTTTCCGATGTCACCATCCCCGATAACCAGCAAATTGCGCCAGGAACGGCCTTCACCAAAACCTGGCGCGTGCAGAACACCGGCTCCTGCGCCTGGAACGCCAACTACAAACTGACCTTCATCAACGGCGAGGCGATGGGCGGCGTGACAACCCCCATCAACCAGACGGTCAACCCCGGCTCTTCGGCGGATGTCTCGGTGACGCTGACCGCGCCCTCCACACCCAAAACCTACATCGGCTACTGGAAATTGGCAACCGATACCAACCAGGTATTTGGCACCTCAATTTATGTGCAAATCGTGGTGACAGGCACCCCGGTCACGCCCGGCACCGGCACGGTTTTGCCCTCGCCGACGGCCACCTTTGGGCCGGCGGGCTGCTATAACTCTGCCCTGGTCAGCGCAAACCCGCAGGATGGCGTCACCATCCAACCGGGCGAGACCTTCCGCAAAACCTGGGTCATCAGGAACACCGGCACCTGCGAATGGAACAGTGATTTCCGGTTCGTGTTCATCAGCGGCGACATCTTGCGCGATAACACCACCAACCGGCTGCGGCGCGGCACCATCAAAACGAACGGCACGGTCGAGTATTTCCTGGAATTCACCGCCCCTGCCGCGCCCGGCACATACACAAGCGTCTGGCGGCTGATGACCGATGGCGGCACGCTGTTCGGGCCGAGTTTCACCTCGCGCATCGTGGTTCCGGGCGCGACCCACACTCCCACCGTCCAGCCGTCTGTTACGCCCACGCCAACCGTAACGCTTACGCCACCTGCTTACCCGTAAACGAAAAACGTCCCGAAGGATTTGAACCCTTCGGGACGTTTTTTATTTCGAGCGCGAAAAAGCCCAGACCAGGCCTGCCAGCAGCGGCAGGAGCAGGGCCGCTCCGCCGCAAAACGGCGCGCCCGGCGCAGAATCTGGCTGGGGCGCTGGCAGGGGTGCCGTTCCCTCCACAAAAACGGTGGGAGGGGTGGTCCAGGTCGGCGAGGGCTGCGGGGAAGGCGTAAAGGTGGACTCCGCCGGAAGCGGGGTTGCCGTCGGGGTGGGCGGAGCGGCGGTCGGGGTGGCGGTCAGGGCAAGGAAAGTATATCCGCTGCCGGACTGCGCGATGAGGCCCGGAATGGTGTATGAAATGTAATCCGCCAGGTCGCGGGCGTTCTGGTTTGCCGGGTCGAGCACCAGCGAGGTGTTGAGTTCTCCAGTCAGGCGCGCCAATTCAGCCACATCCTGCCCGCCCATCCAATGAACATCGAAGACATAATGGCTCCACAGCAGGTCAGCAAATCCGTAATGCCAGAGCGCATCCTTGGGAAGCAGAGTCACAGCCTTTTCGTAAGCGGCCACTGCTTCGAGATACATCTGCCGCCCGGCGTCATCGGCGCGCAGGTAGCCCTTGGGATAGCGAATGACTTCCTTGATGGCCTTGCCCAACCGCCCCCAGGCTTCGCCGTCGTTGGGGTTTTTGGCAGTATTTTCACGCTCGTGCAGGACTTTCTGCCAGGCCGAGGGCTGGATGACCATCACCGCAAAATTATCTTCACGGGTTGGCTCCAGGTTCTCGAATCGCCAGCGAATTTCGTCCCCGGAGAATTGCGGGTTGAGGGTCGTCTGTCCGTAGCCGCTGTATTCATCGAATACGACATTCTCCAGGCTGGCTGCGTAAGGCAGGACAACCACAATCTCCGCGCTGCCGATGGCATCCTTCCAGCCTGCGCCGGTTTCAAGGATGTAGCGAAAAACGATATGCGGTTCGTAGCCAAAGCCAAGCGTGGTGTAGGTGACGGAAATATGGACATCCTGCCCCGGCGGGAACGCCACCGGGAAGACTGCCCAGGGAATTTTTGTCTCGCTATCCAGGTAGCCGCCCATCTGACGCCGGGCAGCGACGACTTTCCCGTCCACCTTGACCTGGATATCTGAAATTTCGGGGAACGTATCTGAATAATAAATAGACTCGCCAAAGACAAGCGGGAAACGCGCGTCCATTTTCTCTTCCACTGCTCCCAGGTTACGCATCTGGAAGACCGCTTCCGTGCGGGCTCTTGGCATTTCGCCTTCACGGTTGGGGAGGATGGTGAGCGTGACCCGCTCCGACACCATCCGAACCTGGGTCAATTCTTCCCCAGGCGCAATGCCTGCCCCTGGCGGCGCTTCGGGCGGGGCGACATCGGCCCGGGCCGGGAGCGGCGCGAGCAGGGAAAACGCAAGGGCGAGGAGCAAGGCCCTCGCCCAAAAATCAGCCCAAAAAACCGGTCTTTTCATAAAGGCATTCCTCCTGTAAATAGGACATATACCTTTATACGGATTGCCGCGCCGGATGTCAACCAGGCGTTTGGGGGATGTGCCGGTCGAGCCAGGCCAGACCCAGCCCGACCGTCGCCGTCCACGAAAGCATTTTGAACTCGCCCTCCAGCATGGCCTGGCGGACTTCCTGGCGGCTGAGCGGGATAATTTCCTGCTCCTCCAGGTCGCCAGAGTCCGGCGCAGTCACCTGGCGGGCATCCAAAGCCAGGAACAGGCAGGCTGTGCCGCAGCCCCGGTTGGCATCAACCGTATATTTGCCCAGGAAAACCATCTCGCGCGCCTCGCAGCCCATCTCCTCGTGCATTTCGCGGCGGGCGGCCTGTTCGGGCGTCTCCCCGGCGTCAATCATCCCGCCCATTGTGGAGAGTGAGACTTCACCCACACCGTATTTGAACTGTCGCATGACCAGCAGGCGGCCATCTTCCAGCACCGGCAATACGTCCACGAATTCGGGAATTACCACCCAGGGCCAGTGTTCGATAACGCGCCCATCGGGCAGTTCGACGGTATGACTTTCGACCGCCAGGAAGCGGCTAAAGTTCAGCACCTGTTCACGAGAGAGGGTTTTCCAGGGTTTCATGTTTTTCCAGGATTTCATGTTTTACCAGGATTTCAAAGTTCATCAGCAATTCCAAATTGTTCATCAGCAATTCCAAATTCAAAGCTGAGTGATGGCGGCGCATGAACAATTTCCAAGCCCTCCTCCAGGAAGGAGAATAAATCATCCCATGAGTCAAAGACCATGCAGCGAGTTCAAGCGCGCAAGTCATTGAAGAAGGTTTTTCGAGCGCGCAATGCTTGTCGTAAACGCGGAGAA
>DAOTZM010000026.1:0-7934 GCA_034434035.1 Anaerolineales bacterium
GGCGCGCGAGCCGCCAAGAACGCCAGGTTTTCGACCTTTTTTGCGTCTTTGCGGCTTTGCGTGAACCTTTTTTCATCGCAGATTTCAGAAACCACAAAGTCCGTCAGAACCAGAAAAATTGAATCGACTACCGTTGTTCTGGGTCTGGAAGATGTTGAGCGGATTTTGAAGTGTGCGCATCCTGTAGACCTTTACCTTCCGGGCGCACCTGCGAGAGTTGGTCAGCAAAAACCAGATGCAGGTGTATCCCCTGCTCTTTTGGGCTTCGGCATAGGCCATTCCAGAATCTCCCCAAGCCCCTAATTCGTAGTCCACAATGTTATAATTTAATTGCAATTTGCTCCGCCTTTCTCTTGGCGCTTTTGGGCATCACAGCCCCAGAAGTGATGTGACGGCCCCGTCAGGGACGGGGACGAAAACCAGCAAGGTTTAATCCAGCCGCCTGTTCCGTTCCCGGCAAGGATTCTCCTCCAAAGCGCGGGAGGGTCTTTGTCATCTTTGGTTTAACGAGATGAGTCCGGCGGCAGGGAGGAAGCCAGGCTGAATATTCATCTTTTCTGAACAGGAGAACCTGCATGTCCCCCATCAAAACCATCATCATGGGAGCCGCCGGGCGCGACTTCCACAACTTCAACACCTTCTTCCGCGGGAATAAGGATTACGAAGTGTTTGCCTTTACCGCCACCCAAATCCCCGACATCGAAGGCCGCCAGTACCCCAAGGAACTGGCCGGGGAACTGTACCCCGCCGGAATCCCGATTTACGCCGAATCGGACCTGCCCGAGCTCATCGAAAAGCACAATGTCGAACAGGTTGTCTTTGCCTACAGCGATGTGCCGCATGAATACGTGATGCACAAGGCCTCGCTGGTCAACGCCCTCGGCGCCGATTTCCGCATCATGGGCACCCGCTACACCCAGATCAAATCGACCAAGCCGGTCGTCTCGGTCTGCGCCGTGCGCACTGGTTCGGGCAAAAGCCAGACCACCCGCCGCGTTTCACTCATCCTGCGCGAGATGGGTTACAAAGTCGCCGCCATCCGCCATCCCATGCCCTATGGCAACCTGGTGCGCCAGGAAGTGCAGCGATTCGCCGATTACGACGACCTGGACGAGCATGAATGCACCATCGAGGAACGCGAGGAATACGAACCGCATCTCGATAACGGCGTGATTGTCTACGCCGGCGTCGATTACGAGAAAATCCTGCGCCAGGCCGAGCAGGAAGTGGACATCATCCTGTGGGACGGCGGCAACAACGACTTCCCCTTCTATGTCTCCGACCTGCAAATCGTGGTCGCCGACCCGCACCGTCCCGGCCACGAAGCGACCTACCACCCCGGCGAGACCAACGTCCGCGCGGCGGATGTGTTCGTCATCAACAAGGTCGATACCGCCGACCCCGAAAACATCATTGCGGTGCGTGAATCATTGCGCGCCATGAACCCGACCGCCCTCATGATTGAAGGCGCCTCCCCGCTGTTTGTCGACCATCCCGAAGCGATTCGCGGCAAGCGCGTGCTGGTCGTGGAAGACGGCCCGACTCTGACGCACGGCGAAATGGCCTACGGCGCGGGCTATGTGGCTGCCCGGCGCTTTGGCGCGGCGGAAATCGTCGACCCGCGCCCCTTCGCCGTCAAATCCATCGCCGCCACCTATGAGAAATATCCCAAGACCGGCCCGATTCTCCCGGCCATGGGCTACGGCGACGCCCAAATGCGTGACCTGGAAGCCACCATCGCCGCGGCGAATGTGGATATGGTCGTCATCGGCACGCCCATCGACCTGACGCGCGTCATCAAAATCGAGAAGCCCTACCAGCGCGTGCGCTACGAATTACAAGAGATTGGCCAGCCGACGCTGGAAGATATTCTCAAGAGCAAGTTTGGGAAGAAATAAGCGGTGATTGATAAGTGGTAATTGGGCTGCGTGGAAGGACGAGGCGAATCTCGCCGCCTTCCGCGCAACTTTTTTATCACCAACCTGTTTTACCAATCATCAAACCAAAGTTGTAAATCGTAAATCCAAAATCCAAAATCGAAAATCCGAAATCGAAAACCCCATGACCCCTCTTGCCCCAACCCTCACCACCCGTTTTTTTCCAACCGTTGACCAGAAACTACGCGACCTTTTACTGGTTGCCGCTGGCGCGCTGCTGGCAGCGATTCTCGCGCAAGTGCGCCTTCCGCTGCCCTTTACCCCCATCCCGCTCACCGGGCAGACTTTTGCCGTCCTGCTGGTCGGCGCGGCGCTCGGCTCGAAGCGTGGATTCGCGTCGCTCGGGCTGTATACCGGCCTCGGCCTGGTTGGCTTGCCGGTGTTCGCGGGCGGCGCATCCGGCCCGGGCTACGCTCTCGGTCCGACGGGCGGATACCTGTTTGGTTTCATCCTTTCCGCATACATTATCGGCCTGTTGGCCGAGCGCGGCCTGGAGCGAAACATCCGTACCTCGCTGCTGCCCTTTGCCGTTGGAACGGTCATCATCTACGCCCTGGGCGCGGGCTGGCTGGCGTTCTACGTTGGCCCGCAGGCAGCAATCGCCAAAGGCGTACTGCCCTTCCTGCCCGGCGACTTGCTCAAACTCGTCCTGGCGGCGCTGGCGCTGCCCGCCGCCTGGAGACTGTCCAGATAGAGCAAATTGCCGCCGTCCATTTGAATCAGGCCTGAAAAGTGTATCTGACTTTTCAGGCCTGATTTTATTGTAAAATGAGTTGCCGCGCTGGCGGCATGAAACTTGAAGAAGTTTACTGCCTGGCGACATTTCAAACAGCCGCTTATTTGCATGAGGCAAAATTATGCTCAGGTTGCCCGAACAATGGCCCGGCCTGTCCGAAATTTTACAGGCCGAAGATATTGCCAAATTCCTGAAATTTTCGCTGCTTTTCATCTTTGTGCTCAGCCTATTGGGTCTGGCGGGCGCGCTCTTTTCGCAAGAACCCGGCTGGAACACCGTTTTTTGGAATTCCCTGGCGCTGACGGCGGCTTCTGGAGCGGCAATTTGGCTGCTACAGCGTAAAAAGGTGCTGCCAGCGGTGTACCTTGCCGTGATTGGGAATGGGGTTTGGCTGGCCGTGGCGGCCTGGATGGGCGCGGGGGTCAACGGGGTTACATACGCGGCCTTGGTATTGCCGATACTGACAGCCGCGCTTTTCCTGGGGCGGCGGGCCGGGTTCCTGGCGGCTTTGGCTTCGGCAGGCTATGGGCTTTTCCTGCTCGCGGCTGGCCGCATGGGCTGGCTGGTGAATGTCGAACGGCCCATTTCTGATGTTTTTGCCTGGTTGGCCAACATGGCCCTCTTTTTTATCTCCGCGCAACTTATCAGCATATCGCTTTGGCAGGTGGAGCGTGCCTTGAGAAAAGCGCGCGCTGAAATCGAAGAACGCGCCCAAACCGAATCCGAAACCCGCCGCCTGAACGCCGAATTGGAAGAACGGATTGCCGAGCGCACGGCCCAACTGGCAGAGAGCGAAGAGCGTTATCGCCTGATTTCGACCGTCAGTTCCGATTATGTGTTCTCCAGCCGGGTCAACGAAGATGGCAGCCTGGTTCTCGATTGGGTGGCGGGCGCATTCGAGAAGATAACCGGTTGTTCTCGGGAAGAATATGTCGAACGGGGCGGATGGCGCGCGGCTTTGCATCCAGATGATATCGGAACTGACCAGCGCGACATGGAAGACATCATGAAAAACCAGCCGGTCGTCAGCGAAGTCCGCACGTTTACCAAACAGGGCGAATTGCGCTGGGTGCGCGTGTACGCTCACCCGCGCTGGGATGAGCGCGAAAACGGTTGTCTTGGGGTCTATGGCGCGGTGCAGGATATTACGGAGGGTAAACAAGCCGAGGAAGCCTTGCGGGCCAGTGAAAATCGCTTTCGCACCCTGGTAGAACAACTTCCCGCGATTACTTACATGGATAGAGTCGATACATTTGGCAATACCCTGTACGTCAGTCCGCAGATGGAGCAACTGACGGGCTGCAAACCGCTGGAAGTCATGCAGGGGGAGTATGGTTTCTGGTTCAATCATGTTCACCCTGAAGACCGCGCCCAAATGCGGGAGGACTATCGGCGCTGCTTAGAGAATGGGGAGCTGCTGAAGAGCGAATACCGCTTCTTCGCGCGGGATGGCAGGGTCGTCTGGTTCCAGGACCGCGCTGTTCGCCTGGATGATGCTGCCGGCCAGCCGGAATACATCTTGGGCGTAATCATCGACATTACCGAGCGGAAACAGTTCGAACAGCGATTGAAACAGCAAGCCACCCAACTGGCCGAACTGTACCAGTTGGGACAAAGCATGGCGGCCTCGCGCAGCCTGGAGGAAATATACCGCGCGACACAACAAACAGTCCAGCAGTTAATGCCAACGGACGCTTTCTATATCGCCCTGTTGGATGAAAACAAGAACACCGTTGAGTATGATTACCTTATCGACCGGGGAGTGCGTTATCCCAAGGAGAGCATCCCGCTTTCCCAGCGAACCATTACCGCGCATGTCATCACAACCGGGGAGCCGCTCATATTCGCGGATGAAGCCGACTGGCAAGCGCGCCGCATCAACAGAAGCATGTATGGCTCCCAGGAGAATTCTCGTTCTGTGATTGTCGCGCCGATGAAACTGGGTGGAAAGGTCATCGGGGCGATTTCGGCGCAAAGTTACCAGCCCAACGCATACACAGGGGAACAAATCCAGGTTTTCATGACCCTCGCAAACCAGGTTGCCACGGCAATTGGAAACTCCCGCCTGGTGCAGTCGCTGCGTTTGCAGGCCGCCGCGCTCGATGCCGCCGCCAATGCAATTGTCATCAGCGATGCGGATGGGATTATCCAGTGGGTCAATCCTGCTTTTACAGCCATGACCGGCTACAGCAGCCACGAAGCCATCGGGCAGAAAACCAGCCTGCTGCGTTCCGGGTTGCAGGAACAGGCCTTTTACCATGAGTTATGGAATATGCTCTCGGAGGGCCGGGTTTGGCAGGGCGAACTGGTTAACCGGCGCAAAGACGGCAGTTTGTATGCGGAAGAACAAGTCATTACCCCGGTGCGCGACGAACAGGGCAAAGTGTTTCGTTATATCTCGATTAAACAGGACATTACCAGCCGCAAACAGTCAGAAGAACGTGAAATTCGCCGCCGCGCGATGATGGAAACCGTGATAGACCTGGGGAAAGCCGTTACCAAAATTACAGACTTGCGCCAGTGCCTGCATGAGATTCATCGAAGCGTGCAAGTGGGGCTTGGATTTGACCGGGTTGGCCTGTTTGATTATGACCCTGTTCAAAGGCAGGTGCGCGGCTTGATTGGAACCAGCACGGCGGGCGAGATCGAAGATACGAGCTGGTTTTCTGAACCGGTGGATGCGTATGAAGGCTGGGGCAAGGCGGTCAGCGAAACCAGGGGGCTGCACCTGGTTGAAAATTATTCCGCCGCTTATGCCCCCGCCAATTATGATGATATGCGCGGTGTTGCACAGCACGCCACCCTGGCTGGCTGGGTTGGGGAAAAACCGGTCCTGTTGATTGGCGTCGACAACCTGGTTACGGGGCGCAAATTTAGCCCCGAGCAATTGGAGGCGTTGGAGCTTTTTGCCGGATATGCCGGGCTGGCTATCGAAAATGCGCAGTGGAATGCCCAACTGGAACAGCGCGTGGCCGAGCGTACCCAACAGTTGCAAGCCGCCAGTCAGGAACTGGAGTCGTTGGCCTATACCATTGCCCACGACCTGCGTATCCCCGTCCGCGCCATGCACGGGTTCGCTTCCATTTTGAAAGAGACCGAAGCCGGAAACCTTAGCCTTGTGTCGTTTCAGCGGCTCGACCGCATCCGCGATAGCGCAAAACTGATGGGGCAGCAGGTAGATGACCTGCTCGAATTTATGCGGGTGGGGCGCGCCGCGCTTCGCAGCCAGCCGGTGGATATGAACAGCCTGGTCGAGACTGCCCGCGCGAGTTTGGAAAAGGAGATGGAAGGGCGCGATATCCGGGTGCGGGTGCAGGATTTGCCCGCCTGCCGGGGTGACCGCTCCCTGCTGCGCCAGGTGTGGGTGAACCTGCTCGGAAATGCCATCAAGTTTACCCGTTCGCGCCCGCTGGCGGAAATCGAAATCGGCGCGCGAGAAGTGGATGGGAAAACGGAATACTTCATCCGCGACAACGGCGCCGGCTTCGACATGAAATTCATCGATAACCTGTTCGGCGCTTTCCAACGGCTGCACCACCCAGACGAATACGAAGGAACCGGGATGGGACTGGCGATTGTCCAGCGCATTATCCAGCGGCACGGCGGGTCTATCCGCGCGGAGGCGGAAGAGGGCCAAGGCGCGGCGTTTTACTTCACATTGGGGTGATTTATTCTGCAAATGGCTCGCAAAGCGGCGTTGGTATGCGCCGTTTTGCTTTAACATGTTGTCGAAGTAAGAATGCGCAACCGGCAGGCGCAGGAAAATTTTGAAAACCGGCCCCAGGATGGCCGGGTCGAAGCGGCCTTTTTGGGCCAGTCCCGCGCCCAGGGCTTGCAGGTTGTTGAACAGGCTGGCGTTCATCTCCGGGGGCAGCGGCGCAGGTGGCGGGACTCGCCCTGGTCGACCTCCATGCAGGGGTGGATGAGCGGCAGGCGCTTGTCGTTGGCGCGTTTGAGCAGTTCGCTGGGAAAGCCCATCTTGAGCGGCGCGGCCCACAGGACGAAATCGGCGTTGATGACGGCCCGGCCCATCTCATGCGAGTCGTCGCGGTTGGAACACTCGCCGGGCGTCTTGACCCAGCAGCCCCAATAGCCGACGCAGTAGCGCAGGGTCAGGCCGCGCAGGTCGAGTTGGCGGACGCTGTACCCGCCCGCTTCGAGGGCCGGTTTGAGTTCGGCGAGATAATGGTCGAGCGCGCCCGGTTCGGGGCTGCCGTTGAGAAGGGTGATTTTCATAATTTTTGTCCTTACGTGCCTGCGCTCCAAAGGCCAGGTGACGCTGCCGGCAGAACTCCGTGCGCAATTGAACCTGAGCGAAGGAGATGACCTGGCATTTTCACTCAACGAACAGGGCCAGGTCGTCATCAGCCGCCTGGAAGTCATCCCGCCCGGCCAGGCCTGGTTTTGGCGCGAAACCTGGCAGAAGATGGAGAAGGAAGCCCAGGCCGATATCGAAGCCGGGCGCGTACATCGCTACCAGAATGTGGATGACGCGCTGGCAGACCTGGAGAAACTCTCCGATGCCGGAAATTGAACTGACGGAACGCTTCCGGCAGGCCTTCCAACTCCTGCCGCTGGAAATCCAGAAGAAGGTGCTGAAAACGCTGCGCCTGTTGGCTGAAAATCCACGCCACCCGTCTTTGCAGACCAAACCCATCCAGGGCGCGCCGGGAATCTACGAAGCGCGCATCAACCAGTCATACCGCATGACCTGCCAGCGTTTGCCCGGCGATATTCTCCTGGCGCGCGCAGCCGGGAAACACGACGAAACGCTCAAAAGCCTATGACAAGCCGTCCCGAAGGTTCCGCAACCTTTGGGACGGTTTGTTTTTTTTGCGCGATAAAACTCTTTTATTTTTTTACTCCTCCCCAAAAAAACTCGGTTGTTCGCCCATTCTCTTCTCGGCGCGGGCCCTTTTGAATGAGCTGCCGCCCAGGGTGAAATCGCGGTAAAACGGTTTGCGGCCATCGAGCAGGTCGGCGATGGTATTCAAGTCCATGCTCCTGTTGGTGGGGGGCGCGTTGGAAATATTATACACAGGTTGCGCGTCCCCTGTTAAAACCAGAATTGGAGGCCGAAGTCTCCCGGCTTCGGCCAAAATTGGGAGATTATGGGCCCCAGAAAAAAAGCCCGGCAGTCATACGCCGGGCTTTTGGGTTGGATAACGCTATGAACGCGCCTTATACAGCGCCACCAACGCCGCGCCGATGGCCTGCGACAGGTCGCCGAGGGTGGCGGGGACGATGGTGATGCGGGCGCG
>DAOTZM010000027.1:0-11619 GCA_034434035.1 Anaerolineales bacterium
ACGGTATTCGGGTGAATCGCGGCGGCCCGGGCAAGGTCGGAGGTGCGGAGATGTTTCATCGCGGAATCAAGTTACGGGGCGTCTGGCTGCGGAATCGGCCTGGGAGCCGCTGCCCGCCGCGCGAGCAGGAACAGCCCGAAGGCGCTGACCAATCCAATCATCATCCCGCCGACCCAGATGGAGCGCGGCCCGAAGTTGTCGTTCAGCAACCCGCCCAGCACCGGGCCAACGCCCTGCCCAAAAGCCCAGGTCAGTCCAAAGATGCTCATGTAGCGTCCGCGCATATCGGCCGGAGCGATGTTGGCAACATAGGTGCTGGCGGGCGGCACAATAATCAGTTCGCCAAAGGTCATCACGACCATCGCAAACCAAAATCCCCAGAAATCCCCGCTGAGGGCCACCAGCCCGTTGGCAAGCGCGTACAGAAACATGCCGAGCGCCATCATGGCCAGGGGCCGGTGCCGGCGCGTGAACCCGGTGACGAACATTTGCAGGAAGACCACCATCAGGGCGTTGGTGGTGGGGATGGGGCCGTAGACGTTTTCGGTGATGCCGAAGTTGTCGTAGGCATATTTGGGCATGATAATCCACATCAGGGTGGCTGTCACCCAGCCGAACATCATCAGGCTGATAAAGGGCGTGAAACGCATATCGCGCAGGACTTTGTCGTAGCCGCCAAAGCGTTCGGGCTGGCGTTTTTCAGTTTTATGCTCACTGCGCGCAAGGGTTTCACGGGCAAAGAAGGTCAGCAGCAAGGCATAGAGCGTCATGCCGGTCGCGGCAGCGTAAAAGGCCAGGTTGTACGACTGCGCCGCCAGCATTCCGCCCGCGATGGGGCCAATGGCAATCCCGGCGTTGTTAATCATGCGAATCAGCGAGTAGGCCTCGGTGCGCTGTTCCTGCGGAATCAGATCAGTCAGCATGGCGTCCGCGCCGACCCGATAGAGCGGGTTGGCAAAACCGCGCAAGGCCATCAGCAGGGCAAAGGCCAGGTAGGTCTCGGCCCCGGCCAGCAGGATGAACAAGAAAGCGTCGGCGAACAGGCTGATGAGCATGACGCCTTTGCGCCCCAGCCGGTCGGCAATGGAACCGGCCAGGAAAGAGGAGATGACGCTGCTGACGGCGTTAATCGTCATCAGCGTAGCGACTTGCGCCAGCGGTAAATCGAGCCGTTTGCTGACGTAAATCATCAGGAAGGGCCAAATCATGCTGGCCCCGGCGGCGCTAAGCAGCAGCCCCCAGAACATCAGCCAGTATTGGCGGGGGTAGGGTGGGATTCGGTTAGATAATTGTCGAAGCATGGGGATATTGTAAGACAGGTCTCTGACCTGTCAATAAAAAACGGAACAGGTCAGAGACAAAAAAAGACAGGTCAGAGACAAAAAAAGACAGGTCAGAGACCTGTCCTACGAAATTACCGTCTGCGGTCGAAACCGCCGCCGCGCCGGTCATCGCGTCCGCCGGGCCTGCCGCCGCGGTCGCCGCCGGGCCTGCCGCCGCCGCTGCGCGGTTTGTCTTTTTCGCGGGCTTCTTCGGCGCTCCAACCTTCCAGCACGGCCTGGCGCGAAAGGCGGATTTTGCCAGCCGGGTCGATGTCTGTGACCATCACGGTCAGTTCATCGCCCAGGCCGCAGATGTCTTCAACCCGGTTGACGCGCTCGGAATCAAGCTGGGAAATGTGAACCAGGCCATCGACGCCGGGCAGGATTTCGACGAAGGCGCCAAAGGCCTCGACGCGCACCACCTTGCCAGTGTAAATGCGTCCGATTTCGGCGCTTTCGCCGAGCGATTCGACCCGGATGCGGGCCGTCTCGCCGCCGATGCCGTCGGTGCTGGCGATGTAGACCGTGCCATCTTCCTGAACATCAATTTTGACACCGGTTTCTTCCTGCAAAGCGCGGATGTTCTTGCCGCCGGGACCAATCAGCGCGCCAATCTTATCGACCGGAATCTTGACGGTGATGATGCGCGGGGCGTGCGGCTTGAGTTCGGCGCGCGGCTGGGAAATGACTTCCAGCATTTTGTCGAGGATGAACAGGCGCGCGGTGCGAGCCTGTTCCAGGGCTTCGGTCATCATCTGGGTGCTCAACCCACTGATTTTGATGTCCATTTGCAGGGCGGTGATGCCCCTGGTGGTGCCGGCAACCTTGAAATCCATGTCGCCGAGGTGGTCTTCGGTACCCTGGATGTCGGTCAGGATTTTATAGCGTCCCGTGTCATCAGTGACGAGGCCCATGGCGACGCCCGCCACCGGGGCTTTAATCGGCACGCCGGCGTCCATCAGGGCCAGGGTCGAGCCGCAGACCGAGGCCATCGAGGAAGAACCGTTCGAGGCCAGGACTTCGCTCACCAGGCGCAGGGTGTAGGGGAAACTCTCCTCGGTTGGGATGACCGGTTCGAGGGCGCGTTCGGCCAAAGCGCCGTGACCCACCTCGCGGCGGGACTGCCCGCGCAGGGGCTTGACTTCGCCGGTCGAGAAGGGCGGGAAGTTGTAGTGGTGCAGGTAGCGTTTGGTATCAATCGGGGAGAGATTGTCGAGTTCCTGGGCCTCGCCAAGCGTGCCGAGGGTCGCCATCGTCAACACCTGGGTCTCGCCGCGCGTGAACAGGCCGGAGCCATGCGCGCGGGGCGACAGGTCCACTTCGCACCAGATGGGGCGGATTTCAGTCGGGGCGCGGCCATCGGGGCGTTTGCCCAGGGCCAGGATGCGCTCGCGCACAATCGCGCCTTCGGCTTCGCTGAAAGCGGCCTTGACATCTTTTTGGGAGGGAGCGGCCTCCTCGCCTGTGCAAAATTCGGCGATGACTTCCGCCAAAATGGCGTCCATGCCGCCGTAAAATTCGGACTTGGCAAGCGGCTTGTCGAGCAGTTCGTTCATCGGGCCGCTGACGCGCTCGAATACACGCTTGTTCAGTTCGTCGGTAGCATTGGCAAAGGCGGCTTCGCGCTTGGGCTTGCCCACTTCGGCAGCCATCTTGATTTGCAGGTCGATGAGCGGCTGGATGGATTGGTGACCCAGTTCGAGCGCGGCAACCATCACGTCTTCGGGGATTTCATCCGCGCCGCATTCGACCATCAGGATGGCGTCCCTGGTCCCGGCCAGGCGCAGGTCGAGGTCGGATTGGGCCATTTCGTCGAAGGTCGGATTCAGCACGAACTGACCGGCCACGCGCCCCACGCGCACCGCAGCCACCGGGCCGCCCCAGGGGATATCGGAAATCATAATCGCGGCGGAGGCGGCGTTGATGGCAAGGATGTCGAGCGGGTTGACGCCGTCGGACGAGAGCGAGAACATCATCACCTGGACTTCGTTGCGCATTCCGTGCGCGAAGAGCGGGCGCAGCGGACGGTCGGTGAGCCGGGCGGTGAGAATCGCTTCGGTGCTGGGGCGTCCCTCGCGGCGGAAGAACGAGCCGGGGATTTTGCCGCCAGCGTACAGACGCTCTTCGTATTCTACCGAGAGCGGGAAAAAGTCGATGCCTTCACGGACGCCGCCCATGGTGGCGGCAGCGAAAATAATGGCTTCGTTGATACCGACTGTGACCGCGCCGCCCGCCTGGTGGGCCAGTTTGCCGGTCTCAAAGGTAATGGCGCGCGACCCGACGGTGGTCGAGTAGCGTTTTACTTCGGGTTTCATAAATTGTCTCCTGTTTTCTGGAGTCCGATGACTCTGTCATCGGCGCAAAATCTCCCGACTTTGCACTCCGTTTATATTTCCCGCCTGGTCAGGGACTGAGGCATGTGGGCAATCTCTATTGCCGGCATGTTTCAATTCCTGACTGCGGACGGTCGAATGGGGCAGGGGCGACCCAATGGGTCGCCCCTACAGAATGGATTACTTGTGGCGCAGTTTCAAACGCTCGGTGATGGCCAGGTAACGCTGGTAATCGGTCTTGCGCAGGTAGGTCAACATACGGCGGCGTTGACCAACCAGGCGGAGCAGGCCGCGGCGGCACGATTCATCGTGCTTGTTGGCGCGCAGGTGCTCAGTCAGTTGCGAGATGCGGCTGGTGAGCAGGGCGATTTGGACATCGGCTGAGCCGGTGTCATTCTCGCTGCGCTGGAAGTCCGTTATTACCTGGGTCTTCTTCTCTTTCTGTAGAGGCATGACGTTGCTTCTCCTTTCTTGCAGGATGGTGCGGGTCTCCAGGCGAGCAGCCAAAACCGCAGGCCGGACCAGTCACGGATGTGGATTATACCACAATCAGCGGGATGTTTTCTGGCGCGCGATGTCCAGCACGACCGGCTGGAACGGCGCGGGCAGCGAGGGCGCGACGCGCCGCAGGATGACCGGGCATTGGGGAGATGTCGCCCCGGCGACGGCCTGCCGCAGGAAGCAGGTCGTCTCGACTGGCGAGACGCGGTACAACGCGCTGAGCAGTTCGGCCAGTTCATTTTGCAGGACCGGGGGAATGTTTTGGATAACCGGGGTCAGGAGGTTGTAAATCGGCGGCAAGTTGTCGTAGGAGGGGTCATCCAGCAGCGGGATGAGGGCGTAGATGGCGTTGTCCCACATTTTGGGCGTGGAGGGGTCGAACCAGCCTTGGATGAGTTCGATGAACCGGTCGGGAGTCTCGCGGCGCAGGCGCGCCAGGCTGGAGCCGAGCAGCGCGCTGCGGAGTTGCTTGTCGCGCACGCGGCTGACCCAGTTACGCACCCGCTCGGTCAACTGCGGCGCCGCCGGGTGGATTTTACCGAGCAGGATGGCGGCCAGCAAGCGGGTTTCGAGATAGCCTGATTTCCAGAGCGCGTCGGTCAGCGCCATGGCCTGTTCCGGGAAGGCGGAGGCCAGGGGAGCCAGTTCCATTTCAATTTGACGGAGGACGGCCTGCGGGGCGCGGTAAGCGGGCAGCACCGAGGCCGGGGCCGAGATTCCGGCCCGCAGGGTGCGGTCGGCGTATAAATCCAGGATTTTATGCAGTTCAGCCACAAAGACCGCAGGCTGGTCGAATTTCTCGACCAGCACAGCGGCCTGGGTTTTGAGACGGGCAATATCAATCGCTGGCATGGGAAAGGGTGTCAGGCGTCAGGTCAACGGTGTCAGGCAAAATCACCTGATACCTGACACCTGGCACATTAATACGACTTCGCAAAGTATACCTTGCGTTTGGCTTCCGCGCCGCAGACGATACATTTGCCGGCCTGCTCGGGCTGGCCCTCGAGGGGGATACAGCGCGTGGAGGCTTTGGTATCTTCTTTGACTTTGGACTCGCAGGCTTTACTCTCGCACCAGTACGAGAAGGCCCAGCCGTTTTGGACGACCTGCTTGAGTTCCTCGTAGTTTTGGGGGTCGTGAATGTTGCTGTCGCGGAAGGCGGTGGCCTTTGCGAGCAGGGCGGCCTGGATGGTGACCAGCATGTCGCTGACGGTGGCGGCGAGGTTCTCCTGCGAGACGAAGGATTTGCCTTCCTTGCCGGGCTTGTCGCGGCGGGCGAGCGCCACCGAGCCTTTTTCCACGTCTTTGGGGCCGATTTCCATCCGCAGGGGCACGCCGCGCATTTCCCAGTCGTTGTACTTGAAGCCGGGGGTGACTTCCTCGCGGTCATCCACTTTCAGGCGGATTCCGGCGGCTTTCAGTTCCTTGAACACCCGGTTCGTGACTTCCATGACGCGCGCTTTTTCGTCCGCATTCTTGTAGATGGGGACGATGACGACCTGGATGGGGGCCAGGCGGGGAGGCAGGACGAGCCCCTGGTCGTCGCCATGCGTCATGATGATGGCGCCGATGAAGCGGGTCGAGAGTCCCCAGGAGGTGGTGTGACAGTGTTGCAGGGTGTTGTTCTGGTCTACGAATTGGATGTCGAAGGCTTTGGCAAAGTTCTGGCCGAGATAGTGGCTGGTGCCGCTCTGGAGCGCCTTCGTGTCGCCCATCATGGCTTCGATGGTGGTGGACATGACCGCCCCGGCGAATTTCTCGGTCTCGGATTTAATGCCCCGGATGACGGGTACCGCCGCCTCGTTGATGGCGAAATCGGCATAGACGCCCAACATGCGCAGGGTTTCCTCGCGGGCTTCCTGCTCGTCAGCGTGGGCGGTGTGGCCTTCCTGCCAGTAAAACTCGGCGGTGCGCAGGAACAGCTTGGTGCGCAGTTCCCAACGCACGACGTTGCCCCACTGGTTAATCAGCACGGGCAGGTCGCGCCACGATTTAATCCACTTGCTGTACATGTAGCCGATGACCGTCTCGGAGGTGGGACGGACGACCAGGGGTTCTTCCAGTTTTTCGCCGCCGCCATGCGTCACGACGGCCAGTTCGGGCGCGAAGCCCTCGACGTGTTCCTTCTCTTTTTCGAGGAAGGACATGGGGATGAACAGGGGGAAGGCCGCGTTGACGTGGCCGGTGTCTTTGAAGCGCCGGTCGAGCGCCTGCTGGATGTTTTCCCAGAGCGTCCAGCCATAGGGACGGACAACCATGCAGCCACGCACGGGCGAGTAATCAGCCAACTCCGCTTTGAGTACCAGCTCGTTGTACCAGTCGGAGAAGTTTTCAGAACGGGGGGTGAGTTTTTCGTCGGACATAATTCCTCGGGGGTGGTTATTCGGTATTCGATACTGGTTATTCGATAATTCGATATTCGAGTATCTACTATCGAGTATCTACTATCGAGTATCTACTATCGAGTATCTAATATCGCCTTTCGATGAGTTTCACAGCAGTCTCCACATCCTCCGCAAACCACAACTCTTTCTCAGGATTGCGCGGCATGTAGGTAGAAAATGAGCCGAAAAACTGGTCAAAGACGGACTGCCAGCCGTCCCCGACCAGCACGAGCGGCCTCCGGTGCAGGGACTCCACAATCATCAGGTTCCACATCAGCGAGATTTCGGTCAGCGTGCCGGGGCCGCCGGGCAGGGCAATGGCAGCGTCGCAATCGTAAATCAACGCCTGCAATCGTTCCAAGAGCGTTTTCTTTCGTCTTTCCTCTTTGACCCAGGCATTCGCGCCGACTTTACGCCAGTTTTCGATTTCATCGCAGGTCACGCCGATGACATGCCCGCCCGCCTCCGCCGCGCCCTTGCTGACGGCCTCCATCGCGCCGATGTAGCCGCCGGTCAGCACGGTATGTCCCGCCTCGGCCAGGAGTTTGCCGAGCAGGTAGGCTTCTTGGTAAGCAGGGGTTCCGGGTTGGGGCTGCGCGCCGCCGAAAACAGTAACATTCATAGTAATCAGTAATCAGTGAACAGTTTTGACGTACAGGATGAATTTTTCGAGAAAAATTCCGTGTTGCTCCGTGTTTTCCGTGTATTCCGCGTCCAAAAGCATTGTGGCGGGAATAGCTCTCTATCTGTCGAGATTGATATCCCATTCGCGTGTCGCATTGACTTTCAACTTATCCAAAACAGCCTGTTCCAGGTCAATGCCTGTCACCGCGGCCAGTTGCAGCAGGTAGAGCGTGACATCGGCCAGTTCCGAGGCCAGTTCGTCCTGGTCTTTGACTGCCTCGCCCCACTGGAAATGCTCCAGGATTTCGGCGGCTTCCAGCGAGAGCGAAATCGCCAGGTTGCGCGGCGTCTGCGGACGTTTGCTCTCGGCCTCGTACCAGCCCTTCGCGCGGACGAAGGCGTGCATGTGGTTGGTCAGTTCGGAAAGTTCCATGGGCGTTACTCGATACTTGTTACTCGATATTCGATAATTCGTTCCTCGAGTTCTCGAATATCGAATTATCGAATATCGATTTCTCGAATACCGCGCCTCGCCAGCCAACAAAAAGCGGCTCCTCAGGTCTGGGAGCCGCTTCGAGAAATCAAAAACGAACCTATCCAGACCGGGAGGTTTGCAAACGCGGGGATGGGGACGGATTCAGAATACGCATAATTTAATGGCACAATACTCGTTTCGGGTTCAGGCTGCGGAATGAATTCCGCAATACGATAATTATACAGGAATTTGGATTGTGTGTAAAATAGAATTATGCGCCTGATTCTCACCCACGAGCAAGCCGATTTCGACGCCATTGCCGCCCTGTATGGCGCATATTTGCTCGACGAGAAGGCGCTCCCGGTGCTGCCGCGCCGCATGAACCGCAACGCGCGCGCGTTCATCACCCTCTACGGGGCCGATTTCCCCTTCCTCGACCCGCGCGACCTTCCGCCAGGCGCGGTGGAGATGGTGACGCTGGTTGATACCCAATCGCTCATCACGCTCAAAGGCATGGGCGGGCGCGCCAGGGTGCGGGTGTTCGACCATCACCCGCTCCGCAAGAACAACCCGCCCGATTGGGAAGTGACGACCTTCGACCTGGGCGCGGCCACCACCTTCCTGGTCGAGGCTATCCACGAGCGCGGCCTGAAATTAAGCCCCAGCCAGGCCACCCTGCTCCTGCTCGGAATCTACGAAGACACCGGCTCGCTGACTTTCTCGCGCACCACCGCCCGCGACGCGCGCGCCGCCGCCTGGCTGCTGGAACAGGGCGCCGATTTGGAAATTGCCGTCAAATTCCTCAACCCCCCGCTGACCAATGAACAGCGCGAAATCTACGACCAATTGGTCTCCGCCGCCGAGACGCATGAAATCAACGGCCATCGCGTGGTGCTGGCCTGCGGCCAAGCGACGGAACTGACCGAGGAAATCTCGACCCTGGCCCACAAACTGCGCGACCTGTTCGACCCCGACGCGCTGTTCGTGCTGGTGCAAACCATCGAGGGGATACGCCTGGTGGCGCGCTCCACCACCGATAACATTGACGTCTCCGCCATCGCCTCCCACTTCGGCGGCGGGGGACACGACAGGGCAGCAGCCGCCCTCATCAAAAAGGATGAAAGCGGAAAGATGAAGGATGAAGCAGGGAACACGACTTACGAATTACGAATTACCAATATTCGTGACCAACTTCTCGAATTGCTCCCTCGGCATGTCCGCCCGCCCCTCACCGTCGCCCAGGTCATGTCGCGCCGCCCGCGCCTGCTCGCGCCCGAAACGCCCGTCCATGAAGCCGCTCGGATGATGACGCGCTATGGCTACGAGGGCTTCCCGGTCGCCAGGGACGGAAAAATCCTCGGCCTGCTCACCCGCCGGGCCGTCGACCGCGCCCTCAGCCACCGCCTGAACCTGACCACCGCCAGCCTGATGGAGGCCGGGGAAATCACCGTCCAGCCCGGCGATTCGCTCCAGCAGGTGCAAGCTCTGATGATTGAAAGCGGCTGGGGCCAGATTCCGGTCGTCGAACCGGAGACGGGCAAGGTCATCGGCATCGTCACCCGCACCGACCTGCTCAAGACGCTGGAGCGCCGTCCGCGCCCGGCCCACCACGCCTGCGCCAAAAAACTGGAACGCAGCCTGCCGCCCGACCGCCTGGCGTTGATTCGCGCCGTGGCCGAGCAGGCCGAATCCCTGCATCTGCCCGCTTATATTGTTGGCGGCTTCGTCCGTGACCTGCTGCTCGACCGCCCCAGCCTCGATTTCGACATCGTGGTCGAAGGCGACGCCATCGCGCTCGCCAAAGCCCTGGCGCGCAAGCACGGCGGGCGCGTCACCAGCCACAGCCGCTTCGGCACCGCCAAATGGAATCTTGAAAATTCGGGGTTCGATCATCGGAAGTCGATATTCGATAATCGAAATTCGAGATTCGATATTCGATATTCGACTTCCACCGAGCATCGAATATCGAATACCGAATATCCAATCTCGAATACCGAATATCCAATCTCGAATATCGAATACCTGGATTTGATTTCCTCCCGCCAGGAATTCTACGAACACCCCACTGCCCTGCCCACCGTCGAGCGCGGCAGCATCAAACTCGACCTGCACCGGCGCGATTTCACCATCAACACCCTGGCCTTGCGGCTGGATGGCCGCCACTTTGGCGAACTGCACGACTACTACGGCGGCCTGCCCGACCTGCAAAAACGCCGCATCCGCGTGCTGCACTCGCTCTCCTTCATCGACGACCCGACCCGCATGTTGCGCGCCGTGCGCTACGAACAGCGCTACGGCTTCCACATCGAGCCGCGCAGCCTGCAACTGATGGACGAAGCCAAACCGCTCCTGGCGCGCCTGTCGGAGGAACGCCTGCGCCACGAACTCGATTTAATCGTCGAGGAACCGCGCGCCCCCGCCATGCTGGCCCGCCTGGCGGAACTTAATCTCATGACTTCTCTTTCGGAGGTCCTGCCCTGGAGCATGGAACTGCGCGAAAGGCTGGATTCTGCCCAAAACACGCCGCCCCCGCCTGGCTGGGGACTCCCCCCCGCTGTAGCCGGTCTCTCGTTAAACGGGGCCCTGACCTGGCTGTTGTGGCTGCTCGACCTGCCCCGCGCCCAAATCGAGAGCCTGCGCGAACGGCTGCGCTTCCCCCTCGGGTTGTACAAAGCCCTGTTGGCGGCCTCCGCGCTCAAGGCGGAGTTACCCGCCCTGAGCGGGAACCCGGCCTCGAAATGGGTGCAACGGCTGGAGGGGAGTCCGCTCCCCGCCCTGTACGCGGTCCACTTCGTCAGCCGCGAACCGGCCCTCGAACGGTACGCCCTCCACTGGCAAAACATCCACCCAAAAACGAACGGCGAGACCCTCAAAGCCCTCGGCTTGCCGCCCGGCCCGCGCTACCAGCAGATTCTATGGCAATTGCGCGCCGCCTGGCTGGACGGCGAAGTGACGAGCGAGGCGCAGGAAAAAGCATTATTGCAAACCCTGATACAACCGGAAAACTGACAAACCGGAAAACAGGATAACGACATGGACGAGCCATCCACCTTCCCCTACCGCCTGCGCCTGGAGTTCTTCTCGCCCGCCGAGAGCGCCTTTTTCCGCGTGTTGCGCGAGATAGTGAAGGAGCATCTCTACATCTGCCCGAAAGTGCCGCTGCAAGACCTGTTTTTTGTGACCCGCCCCAACGAAAACGTCCATTATTTCAACAAGATTTACCGCAAAAATGTCGATTTCCTGCTGCTGCGGCGCGATACGCTCAAACCGGCCCTGGCGGTCGAACTGGACTACCCCAAACAGACCGAACACCGCCCGGTAGACACCTTCCTGGACGGGATTTGCGCCCAGGCGCGCCTGCCGCTGGTGCATGTCACCGTGCAGCAGAGTTATGACGCCAACGCCCTGGCGCGCCAGTTTGCCGAAGCCATGAAAAAAGCCAAAGTGGACAACCCCCTGCTGCACAGCGAAGCCGACTACTCCCCCATCTGCCCGCGCTGCGGCATCACCATGGTGCTGCGCTTCTACAAAGGCGGGCCGAAAAAGGGCGAACAATACTACGGCTGCCTGAATTTCCCGCAGTGTCTGGAGGTTGTGGGGGTGGGGAGTTGATTTTAAGAAAATCAGGTTTAGAAATTCAATGGAAAATCTTCTTCCATGAAACCGCTGCGCTGTTGGAAGATTGTTACTACAACCTGGTACATCATCACAAAAGCCTGCGCTTGCCTCTGACCAATGCCTTGCCACAAAAGTGGTTGCCCCGCACCCCAGCAATGGCTTCTGGCTTGACTGACCACATTTGGTCTGTTAATGAACTGTTTTCAGTAACCCCTATCAACACCGAATAGGGAGACTATCAACTCCAATTTCCTTGTTCTAACGGAATTTGTGGTTTGCTATTTCCTGCCCGGACGTAAACGTCCGGGCTATCACGCAGCGTCCGATAAATCGGACTTTTTAGCCCTGTTCACAGGGCGCTG
>DAOTZM010000028.1:0-16023 GCA_034434035.1 Anaerolineales bacterium
CGAAGCCAAACCGGGCATCCCAACGGTGGTGCTGACCGCTTATGACGAGGTCGGCAAGGCCAAAGAAGCGATGACGATTGGCGCGCGGGCCTATTTCGTCAAGGGCCGCGAGCAGGGCCTGGTCGAACTCATCCAGGGCATCCTGGGCAAGACGGACTGAGAGAGTAAACGAGGAGAACGTATGAAAGCATCCCATTCCACCGGCGCGGAGCGCCAGGCCGCGCTGCTACAGGCTTCGGCGCGGGTTTCACGCAGTATTGCATCGATTTTAGACCTGAACCTGCTCTTCAACCGCACTGTCGATATTATTTGCGACGAATTCGGCTTCTACTACGCCGGCGTTTTCGTCGTCGATGAGAGCGGCGAATGGGCCGTCCTCAAGGCCGGGCGCGGCGAGGCGGGGCGCGCCATGCTGGCCGAAAAGCACAAACTGCACATCGGCGGCAACTCGATGATTGGCGCGGCCATCGAAAACCGCAGCGGGCGGATTGCGCTCGACGTGGGCAAGGAAGCGGTCTTCTTCCGCAACCCGTTCCTGCCGAAGACCCGCTCCGAAATGGCCCTGCCGCTCATTGCCGGGGACGCGGTTATCGGCGCACTGACTGTGCAAAGCGAAATCGAAGCCGCCTTTAGCGATGACGACATCGCCGCCCTGCAAACCATGGCCGACCAGTTGGGCGTCGCCATTGCCAATGCCAACCTCCACCGCCAGAACCAGGATTTGCTGCGCCAGGCCGAGCGCCGTACCCGCCTGTTACAGGCTGCCAATAAAGTCGGCAAGGAAGTCACTTCCATCCTAAGTCTCGATGAACTGCTGCCCAAGATGGTCAATACGATTGTGGAGGCTTATGGCTTCTACTACGCGGGCATTTTCCTGACCGATGAAAGCGGCGGCTGGGCGCGCCTGCGCGCCGGGTACGGCGAAGCCGGCCAGGCCATGCTGGCCGAGGGGCACAAACTGCAAGTCGGCGGCAACTCGATGATTGGAACCTGCATCCACCTGAACGAAGCCCGCATCGCGCTGGATGTCGGCGAGGAGCGCGTCCATTTCAAGAATCCGCGCCTGCCGCATACCCGTTCCGAAATGGCGCTGCCATTGCCATTTGGCGAAAAAGTCCTCGGCGCAGTGACGATTCAAAGCGTGGAGGAGCGCGCCTTCAGCCAGGATGACATCACCAGCCTGCAAACCATGGCCGACCACCTGGCGGTCGCCATCAACAACGCTTACACGCTCGATGCGCTCAACGCGGCCCACGCAGAAATCCTGCGCAACAAGGTCTACGAAGCCCTGACCGTCGCCACCACTGAGGCCATCCACTGGATTGGCAACAAAGCCCTGCCGATTAGCATGACCATCGCCCGCCTGAAAGCAGACCTGGCCGAGGGCCAGCCCGACCTCGAATCGCTGGGCGAAGACCTCGACCTGATTGCCGAGGCTTCCGAGATGATTGTGCAGGTCAAGGAACAACTCATCGGCCAGGCGCGCGAACAGCAGCCGCGTCCCGTCCTGCTGGCGGATATTTTGCAGGCTGCCTGCCATACCCGCAATGTGAAAGATGTCAAAGTGGAAATTGCGCCTGAAGCCGCCTATGTGGCGGCCGACAGCACCCAACTGGCGCGCGCGCTGGGCAACCTGCTCCAAAATGCTGCCGAATCCGGGGCAGGTTCCATCCTGGTCAATGCCAGCGCCGACGCAAAAGGCCAGGTGTACATCACCCTCACCGATAACGGCGGCGGAATCCCCGCCGAAGCGTTGGAAAAAGCCTGGACTCCGTTTTACTCGACCAAACCAAATCATCACGGCCTGGGGCTGCCCGCCGCGCTGCACGTCATCACCCAACTGCAAGGGCAAATCCAAATTCACAGCGAGGAGGGAACCGGCGCGACCGTTCACATCACCCTGCCTGCCGCCCACCCCCTGGACGCCGAAATCTCCGGGCAGCCGGGCATCCTGCTGCTCGACGATGACGACGCCTGGGCGCGGTTCTTCCTCGCTGCCGTTCCCTCCGCCAGGCGCAGCCTGACGCCCGAATCTGCCGAACTGCTGCTGGTTGACCAGCATCTGCAAAGCGCCGACTTCGATGCGCTGATGGCCGAAATCCAGGCTGCCGGACTGGCCGCCAAAACCATCGTCCTGACCGCCGCGATGGACGTGGACAAAATGACCCGCCTGCTGCGCTCCGGTATCCGCGATGTGCGCCTGAAGCCCTACAGCCCGGCAGAAATCCCGGCGCTGTGGCAGGAGTAAAAGAGCGGCTGAATCCACCAACCTGCACAATCTCCACGAAGAAAGAACGCCCTATGGCGCAAAAGATTGGCGAGAATTCGCGCGGATGAGTGGATAATCGCAAGACGGTTTTCGATAAGAAAGCCGCCTTGTTTTGCAGGTTCGCCAAACCTGCGCGTCGATTGCAAAACTGAATGGCGCGGAAGGTTGTGACAAAAGGTGTTAAGTCGTAAAATTGACGGGTCATCCCCTCAAGAAAGGAGGAAAACATGTCGAAAGAAGGCGGCCATTCCGGTTCTACAGATAGCCAGCCCCCCAGTGCTGGCGATGTTTACTTAACGGCGGGCGCCTTGAAGCGCCCTCCATAACCATCTTAAAAATAAGGAAAAGCGCTCATGTTGACATTCATCAAAAGCACCGAGCAGGGCCTGCAAACGATGGAACAATTTATCAACGGCTGCTGGGTCAACGTCATCGACCCCACCGCCGAAGAAATCAGGCAACTCGAAGAATGGGGAGTCCATCCAGATTACGTCCAATATTCCCTCGACATCGACGAAATGGCGCGCGCCGAACGGGACGAAGACTACACCTTCATCCTGCTGCGCATCCCCTTCGACAATGGCGCCGCCGCCGACGTGCCATACATCACCCTTCCGCTCGGTATCATCCTGCTCAACAATTGCGTCGTCACCATCTCCAAACAGGAAAATGAAGTCATCCGGCTGCTGCGCAACGGAAAATATCGCGGGTTAAAAACTGCCAAGCGCTACCGCTTCGCGCTCTACATCATGCTCGAAACCGCCACCCGCTACCTTTCCCTGTTGCGGCAAATCAACAAAACCACCGAAGTTATCGAAGACCGCCTGCAAAAATCCACCCGCAACCGCGAAGTGCTCGAACTGCTCAAATACCAGAAATGCCTGACCTACTTTGCGACCGCCCTGCACTCCAACGAGGTGATGATGGAGCGCCTGCGCCGGATGCAGATGTTCAATCAATATGAAGAAGACCAGGACCTGCTCGAAGACGTTCTCACCGAAAACCAGCAAGCCATCCAGATGGTCAATATCGCTTCTGAAGTATTGGCCGCCCTCATGGATGCCTTTGCAAGTGTCATTTCCAACAACCTGAACGTTATCATGAAAATCCTGGCAGCCCTCACCATCGCGCTCAACATCCCGACCGTCATTGCATCCTTTTACGGCATGAACGTCGACCTGCCTCTACAGGAAAACCACGCCGCTTTCATTTACATCATCGCTGTTTCTGTCTCGCTTACCGCGCTTGCCATCTACATTTTTTATAAACGCGATTGGCTCTAATGAAACTTTCCTCCCCCCAACTCTTGCTCGACGCCCAGGCCGCGCTTGGTGAAGGCCCGGCCTGGGATTCTGCCCGCAAGCGGCTCTATTGGGTCGATATCTATGCCGGACACCTGCGCATCTACGACCCAAAAACCAACCTGGATGAAAAAATCGAGGTGGATGCCCCGCTCGGATGCGCCGCCCCAGCCCGCAGCGGGAATCTCATCCTCGGCCTTCGCCACGACATCGCGTCACTCAATTTGGATACCGTTAAATTGACCGTTCTCGCATCCCCCGAAGCGCACCTGCCCGGCAACCGCTTCAACGACGGCAAATGCGCCCCCGACGGACGCTTTTTAGCCGGGACGATGGATAACAGCGAAACGGAAGCCTCCGGCGCGCTGTACTCCTACTCGCCCGATGGCACGCTCAAGACCCTCGTCAGCGGCGCGCGTATCTCCAACGGCCTGGCCTGGAGCCGGGACCACAAGACGATGTACTACATCGACACCCCCACGTTCAACGTCATGGCCTACGACTACGACCTCGCCAGCGGTGAAATCGGCAATCCGCGCGCAGCCGTCTCCATCCCGCCCCGGCTCGGCTTCCCCGACGGCATGACCTCCGACACCCAGGGACGCCTGTGGATTGCGCTGTGGGGCGGCGCGGCAGTCACGGTTTGGAACCCGGCGAACGGCCAGCTATTGGAGAATATCCCCATTCCGGCCAAAAACGTCACCGCCTGCGTCTTTGGCGGCGAAAACGGGAGCGACCTGTTCGTCACCTCGGCCCGCAAAGGCCTGCCCCCTGCCGATTTAGCGGAATATCCGCTCACGGGTGGCCTGTTCCGCCTCCAGACCGATGTCGAGGGCATGCCCACCTTCGTGTTTGGGGATGCGTGATTCGATATTCTATGCTCGATATTCGTGGTTTAATCACCTAATCACAAAATCACAAAGTCCCATGAACCGTCTTCCTTACATCGATATTGCCAAAGGCATCGGCATCTTGCTGGTGGCGCTGGGACACAACGGCACGGCAGCCTACGCGCCCTTCCTGCATCACTGGATTTACTCCTTCCACATGCCGCTGTTTTTCTTCCTTTCGGGGCTGTTCTTCAAACCCGATATGGCTTTCCTCGACCTGCTGCGCCGCCGCTTCGACAGCCTGCTGAAGCCTTTCTTCTTCGGCATCTTTCTGATTTATTTCGAGGCGGTCTTCTTCGACAATATGGGGTTGTCGATTGCCTGGGGACGCATCGTCAAGGCCCTGTACGCCAACGGCTATTATCTCGACTGGGTGGCGATGTGGTTCCTGCCAGCCCTTTTCACCGTTAACCTGTTCGCCTTCTTGTTCTACCTGGCCTTTCGCAAGGCCGAGAAGCCCTGGCCGCGTTGGATTGGCCTGTTCGTGGTGCTGGCGCTCGGCGCCTGGACGGTTGGCTGGTTCAACCCCCTCGAAATCAACCTGTTGGGGCGCAGCCTGACCTTGAAAGGACTGCCCTGGAGCCTCGACCTGGCGCTGCTGGCGGGTTTCTACTTTATTCTGGGGCGCGAAGTATTTCGCAGCGCGCCGCAAGGCTGGTTTTTGTCACCCCTGTTACTTCTCGGCGCATTCGTAATCAACCTGGGGTTGAATATCCTCTTTGCAGAAACGATGGATTTCAATACCCGCGCTTATGGCTCGCCAGTCGTCTTTACGTTGGAGGCTGTGACGGGCATCCTGTTTATCCTGGCCCTTTCGCGCCAACTGGAACGCGGCCCTGGCTGGCTTTCTGGCTTTTTCTCTTACATGGGGCGCATCTCGGTCCTGATTCTCATCTTTCACAACCCGGTGCAATCGTACCTGACCCAAAAAATTGACCTGCTGCTCAACATGGGCATCTACACCCCGCTGATAGTTTACCCGTTCTCGATTGCTGTCCCGGCCCTGATTTATGAACTCGGCGTCAAGCCCAACCCGGTTGTAACAAAATTATTTGGGATGAAGTAAGCATCCCTGTTCTAATGAAAGGGCGTCGGCAAGAGAGTCTGGAGGTAATCGAGGCCCAGGAACAGGGCCGTCAGCGTCAGGGTGGCAGCGCATACGACTGCAAGGATGGTCAGGCTCCCTGTCCAGATGCCGGTCAGGGCCATCCAGCGTCCGTGTTCGCCGCTGGCGCGTACCTGGCGCAAGGCGCGGAAGCCGGTTATGATGGACATGATGCCGAAAAAAATAGCCGCCGGGTAACATACACCGGCAGTCAGCGGCAGGAAGGGGGCAAACCCGATGCAAAACGACACGATGGTCAGCAGGGCAGCGACCAGGCTGGAGACGGCAAGGCGGTTGGTGGACATATCGGCGGGTACCATCTATCAGGGCAGGCACAGGACAGCCAACACCAGGCAGGCGAAGCACAGGATATTGGCAATCATCAGCAATACCGGCATCATCCGCCGCAAAGTGGGCTTTTAGATAGGCGGCAAAACTTTCATGCCGGTATTGTAATGCCTGTTTTACACCCCCTGCAAGCAAAAAACGCCTTCTCAAAAAAGATAATTGATTTCTTCCATCATGCGCTCAAAGATTGGCGTGATGCGTGGGTCGAACTGGGTTCCCAGGCGGGCTTTGATATACGCGATTGCCCTTTGCCTGGACCAGGCTTTCCGGTAGGGACGGTCTGATGTGAGGGCGTCGAAGACATCAGAAAACGCAAACAGCCTGGCCGCGAAGGGGATTTGTTCTCCCTTCAGACCGCAGGGATACCCGCTGCCATTCCATTTTTCATGATGATAAAGGGGAATCTCAAAGGCCGGCTTCAGGTGTTCGATGCGGGAAAGGATTTGATAGGCATAGAGCGGGTGTTTTTTCATAACGGCCCATTCTCCCGGCGTAAGCGGGCCCGGCTTTAGCAAAATCGAATCTGGAATGCCGATTTTGCCGATGTCGTGCAACATCGAACCCTGGCGAATCAGATCAATTTCAGGTTCCGGAACGCCTGATTTGCGCGCCAATAGAATGGTGAGGCCTGTGACCCGCTGTGTATGTCCCTGGGTTTCCTGGTCGCGGAGCGCAAGTACCTGTAATAATCCTTCGAGGGTTGGAGGCAGCCCGCAGAAACGGTACTCCCCCCAACAGGCCGCCAGCGAGGTTTGCCGCATATTTTTTAGAAGGCGGGCATTGGGGTATCGATACTGCCTAAATTCGCAGGCTGCATCGTAAAAACCGGGCGGGATGAAATCGTTTCGCCAATCCGTTGGGCAAATTCCTGCAACGAGCAGCCTTTCGCAGAAAGTACCAGGTCGTATTCGGCATCCGAGAGGAAGAACTGTTCCCCGGCATATCCCTGTGCTACTGCGCGGGCCGGGTCACTCAAGAGCAGGGCGCAAAATTTTTGGCTGACCACTGCGGCGGCAAGCACACGGTTGATTTCGCAAAAATCTGAACTGCTTCTACGAAGCGCGACACGCTGCTTAAAAATTGGGCTGGTTAACATAGCTAAAATTACCTTTTTTGATAGATGCCGCTTTCCCTGCCGGGAAGGCCAGGAGAATAAACGCGCCCAACCCGATCAGGATATCCCCAAGGCTGAAGGCAAATCGATAGGGAATCCAGTCGGGAGGCGCGAAACGGTCTGCCAGCCAGGGAAAGGTGATTGCATCGGGGACGAGCAGGATGTCTTTGGATGCGCCCAACCGTTCGCCAACCTGCAAGCGGGCAAGCACTTCAGGCGATACCAGGCGCGCCACGGTCTCTGGGTTGATTGGCATCAACCCGCCATTGGCAAGGATGACGACCAGGTTCAGGAGCAGGCCAATTGCCAGGATGGGCATTCCTGCCAGCCGCCAGTTCAGGATGCAGAATGTGAGCAACCCGAGTTGCGAAATGACCAAACTGGCGGCGGCGAGCGGGGCAGGAAAAAGATTTCGCGTGGCGGGCAAGTAAAAAGCCAGCAGTTGCGGTAAGAAGAAAACAACCACCAACCAGGGGTGTCTGAGCGCCGGAGGCTGCCAGGGCTTTTTTTTCCATCCGGCAATGCACACGCCTGCCAGAATCCCGGCAATGACAGCAACACCGAGAATCATTAATGACCGATCGTGCCGCCGTCAACCGGCGCGCCAGCGCCCAGGACGAGCATCAGGACGACCAACGCCATCAGAACAAATTGAATGTGCTGCTTCTGGATTTTGGAAACGACGGATGCGAAACGAGCGGTTGTGTTTTTCATGGGTCACCTTTTGGGAATGGGTAGAAAATATTGTCTACAGGTTATCCCGTCCCAGGCTACAAAGGTGACTACAAACTCAGCGATTGAGCAGTTTTTTGTAGAGTTTTTCCGTTTCTTCGGATGGATTGACCCCCAATTCATCCCGAAGCACAGCGCGGCAAGCTTGGTAAATGCGCGCGATGGCCGCGCCATCCCCCAACGCTGCGTATGCGCGCATACTCAACCGATAAGCATCCTCCAGCAGCGGGTCGGCTTTGAGCGCGGTTTGGCAGGTTTCGAGGGCGCGCTGCGATTGGCCGGTTTCCAGGTACAGGCCTGCCAGCCGCAATAAAGCCGCGTGATAGTCCAATTCCAGGCGCGCGCGTTCCGCATCGACCCACTCCAGGTCTATATCAGCCAGATAAGGCCCCTTTACCAGCGCAACCGCCGCATCCAGGGCCGATATTTTTTCTTCGACTGTCGCTGCGGTTTTGCCGCGCTCCAAGAGTTTCTCGAAGTTTTCGACATCGTAGTCGTAATCGATATCCGTATTGAACCGGTAGCGTTCTTCTTCGAAGAGAATGGTTTCCTGCCCAATGGCGTGACGAAGGCGGTATATGTTCGTTTTGAAGCGCATTTTCATGCGCGCCGGGCTGATATCGGGCCAGAACGCAATGGCAACGTCTTCTTTTGTTCGCGGCGAGGAGTGCAGGAAGAAAAAGAACAGGTCACGGGTTTCGCGGGTCTGCCAGTCGGACAGGGATACTTTTTTTCCGTTCAGGAACACCTGGGCCGGTCCAAAGCCGTGAATTTTAAGACGCGGTTGCGAAATGAAAGCCGACCTGGATACCTGGCGCAGTTTTCTTCGCAAGGCCGGGATTTTCGCATTCAACAGGGCAGACTGCGTGAAAAGTTGCTGCATCGCGGTTGATAACTCTGGCGGGAACGAAATTTGGTCGAACCATGTCCTGACATGCCCGGCGGCGACTTGCAAGGGGGCGGTTTCTTTCATCGCCCGATATGCTCTCACGAAATCCTGTACGCGCAACAAAACAGTCCCAACCTGCCCAGATTGGGATAAGGAGGCGGCCAGCCACAGGCGGCAAATGTTGAGTTCCAGGATGCGCCCATCCTGTTCGTACAGGCGCGCGGCCAGCGTCAGTTCCTCGGCGGCTTGCCTGGGCTTGTTTGTCTCCAGTAACAGGATGCCATATTCCAGCCGAAATAGGGCTTCTTCGCCCGCCGAGACATCCAGGCTCATACGTCCAAACAAATCCTGCAACAGGTTTTCGGCAACGTTGTACCGCTTTTCAAGCCTGGCAGCGCGCGCCAGGGCGACCACGTTATAAAAAACCCAAAAAGAATACTGGTGTTGGGACGCAATCCCAAGCGATTTTTCATAACATTCCCTGGCATGTTCGAATTCCTGTAAATCGAGCAGCAAGTCTCCCAGGCTGCATAGAGTCATCGCCTGCGCTCGAATGTAATCACTGCGGCGGGCTGCATCCAGGGCATTTTCAAAGGCGCGAAACGCTTTCTCGTATTCGCCAACCTGGTGATACAACACGCCAAGGTTATTCATCAAGGTTGCCTGCCAGCCCAGGTTGCCGCTTGCCTCCCACGCTTTCAGGGCGCTGAGGTAAAACTTTATAGCGACTTCATTTTCGCCCAAAACGTTGTGAATTGCTCCCAATTCCATTTCCAAAATAGGAATATATCCTCGGTCCTGGAGAGTGGTAAACAGGCTCAAAGAATTTTCGAGCCATTCGACCGATTCCGCGGCCCGTCCTAATCTGAATAAGGACATCCCTTTGACGCGCAAGGCGGCAGCCAAATTATATTGCGCATACGAATCCTGAGGACCGCTGGTGATGGCAATCGCTTCTTCCGCATCGGACAGGGCGCGGGCATAGTTCCCAGAATCACGAAAAGCGGCTGCCCGGCGCACCAGGGTGACGGCCAGTTCCTCGAGGACGTTTGCCGCGCGCTGGCTTTTCTCGGCCTGGGTCAGCAGGGAAATCCCGGCCTGGGTTTCGCCCTGGATGTGGGCAACCACACCTTGCAGGGATAGTAATCGGGAGTTGCGCCGGAGCAGGAAAACCGGCAGGCGGTCGAGCCAATCCCCAAGCATGGCGATACGGCCATTCCGAATCAGGTGCGTGCCGCAGGTTTCCAAAAGTTCGACCAGGGCGTCCAGGTCGCCATTTTGCTCGTAAATGTGGTGCGCCTTTTCCCAATCCTGTTTTTTTTCGTAATAGACCGCAAGCAGGCGCATCGCCTCCCGGATAATTTCGGGATTTTCCTCCTGCAAAATTGCTTGCAGGTAATCCTGGAACAGGTGATGGTAACGAAACGAACCTGATTCGCGGCCCATCGGGATGGCAAACAGGTTGTTTTTCTGGACCGCGCCGAACAAAGTCTGCCAATGGTCACGCAGTCCCGGCAGGAGAGGTTCCAGCACGGCTTCGCAAATCTCGACATCCACCTCCTCGAATAGTGATGTAACCAGGAGGAATTCCCGCATTGCTGGGGTTTGCTTGTCGAGTACCTCGCGGGCAAAGTAATCATATAGTTCGATGCCGGTACGAGCCGCCGGGGTTTTGGGGCCTTTGCCAAGCGAGAGACTGGCCAGGGAAATAGAGGTAATCCAGCCATCCGTCTCCTCGGCAAGCAGTTCGGCTTCTTTACGAGAGATGGTTTGTTTGATGTTTTGGGTAAACAGGCCCTGGATTTCCTCCGGCAGGAAAGCCAGTTCTTCCAGCCCCAGGCCGCCTACCTGGTCACGCGCCGCCAGCAGGTGCAGGTCAGGCAAGGCCGGCAGGATGCGGGAGACCAGAATCAGGTGGCAATGTTCGCCTGCAAGTTGGATGAAGCGGTTGATGAAAAGGCGCAGCGAGGGAATCGGGTCGATGAACTGGTAGTCGTCCAAAACGATGGCAAAATGTTCGCGGATGTCCTGGAAGATTTCGTTGGTCAGGATGACCGCCAGCCGTTCGTTTTCCCTTTCGATGGATGCCATGCTGTTGAGCAGCGCCAATGATTCGGCCCCGAATCCGGGGAAGCGTTCCCTGATACCGGCTATCAGGTAGGCGAGGAAACGCTGCGGTTCCTGGTCCAGGATGTCGAGGGAGAGCCAACAGACGGGGATTTCGCTCGAGGCGACGAAATCTATCAACAGGGAGGTTTTTCCATACCCGGCTGGGGCAGAGACCAGCACCAGTTTCTTGTTCAGCAGGGTGTGCAGCATCTCAATCAACCGGGGACGCGAAATCAACTCGGCCCGGCGGCGTGGGGGAGTGATTTTCGTTTTGCTGATAGGGAAAGGTGTTTGCGGGTCCATCGGCTCTATTGTATTTTAGTTCGACATGATTGTAGCGGATTCTTATACGAATAACCGAACGTATTTCGTTAAACTTTTGTATTCCCAAATCAAGAACGCGCCCCATGGGGCGCATTCTTTGCCAAAGGCCTTCTTAACGGTTTTCAGAAAACCGCAGGGAAGGAGAAAGTCAAGGTGCTGCCCTTGCCAAGCTCGCTTTCCATCGAAATCGCGCCGCCCATGTTCTCGGTCAGGGCTTTGGCAATCGGCCTCCCCCAGCCCAAAACTGGCGCGGCGGCGACGCCTTTTTTGAGCGGGTTCGAAATGAACCCCGCCAGAGACCTGCCCGGGAACATGCCGCAGGGAGGTAACTTCCGGCCAGAAAACGCAAATCCCCCGCAGGACGGGGGATTCCAGGGCGGCCCCGGCAGCGGGAATTTTCCGCAGCGTTCCAACAGCGGCGTGTTCAACCTGTTCAGCCTGACTCGCGCGCTCGGTCTCGGCGGCCGTTGTTCGCCGCCAGCGCGTCGTAGGGACAGCCGCCGCGACAGATGGGCCAGTGCGGGCAATCGGCGCAGGTTTCGGCGACGCGTTCCTGCCGCTCCTGCCACGTCAGCCAGACCGGGGACTGCGCCAGGTCATCGGGAGAAGGACAATCGTGGACGTTGCCCAGGCGGAATTCGGGCCTCCCAGCCAGACGCTGGCAAGGGCTGATCCAGCCCTGCGGGTCCACGGCCAGGTGCCTGCCGATGCAATCGGTGAAGGTGCAAATGCCGCCCTGCCCGGCGGAGATGCTGCGGCACATCGCCTCCAGCGTGCTGATGCGGATGCGGTCGAGATGGCTCAGGTAACGTTCCAGCAGGCGGAGCAGCAAATTGGCGAAGGATTCGGGCGGGAGCGTCCAGGGCGAATCGGGGCGGCTCAGGGGCGGAACCGCGGCGTGGATGCTGAATCCCAGTCCCTGCTGCAGGAAGAAATCAAAGACCTCATCGGCCCGCGCTGCAGATGCAGGCGTGAAGGTGCAGATGCAGCCGACGCTCAGACCGTGGGCGCGGGCGCGCTGCACCCCGGCCATCGTCCGTTGAAAATAGCCCGCGCCGCGCTGGGCGTCGTTGATTTCCTCGGGGCCGTCCAGGCTGGTGCCCAGGTCCACCTGGTATTCGCCGAACAGTTCGCACAGGTCATCGCTCAGGAACCACAGGTTGCTCTGGGCGGCGAACTTGACCGGGAGCGGGGCAAGCCCTTCACGCAACAGGGGGAGCGCCTGGCGGTAAAAGGGGGCGCCAGGCAACAACGGCTCGCCGCCGTGGAAGGTAATCTCCAGCGCTTCCGTCCCGCCCCAGCGTTGCTGCCAGCGCGCCACCGCTTCCAGCGTCTGAGACGACATGCCGCCATTGCCCTGGTGGGGGCCAAAGCAGTAAGCGCACGCGGCGGGACAGGCCAGCGTGGGAAGGAGCATGAGGTGGGAACAGGAATTTACGGTCATGGTGTATTTTTATGAGATGACAAACGCCATTCGATCACAACAAAAACTAAGGCAAGAATAGCAATGCCCAATGGAATCCCTATCTCCACCCAAAAATCCAGATCAAGGCGCTGGAAGGGGTTGCCTTCAAAGTAAGTAACAACAGCCAGGTTGATCAATCCGATTGCCAGACACATGCTGATGGCGGCTTGCAGGGGAGGGGGTAGGGCTTTGCGCAAGGGGGATTGATACTCAATTTCGCTGGCTTCTGCCAAAGCCATATCCAGACGGTCAATGTCTGAATCCCCCCAGTAACCGGGAACTTCGCCGCGGTTGTGCCGCTCGATATCTTCCAGCGACTCCTGAATCTTCCTGCGCGCCGACTGCAATCTCGATGCGATTTCTGGCGGAGGAGGAGGCGAAAATTTGCGTATCAGCCAGTCGGTCAAAGAATATATCATCCAGGCAGGCAAACCATAGAGTAGAGCCAAAAAGAGTAAATATTCCATCTCATTCCGCCTCTCCAGCGGCTTGAAAATAGGTCTCTCTCACCTCTTCATGAGATGTGCATGCTGAATAGTCATCATAATCCGTGTAGTCGCTCGCATTCCTGAGAATTACTTTTACCGGGCTTCTCTACCGGACAAAACCTTTATCGAACCGCAAAGAGCGCAAAGGGCGCGAAGTTTTTTAGCTCTTCTTGGCGTTCTTAGCGGGCTTCGCGGTTCGTTTCTTGATTTTGTCCGGTAGAGAATTACCGGGCAAGCACGGCGTTCAATGCGAATGGCCTGCTTACAAATAATTTGTGAGTCCAAGATGCGGGTGTTATAGTTGGGATTGCAAGCGGCGATGGCGGGAGCAATCTCGCTCCAGCAGCGTTTGAAAGATGGCTTGATGCGATTTCCTTTCTGGTCAATAATCTCTTTGATGGACCATTTTGTGGGCTTCCGCTTGGTCTTCGGTTTCTTCTTCAGAGAAGTCATCCTCGTACTCTTCATCAAGGAAGTCGTCCTCGGACTCTTCATCAGAGAAGTCTTCTTCTTCGTAACTACCTACCACCCTCACCCCCCAACCCCTCTACCACTTCGTGGCACACGTCCCGGTGGGAGAGGGGAGAAATCTCGGACGAAATTGTCGTTTTCGGCATAAAAATCCGTTTTATCCATCCGTTTCCCTCTCCCTTTGGGAGAGAAGCAGGGTGAGGGCAGGCAGTTACGTTTTTTCCGTGTTCGTCCGCGTAACACCTGCGCTTGCGGCGCGGGCGCAGGTGTCCGTGTCCAAAAAGTTTTGATTACAAACGAACTCTAAACTCAAGCAGATATGTATTTCGACGCATAACAGCAAAAATCATCTTTCGGTTTTTACCGGGTTGCTCAGTTTCCCCAAGCCCTCAATCTCGCAGACCACTTCATCCCCGTCCTTGAGAATTCCCACGCCCGCCGGGGTGCCGGTGAAGAGCAGGTCGCCGGGTTCGAGGGTCATGACCGAAGAAACGAAGGCGATTAAGGTGTTGACGCTGAAGACCATATCGCGGGTGGAGGCCATCTGGCGCGGCTGGCCGCTGACCCGGCAGGTGACGAGCGCGTCTGAGGGGTCAAAGTCGGTGTCAATCCAGGGGCCAAAGGAGCAAAAGGTATCGAACCCTTTGGCGCGCGTCCACTGCCCGTCCGATTTTTGCAGGTCGCGGGCGGTGACATCGTTGCCGACGGTGTAGCCCAGGATAATATCGCGGGCCGTTTCGGCGGTGACGCGCCGTCCGCGCTTGCCGATGACAACCACCAGTTCCGATTCATGCTCCACCTGTTTGGATTGCGGCGGCAGGAGGATGGTTTCACCGGGGCCAATCACGCTGGAAGGCGGCTTGAGGAAAATGAGCGGCACGTTTGGCACTTCGGCGCCGTGTTCGCGGGCATGTTCGGCGTAATTGCGCCCCACGCATACGATTTTCGAAGGCTGGCAGGGCGCCAGCAGGCGCACATCTTCGAGCGGGATATCGGCCTTCAGGCGGCGATACTCGCCAAAGGGGTTGCCCTCCATCGGGCCGACGTTTTCATCCAGCACCCAGCCATAGCGGGGAGCATCGGTCTTGAGTTGATATCGAACGATACGCATTGGGTCTCCATGCCTCGCCGCTTACTTCACGCTGACCAATTCCACATCGAAAACCAGCGTGGCATGGGGCGGGATGACGCCGCCCGCGCCGCGCTCGCCGTAACCCAGTTCCGGCGGGATGGTGAGCGTGGCCTTGCCGCCGGCCTTCATCAGCGCAATGCCTTCCTCCCAGCCTTTGATGACGCGCCCGGTTCCCAACGCAAAGGTAATCGGCTCGCCGCGCGAGTAGGAACTGTCGAAAACTTTGCCATTCGTCAGTTTGCCGGTGTAATGCACGCTGACGGTCTTCCCGGCAACGGCCGGTTCGCCCGTCCCGGCTTCAACTTCGGTGTATTCCAATCCAGAGGGGGTTTTCATGAGGGGACTCCGTTTGGGGGTGTTGAGTTACTAACTTTTAAAGAAAACGGGAAAATATTAAATCTATGATGATATGAGACTTTAAGCAAGTTTATATCGTCATAACCTTTAATAGCCCTTAATTTGCGATAAAAATAATTGACAAAGGCTTGCCTGCCGGATATTGGTTCTTGTTCAGTTGCAATGTCAAAAAGAGACAATTGATTCTTAGCCAGGGGAATTTCAATTTCATTCTCCAAAGCATACCTTACACAACCAGCGCATAAATCAGCCATTTGAATAAGCGGATATTCTTTTGATTCAGCAAGACTCACCAATTGCACCGAATCCACCAATTCTTTTCGCAGGGTGGGCAGTAAAGGCATCTGATATTTAGGTGAAGCTCGAAGGTAGATTTTGCGGTTCAAAATGCTTCTGAGTTTTTCAATGTCATATGTTTGCCCTTCCGCGCCCATATCATGGTTGTCAATCAGGATTTCACATGGTTTTTGTCCCACCTGCGACTTGATGAAACAGTGATACAGGAATTGGTAATACAACATGAAAAAGAAATTATGCTGGTTGTCATCCTGCTGACTCAGAAAATCAAGTTCAATCTTGTCATGCTCTCTTTTATCCATGAACAAATAGCCAAAGGAAAGTTGCTTGCCGCTCATGCTTTCAAAAAAAATATCTAAAAATTCTTCATAACGATTGCGGCGCTTTTTCTTGGCGGCTTCTTTGGCTTCTTCTTCGACCTTTTGCCATTTGACCTCGGCGGGAAACTCCCGACCTGGTGGGAATAAGCCACGATTGGTCTTGAACGTGTTAATTCTCTCAACCAGCGCAGTTTCAAGACTGTCATCCACCATCACCCCATAAAAAACAATGTAAGGGTTCTTGATGTTTTTGTATTCCGAGCGACTTGTCCAGGTTTCGTCGCAATAGATTTTGAGCATAAAGTCCCTCTTTAGTATTTATGTTTTTGATAGACCCAAAATCATTCTTTCCACTTCTTTTTCGGATTCTTCCGCCACCTTCATGGCGGCTTCCTGCTCCTGGCGGATTTTA
>DAOTZM010000029.1:0-16546 GCA_034434035.1 Anaerolineales bacterium
TTTGTTCCGGCCCAAAGACTCCCCGCAGTTTGCCCTGTACCCGGCAGAGTAAGACGGATTTAAATCCGTCTTACAATATTTTTCACCAGCCCCGGCCCTGCATAAATCAGCCCTGTATAGACCTGGACGAGCGTCGCTCCCAGGTCTAATTTTCTTTTTGCGTCATCGGGAGTCATGATTCCGCCCACAGCGACCACCGGGACCCGGCCATGTACCCGCGCGACGACCTTTTCCAGCACGGAATCAGACAAGGCTGTCAACGGCCTCCCGCTCAAGCCGCCTGATTCTGCCCTGAGCGGCGACCGTACCCCATCCCGGCTGAGAGTCGTGTTCGTGGCAATCATGCCATCCATGCCGGAATCCAAAATCGCGCCCACCGCGTCATCCAACTCATCCTCCGACAAATCGGGGGCAATTTTTACCAGCACGGGAGGTTGAACGTTTAAGGATAAACGTTCAACGCTGATTTGTTTCAGCAGGTTTTCCAGCATCTCCCGCCCCTGCAAACGGCGCAGGCCAACCGTATTGGGCGAGGAAACGTTGATTGCCAGGTAATCGGCCAGCGGCGCGAACGCGCGCATCAGCGTAATGTAATCCTCCGCCGCGTTTTCGAGCGGCGTATCCTTATTCTTCCCCAGGTTTACCCCAAGAATAACCGACTGTGGGCGTTTACTGGTTACTGATAACTGCTCACTGACGAACTGCATTCCCCGCCCCGGGAACCCCATCCGATTAATCACCCCCTGCTCCTCGATGAGCCGGAATACCCTCGGTTTGGGGTTGCCCGGCTGCGGGCGCGGCGTGACCGTCCCCAGTTCGAGGTGTCCAAACCCCAGCGCGGACAGCCCATAGACGGCAACCCCGTCCTTATCGTACCCGGCAGCCAACCCAACCGGGTTTTTGAAGGTCAGCCCAAAGGCGTGGACGGGCTTGGGGGGCGCGGAAAACATCCATTCGAGCAGCCAACGGCTCGGGGGCGCGAGTCCCGCCATGCGCACCAATTGCAGGGTCAGGTGGTGGGCTGTTTCAGGGTCGAGTTTGAACAACAGGGAGCGAAAAAAAGGATACATTAGCGCCTTCCGCGTTTGAGAAGGAACACAACCAGGAACACAGCCGTCGCAGTCAGCACGATAGCCGAACCGGAGACGATGTTCAGGTAATAACTGAGATACAACCCAGCCAGCGAGGAGAACGCGCCAATCGCCGCCGAGATGAACATCATTGGCGCGAGACGGCGCGCCAGCAGGTAGGCGGTCGCAGCGGGCGTGACCAGCATGGCGGCCACCAGCCCGATTCCAACCGTCTGGAGCGAGACGACAACCGTCACCGCCAGCAGGATGAGCATAATGTTGCGCAGCAGTTCGGCGGGCAGGCGCAGGGTCGCCGCCAGGACGGGGTCGAACGAGATGACCAGGAAGGGACGGTAGAGCAGGAACACCGTCACCAGGATGGCGAGTCCCAGCCCAAAGGTCATCCACAAATCGGCGGGGGAAACGCCCAGCACGTTGCCAAACAGGATATGACTCAAATCGACGGCGTAGGTACGGATGGACGAAATCAACGCCACGCCGAGCGCCAGCGCCGCCGCGAACAGGATGCCGATGGCGGTATCTTCTTTGATGGCGCCCTGGCGCGAGAAAAAGCCAATCAGCAGGGCAACCACGATGGCCGCGGCCAGCGCGCCGACCAGCAGATTGCCGCCAACGAGGTAAGACACTGCCACCCCGGGCAGGATGGCGTGCGCCAGCGCATCGCCCAGGAAGGCCATGCCGCGCAGGACGACATAGGTTCCCATCACAGCGCACAAGATCCCAACGATGACGGCAGCGGCCATGCCGCGCTGCATGAAGGCGTAGGTGAGGGGTTGGAGAAGGAGTTCCATTATGAGCAGCATTCATCCACCAGCAGCGCCCCGTTTTCTGTTACAAGCAGCGCGCTGCCGAAGGCTTTGGCGAGATGTTCCTGTTTCAAGACATCCTGCGGTTTGCCGTAAGCAATCAGTCCCTTATTGAGCAGCAAGACCAGGTCGAAACGGCTGGCGGCCAGGTTCAGGTCGTGGGTGGAAATAATGGTGGTGACCTGCCGCTCGCGCAGGTGGTCGAGCAGGCGCAGGGTTGCTTCGCGGGTGGTGACATCCACCCCGGTAAACGGTTCATCCATCAGCAGGATGTGCGGGTTTTGGGCAATGGCGCGCGCCAGGAAGACGCGCTGCTGCTGACCGCCCGACAGGTCGCTGATGGAGTATTCCGCCAAATCGGCAATTCCCATCTCTTCGAGACTGCGCCCCACCGATTCGTGGTCGCTTTTCGAGGGGCGTCGCAGCCAGCCCTGGGAGCCATAACGGCCCATCATCACCACATCCCGCACCGTGACCGGGAAGCGCCAATCCACTTCCCCACGCTGCGGGACATAGGCCACGCAATCCTTGTGGTCGCCGAGCGGCAGGCCATGAATCAGAATCCGGCCGCGTTGGAGCGGCAGGATACCGACCAATGCCTTGAATAGAGTCGATTTTCCTGCGCCATTCGGGCCAACGACAGCCACCCGCGCGCCGTGCGGCACGTTGAATGAAACCTCTTTCAAGATTGTTTTTTCGCCGTAGGCAATGCTGATGTTTACGATGTCGAGGCGGTGAGGGGTATGGGTCATAGAAAATCTCATCCACTAATCAGCACCAATCTTCACGAATTTTTGCCATGGGGAAACGTCCCGACACTTGCGCCTGCGCGACAAGTGCAGGTGAGGTTTGCTTGAAAAACCTGGCTGAGCCGCTCAAACCGCTCGGCTGAGCGCTCGCGACGAAGCCTTCGGAACGGCGCTTCTCTCCCCAAAATATTGAGAAGATACCAGATTAGCGCAAATTCGTGGATTAAGAATAACTCGTCGTATGGTACAGCACCGAACCCACCACCAGCAACACAATCACGCCGCCGGTGAGGACGGCAATCGGTTTTTCGGTTTTGGTTGCGCCGCTTTGCAATTTCTTTTTCTGGTCGGCGTTCAACTTCGCGCCAATCGCTCCGGCGGCGGGGACAGCAGCACAAAACATGCACATAACAACCTCCTATTGGCAATCCTGGCACAAACCAAACAGTTGCAGCCAGTGTTCTTGGATGGCGTAGCCGGTTTTTTGGGCAATAGCGTTGAACAAATAATCCAGGTCATCGCCCTCGAAAAAGGTCACGCGCCCGCAATTTCGACACAAGAGCAGGTGCTGGTGTCCCTGGCTGGCGGCGATGAAGGCCTGGCAGCCGCCCGGTTGGTGGACGCGTTGGATAAGGTGCAGTTCTTCCAGCTTTTCCAGCGTGCGGTAGACTGTCACCAACCCCAGTTCAGGGTGGGCAGCGCGGGCCGAGTCGAACACCTCCATGGGGGTCAGGGCGCGGGAGGTGGCGGCGACAATCTCCACCACTGCGCGGCGCGACTCGGTCAGACGGTATCCATGCGCTTGCAAGGCATTCAGCCAGGTTTCAGCAGACATAAGCTCTCTTTTTATGAAAATCGTTTTCATTATAGGGGGAAAACGGAAGCGGGTCAAGATAAGTTTTTGAAATCGGGAAAAATTCCTTGACGCATCCAACCCGGCGTGATAGACTCTCGCCCGTTATTACTCTTACAGGAAAGGAGCGCACGACCGATGGCACAATTCAACGCCTGCATCAAGAATTTCGTCCGCGCCGCCGTTTTGGGTGGTGGTTTGGCTGTTGATTCTCGGAGTGCGCCTGCCTCAAGGTAAGTTACACAAAACTTTGTAACCCCGGCCACGGCGCACCCGCCCGTGGCCTTTTCTTTTCGGAGCGCGTCCATGGGCGAAAAGCCTGTGGCCGCTTTTGTTTGAATCTAGAGTGCGGAAGCGAGCTTCCGCCGTTTCGCAAGTAGAACTTGCGCACTCCAAAGCAAAGGAGCAATCATGGACATAGTAACCTCTTTCTACACCGGCAAACTCATCCGCCTGACGCGGATTGAATTGGAGAAATACCCCGAAGCGCTGGCGGAATGGTCGAAGGATGCGTCGCTGGCGCGGAGTACGGGCTGGAGTCCAATATCTCCTGATATTGGACAGTAAATTTCATAATTATCGCTCCAAAGTCTCCCGACTTTGGATCCCAGGATGAAAAAAAATGGAAACAACCGCTGTCGAAAAGAAACAATCCCTGCTGACCCCGCTGCTGCTCCTGTTCATGCTTGCCATGATTCTCGCCAACCTGGGCGGGAATATGTACGGGCCGCTCGAATCGCTCTACCTGAAAGAACTGGGCGCGAGCATCGGCCAGATTGGCTTGTTTTTCACCCTGGCGAGCATGGCGCCGCTGGTTTTGCAAATCCTGGGCGGCTGGATGTCTGACTCGCTCGGACGCCTGAAAGCGATTGCCATCGGCAGCGTGTTCGGGACGGTGGCGCAAATTATCCTGGTGCTTTCTACTTCGTGGGGCTGGGTGTTGCTCTCCAGCGTGGTCGGCGCGGTGGCGCGTTCGCTGGTTGGGCCAAGTTTCGATGCCTTCATCGCCGAAAACTCGTCCGAACACAACCGCGCGCGGGTCTTTGGCGTCACGCAGACCCTGTTCGGCGTTGTTTCCGTGCTTGGCCCGCCGCTTGGCGGCTGGCTGGTGCAAAACTTCAGTTTCAAGACCATGCTGGTTGTCTCTGCCGCCCTCTATATTGCGGCAACCATCATCCGGTTGGGAATGGCCCGCCCCGCTAAAGAACGCGGGACAGGCCACGCGGCGCAAAAAGACAGCCACGCTCACACCCGTCCGCCGCTCACCTTTGACGGGTTGAAATCGAACCTGGGCGCAATGACTGGCCTCTTGTTCTCCGGCGGCGTGCTGACCTGGATTTTGCTGACCGACGGCGTGCGCGATATCTCGTTTGCCATCTCGTTCAACTTCATGGGTTTGTACATGGAACAGGTGGCGGCGATGAACTTCGAGCAAATTGGCTGGAGCAACGGCATTTTTGGCCTGTTCATGATGTTGTTCATGATTCCCGGCGGCTGGCTTTCGGATAAGACCAGCGAACGGGCAGCCATCGCGCTCGGCTTCCTGTTGATGGCGATTGCGATTGGGATGATTGCCCTCGTGCCGCCCGCCAGTCCCTTCTGGCTGTACGCCAGCGGATGGGCGCTGGCTGGAACCGGCGTGGCGCTGGTCTCCCCGGCCTACCAGTCGCTCATCAGCAAAGCCGTCCCGGCCCACCTGCGCGGAACCGCCTTCGGGCTGTTCAGCACCAGCCTGGGACTGGTCTCGCTCCCAGCCCCGTTGATTGGCGGCTTCCTGTGGGAAAACGTCAGCCCGCAGTTCCCGTTCGGAATCACGGCTGCCGTCTCGCTGTTGTGTATCGTTCCGGTGTGGCTCAAGTTCAAACTGGATAACCCGCCTCGGAACGGGACGCCTGACCAGACCGGGCAGGTGTCAGAATGAAACCGTTTGTTTTTCAAAGAAAAAAGGAAAATATCATGACCCTCGAAATGACATCCCAACCAACTGACCAACTACCCGACGGATTCACCCTCCGCCCCGGCGCGCTGGATGACTACAAACTGGTCTTCGACCTGGCCAACGCCAGTTCCCTGCGCTTGCTCGGCTCCGTTGACCTGACCGACCCGGAACTGATTCGCAACGACTGGCAGGACCCCAAGTTCGACATGGGAAAAAGCACCCGCATGGCCTTCGCGCCAGATGGGACGCTGGTCGGCGCGCTCGAAGTCTGGGACACCGGCAACCCGCCCGTTCACCCCTGGATTTGGTTCTGCGTCCACCCCGATTACGCCGATAGCGGCGTCGCTGACGCCCTGCTCGATTGGGCCGAAGCCCGCGCCGCCGAAGCCGAAAGCCGAGTCCCGGAGGGCATCCGCTTCGCGCCGCGCACCGGCTTCCCGGTTCAGAATACGCGCTTCAAAGCGCTGGTCGAGACGCGCGGATTCAAATATGACCGCTCGTTCTACCGCATGGAAGCCGCCTTTGACGGCCCGCCCGAAGTCCCGCCGCTGTCGGAAGGCATCGTCATCCGCCCCTACCACCCTGAGACTGAACTGGAAGCGGTCGTGCGCACGATGATTGACTCATTCCGCGACCACTACGGCTTTGTCGAGCGCCCCTTCGAGGACGAATTGACCAGCTTCCGCCATCATTTTCTGGGCGACCCGCTCTATGACCCGTCGCTGTGGTTCGTGGCAATGGATGGCGATGAGATGGTCGGCATCAGCATCTGCCGCGCCGAGGATTACGAAAACCCTGAAAACGGCTTCGTCAACGAATTGGGCGTGCGCCGTGAGTGGCGCAAACGCGGCATCGCCAGCGCCCTGCTCAAGACCTCCTTCGCTGAGTTTTACCGGCGCGGCAGGAAAGGCGCCGCCCTCGGCGTAGACGCCGACAGCCTGACCGGAGCGCTCAAAATCTACGAGCGCGCCGGAATGCGCCCCGCCCGCCAGTATGACAACTACGAAAAAGAACTGCGCCCCGGCAAGGAAATCTCAACGAAAACCCTGTAAATAAAGCAGGACAGGTCTATAGACCTGTCCTACAGACTGCGGTATAAATAAATTATGGAACTGATTACCGGCAAAACCCTCAAACGCAATGGCTGGCCGGATGGAAAAATCATCGGCCTGGCGAAAGAGGCCGCCGCCAAACTGGCCGAAACCGGCCTCGAACGCGATTCCATCCTGGCCCGGCTGGATGCCGTCCGCCAGAACCCTGGCAATTTCCTGGCTGACGCCCTCGCCGCCGACCTGGCGCGCGAGTGTATACGCATTGCCCCCAAAGCCGAATACCAGCTGACCGAACTGCGCGATTCGCCGCTGCCCTACCCAATTTGGGGCCGCGAAGCGATTGACGATGGCTCCCTGGCCCAGATGGATAACGCCATGCGCCTGCCGGTCAGCGTGGCCGGGGCGCTCATGCCCGATGCCCATGTTGGCTACGGACTGCCCATCGGCGGCGTTCTGGCGACCGAAAACGCGGTCATCCCCTACGCGGTCGGCGTCGATATCGCCTGCCGGATGCGCCTGTCGCTCTACGAAGTCTCGCCGCACCTGCTCGGGCAAAAGCCAGGGCTGTTCGAAAACGCCCTGCGGGAGCAAACTGCCTTCGGCATGGGCGCGGAATGGAAAGGCGCGCGCCGTCCGCAGCACCCCGTCCTGGATGACCCCGCCTGGGATGCGACCCGCCTGTTGCAAAACCTACAGGACAACGCTGCCCGCCAACTCGGCACCAGCGGAACAGGCAATCACTTCGTCGAGTGGGGCGCATTCCGCCTGTATGAGCCGCTCTTCGGCCTGAAGCCGGGCGAATACCTGGCCCTGCTCTCGCACAGCGGCTCGCGCAGCGTTGGCTTCAAGATTGCCGAACGTTACAGCAAACTGGCCATGGAAAAACACCCTGAACTGGATAAATCCGTCCGCCACCTGGCCTGGCTCTCGCTCGATTCGGAAGAAGGCCAGGAATACTGGCTTTCGATGGAACTGGCCGGGCGCTTTGCAGCGGCCAATCACTCTATCATCCACCGCCGCGTGGCCGAAGCCGTCGGGCTAAAAGAAGCCGGCGTGGTCGAGAACCATCACAACTTTGCCTGGGAACATACCCTGCCCGATGGCCGCAAAGTCATCGTCCACCGCAAAGGCGCGACCCCCGCCAGCGCGGGCGTACTGGGCGTCATCCCCGGCTCGATGGGCGACCCTGGTTTCGTGGTGCGCGGACGCGGCGCCGCCGAATCGCTCGAATCGGCCTCGCACGGGGCGGGCCGCCAGATGAGCCGCAAACAGGCGATTAATACCATCGCCAAATCGACCCGCGACAGTTATCTCAAAGAACGCGGCGTAACCCTGCTCGGCGGCGGATTGGACGAATCGCCGCAGGCCTACAAACCCATCGAACAGGTCATTGCCGCCCAAAGCGAACTGGTCGAAGTGGTCGGCAAATTCAGCCCGCGCATTGTCCGCATGGCGGATGAGGCGGGAGAGTTTTAATTAGACCGGCATCATGCGCAGGTAGTTGGTGCCGCGTTTTTTGCTTTCGATATCAGCAATGACGCGCGTCACCTGCTCCGGCTGCAAGCCCAACGCCTCGGCGATTTCCGCCGGGGCGATTTCTTTTTCGTATCCCAGCCAGATGGCGTCGAGCAGGTCGAAGGGGATGCGGTAGAAAAATTCTTCCTGGGTGCTGCCGCCGGGGTACGTGTCGGTGGTGGGGACGCGGCTGCGAATTTCTTCGGGAATGCCCAGGTATTCGGCCAATTGGAAAACCTGGGTCTTGAACAGGTGCTTGATGGGGCCAATATCCACCCCGCCATCGCCCCACTTAACGAAAAACCCCAGTTCGTGTTCATTTTTGTTGGCGGTGCCAAGCACGGCGTAGTTGCGTTTTTCGGCGTGATAGTACAACATGCACATCCGGCTGCGCTGCTTGAAGTTGGAGGCAGCCACAATCTGCTGGTATTCGGCCAGCGGCAGGCGTTTGCTGATTTCCTGGCCGTCGGGGCCGGTCACGACCAGGCGGTAGACGTTCAGGGTTTGCTGCTCCAGCAGGTTGGAGGGCAGGACGATTTTCGCGCCCCAGCGGGAGGGTTCGTATTCAGGAATCACCCGCCGAATGGCTTCGTCGCGCCGCTGGTAACAGCCGAATCCGTCCAACGGGCCAGAGATGTTCTCTAAAACGGTGGTAACGCCCAGCGGTTTGGCAAGGATGTTTGCCAGGTGCTCGCTTTCGGGGTTGGATTCTCGTTCGGGGAGCAATACCCCCGCCACGCGCTCCGGGCCGAAGGCGCGCGCCGCCAGCGCCAGCACAACGGAGGAATCTATCCCGCCGCTGATGCCGACCACGCCGCCCTGCTTTTTCATCGTCCCGAACACGCCCTGCCGCAGCATGTTGCAGAGTCGCTCGGTTTCGGCAGCAGGGTCGATATTAAGCCAGGCGCGGTTGAATTTTTCGTTGGTCATGCGTTTCTCCTTGAGCGTGGGGCAATTTGGCGAATTGCCCTACGAATGTTCCACGCAGCGTTGGATGCGCTCCGGTTTGAGCGGGTTCAAACGGAAATCTTTTACAAAGAACTGGTGCAAGAGTTGGGTGGAGATGATTCCGGCGATGGCCATCGAGTCCACTTCACTGAGGGTTTCCAGCCGGGCGGCTTTGCCCATTAGCGCGGCGACTGCGGCAGGGTTGAAATAGCCGGTTTCGGAGAGATTTTTTTCGGCCAGCAGGTCGGCCAGGTATTCGGAGGGACGCGCAAAGAAAGCCTGGCGGATGGGGGCGCGATAGGGCTTTTTGCCGCGCCGCCAGATTCGCTCGGGCAGGAGTTTTGCTCCCAATTGTTTGAGCAGCCATTTTTCTTTCAGGCTGCGCAATTTCATCGAATCGGGCAGGTCGGCGGTGAATTGCACCACGCGGTAATCGAGAAAGGGGTAGCGGCCTTCGACCGAGTTGCCCATTGCCATGCGGTCGCCCTGGGAGGCGAGCAGGCAGGGGGACAGGAACGTGCTGATTTCGAGGTACTGGGCCTGGGCCAGGGGAGTCCAGCGGGAAAATGCCGGGGGCAGGGGCTGTTGGGGGTGCGTAAGCGGCTGGGGCGGCTCGCGTAAAAAGCGCGTGAGGCGTCTGGTATTGTTCCAGCGGATGAGATGGGAATAGTACGGTGAATCCGTCTCGGTCAGACCCTGCCGAAAGAAGGCTTTCAAATAATGCATTTGCCCGTCGGAAAGATTGGCGATGTCGCGGTAGATGCGGCGCAAGAGCAGGGGCCGGATTTCAGACTCGGGCTGGCGCGCCCAGAAGCGGCGCAGGCGCATTTCTTTGAAGATGTCGTACCCGGCCAGGGTTTCATCGGCGCCTTCGCCGGTCAGGACGACCTTTAAGTTTTTGCTCCGGACGAGGCCGGAGAGTAAGAACATGGGGGCCGGGGCGGTGCGCAGGAGCGGAGATTCGGCGTGCCAGATGACCTGCGGGAAGACTTCGCCGATTTGTTCGTAGGTGCAGTGGATGACGTTGTGGCGGGTGCCGAGAAAGCCCGCTGCTTCCTGCTGGAAGGCGCTTTCGTCGAAGGCCGGGTCAGAGAAGGCGATGGAGAAGGTTTCGAGTTCGGCTTGCCCATAGCGGCGGATGAGGGCAGTGACGACCGAGGAATCGAGGCCGCCGCTCAGGTACGCGCCGACCGGCACATCGGCCCGCAGGCGGATGCGCACGGCGTCGATGAGCAGGCTTTCGAGTTGTTCGAGGTACTCTGCGGCAGGCCTGAGCGTTTCGGGCGGGTCAAAGGCGGGCTGCCAGTAGGGGTGAATCTCGAATTTCTCCGGGCTGGCGAGCAGGTAGTGACCGGGCGGTAGTTCGGCAATGCCTTTGAACATGGCGCGCGGGCTTTGCGCGCTCCAGAAGGTGAAGACTTCCTGTAACGCTTGCGGGTCGATTTCGGCGCGCTGGCCGGGATAGGCCAGGATGGATTTCATCTCCGAGCCGAACAACAGGCGCTTTCCGGCGCGGGCGTAGAAGACCGGGCGCACGCCCAGCCGGTCGCGGGCCAGGAAGAGGCTGCGGCTGCGCCTGTCCCAAATGGCGATGGCGAATTGGCCGTTGAGCAGGTCGAGGCAGGCCGGGCCGCGTTCTTCGTACAGGTGCAGGATGACTTCGGTATCGCTTTGGGTGCGAAAGGCGTGACCGCGCCGCTCCAGGTCGGCGCGCAGTTCGATGTAGTTGAAAATTTCGCCGTTGAAAACAATCCAGAGCGATTCGTCTTCGTTGCCAATCGGCTGGTCGCCGGTGGCCAGGTCGATGATGCTCAGGCGGGCGTTGCCGAGCGCGGCCTGGGTGTCGGAATAGATTCCGAACCCGTCTGGCCCGCGATGTTGGAGCATTGCGAGCATTTGGTGGATGACACGCTTTTCGGGGCGCTCCGCTTGCCCCAGGTTGACCACGCCGCAGATTCCACACATTTCAGGCCGTCGCTTTCATTTTTCGCAGTTCCGATTTCAGCACTTTGCCATGCGCATTGAGCGGCAGGCTGGGCAGGAAAATGACCTGCGCCGGAACAGCATGACGCGCCAGGCGGGCGCGGCAGTGTTGCAGGATGTCTTGCTCGGCCAGGGTCGCCCCGGTTTTGCGAACCACGAACGCGGCCACGCGCTCGCCGGCCCGTTCGTCGGGCAGGCCCACGACCGCGGCTGAAACAAGTTCGGGAATCTGTAACAGGCACGATTCGATTTCGTAACTGCTGATGCGGTGTCCGAACGATTTGATAAAGTCGCTTTTGCGGTCGACAATGTAGATATAGCCGTCTTCGTCCACCGTTGCCAGGTCGCCGGTGTAGAGCGCGCCCTGGCGGAATTTTTCGCGGCTGGCTTCTTCGTCATCGAGATAGCCGGGAGAGATGTTTTCGCCCCAGGCCACAATTTCCCCGGTTTCGCCGGGCTGAATGGAAGTTCCGTTTTCGTCCAGCACCTTCAGGCTGACGCGGGGGATGCCGCGCCCAATGGAGCCCATTTTCGACTGGAGGAGTTCCGGCGGCAGGCAGGAGAGCCGCGCGGTGGCTTCGGTCTGCCCGTACATCACATAGACCCGCGCCGCCGGGTGAGAGGCGGCCAGTTCTTGCAACAGGGCGTTGTGCAGTTTGCCGCCCGCCTGCTGCATTTTCATCAAGTGGGGCAGTTCGCGCCTGGGAAAGGTGGAATTACGAAGCAAAATCTGGTAGGTGGATGGCACGCCCGCAAAGCCGGTACACTGGGCCGTCTCCATCATGTCCAGCACCGTTTCGGGATAGGTGAAGGTGTTGCTGATAACCAGGGTCGCGCCGATCCGTAAGTGGGTGTGAAGCAGGGATGTGCCGTAGCAATAGTAAAACGGCAAGACGACCATCATCCGTTCGGCGGCGGTCAGGGCGAGGTATTCGATGATGGAATCGGTGTTGGCTTGCAGGTTGCGGTGGGTGACGCGCACCAGGCGCGGGCGGGCGGTGGTGCCGGAGGTGGGCATGAGCGCGGCGTCAGAGTCGAGGTCGAAGCCGGGGTCAGATTCCGTCCAGGGAGCAGAATCGGCCTGGAGCAGGTTGTTTTCCAGCAAAAAACAGGGCAAACCGCCGCATATACTGGCATATTTGACCTGGGCAGGCTTGTCGAGGAACAGGAATTTACAGCCCGCAAAATCCAACACGCGCTGGACTTCTTCAAGCGGGTATAAGTTGGAAATTGGCACTGCCACCGCGCCGATTTTCAGGACGGCCAGGTACGCGGCAGCCCAAAAGGGCGAGTTTTTCGCCAGGATGGCAACCCGCTCCCCGGCCCGGATGCCGCTCCGGGTCAGTTCGCCTGCCAGGCGGGCGCACATCGCCTTGAAGCGGATGTAAGGAATTTGCGCCTCCGCCGTGATAAAAGCAAGTGCAGCGTCGCTGGCGTTGCGCAGGAAGTAATCGGCGGTGTTCATGGCTTCGAGTTTGCAACGCCCATCAACGCTTGTGGTTCAGCTTGCCGCTGATGTAAGCCGTCAGGCTGGAGATGGAATCGAAGTTTTGGGGTGTAATTTCGGCGTCTTCGACCGAAATTTTGAAATGGTCTTCGATGAATGCAACCAGTTCTACGACTCCTGTCGAATCGAGAATGCTATTTTCGAGGAAAGAGTCATCGTCGTTGCAGGCAAACCCATCGGGCGCGAAGAGGATGTTTTGGGCAATGTAGTTTCGCAGGGATTCTTGTATGGCTTGCATAATAAGTTCTCTCTTTCTTGCAGAAAATGATTTGGGTGAATTTGCTTTGAATTGTTGATAGAACGTCCTGAAGGTTTTTGAACGGGGAATTGACCATTATAGTATTATGGCGCAGGATTTGCGATAGCGCAAATCATAGCAACCTTTGGTTGCGGCCCGCGAAGCGGCTGCGTTATGATGAACCTTCGGGACGGTTTCAACGGAAGTAATCTTGGGGATATGGACAGGAAAATTCGTTAGGAGAAAATCACTGGCATCGGTTTGTTATCCACCGTGGACGTGATGCCGGGCGCCTTTGCCGGAAACAATGTGGGTGGTTCGGATGAAAAAGAACCTGGAAATGCGCAATTTGGGGAGTTCGCTGAATTTCAGCATCAAGTGCATCCACCTGGATGGGATGTTGTCCTCCCAATAGTAAGCATACAGCCTCCGCCAGCCTTCACGTTTCAAGACCAGCTCTAAAGAGCGATGGACAGGTACTGCCAGGTTCTTGCCCCGCTGGCTGGGCGGGAGGAAAATATCCAGCGCATACGCATCCTCGCTCGCGCATTCGATATTGAGCATGGCAAGGTCGGGGTGTTTGATGGGCTTTTTTTCCTTGCCCGGAGTCAGGCACCAGACATCGCCAACCACAACAGCCTCCGCATCCACCAGCGCAAAACCACGCAAACCTTGCTTAAAGTGACGTAAGGCGGTCAACCGGCGCTGGGAGGCCAGGAAAGTCCATTTCCCGGCTTCGATATCTTCCCGTTTCAATTCGATGAAACAGAAATCCAGTCCTGAGAGCGGGTCTTTGGAAACCACAAGTTGGGTTAAATCGAAATATCCGGGGATGGCCACCCTCTTATAAAAAACCTGCTGCTGAAAAAGCGTGGACAACTCACGATTCTTCATGGCATCAGCGACCAACTTTAAGGCAAGATTAAGGTTTTCGAACATAAACCGCCCTGTGTTATCTAAACGAAGATCATCCCCATCACTGGAACCAAGTAAAATCATACCATAATTGGGGGGATATGTCACTGGAAAAATGACTGTTCCAGGGCTGGTAATGAGGCGGTTACCTATACCGGCTGTCCAGCCTGTCTTGCGTACTATAATAGACGCCAGATAACTCGACTACCCATCACTCCTGGAACCCGGTTTGGTACAACCCGTAATAGACGCCCTGCCGCTCAAGCAGTTCGGTGTGCGTGCCTTGCTCCACAATCCGCCCGTCTTCGATGACGACGATTAAATCGGCGTTGGTGATGGTCGAAAGCCGGTGGGCAATGACGAAACTGGTGCGCCCCTGGAAAAGGGTAACGAGCGCGCGCTGGATGACCTGCTCGGTCTGGGTATCGACGCTGGAAGTGGCTTCATCCAGCACGAGAATGCGCGGGTCGGCCAGCAGGGCGCGGGCAAAGGAAATCAACTGGCGCTGGCCGCCGCTCAACAGGACTCCGCCCTCCTCGACCGAGGTATCGTAGCCCTTGCGCAGTCCCATGATGAAATCGTGCGCGCCGACGGCCTTCGCGGCGGCTTCCACTTCGGCGTCCGTCGCGTCCAGCCGCCCGAACAGGATGTTTTCCTTGATTGTGCCGTTGAACAGGAAGGGGTCTTGCAACACAATACCCATCTGCGAGCGCAGGCTGTGCTGGGTGACGGTTTTCAGGTCGGCGCCATCGACCAGAACCCGGCCCTCGGTCGGGTCCATGAAGCGTGAAACCAGTTTGACAAGGGTCGTCTTCCCGGCCCCGGTCTCGCCGACCAGGGCGACGGTCGAACCCGCCGGAACGGACAGGTCGATCTCACGGAGCACAAGAGCGGCCCCCGCATTCTGCGGGGATGATAGGTCGTCGGAGTAATAGAAAGAGACGTTCTCGAAGGTCACATCGCCCTTAATCGGCGGCAAGGCCCCGGCGTCCTCGGCGTCCTTTACATCTACTTTGGTATCGAGCAGGGCCAGGATGCGCTCGCCGCCGGCCATGGTCGATTGGAGGGTGTCGAAGCGGCGCGAAAGGTCGCGGATGGGGTCGAAGTAGCGGTCGATGTACAGGACGAAAGCCACCAGCACGCCCGCCGAAATGCTCTCGCCCAGAACAGCCGTACCGCCGATCCAGACGACGGCGGCAGCCGCCAGCGCGCCCAGCACATCCACCACCGGCAGGAAGGAGGCGGCTACTTTCGCCGCGTTAATGACAGTTTGCAGGTGGTAGCGATTGGTAAACTCGCTGAAGTGCTGATAGTTGTGGGCCTGGCGGCTGAAAGCCTGCACCACGCGCACGCCGTTGATGTTTTCGGCCAGCACCGAATTGACCCACGAGATGGCGGCACGCACCCGGCGATAGGCCACACGGGCCGCGCGCCGGTAGATGCTCGTGGCGAGAAACATGAGCGGGATGGTGGCAAAGGTGATGAGCGAGAGTTTGACATTGAGGGCGAGCATGGCAATTACGATGCCGACCAGCGCGAACAGGTCACGGGCAATGGCCAGCACGGCCCAGATGACGAACTCGCGCAGGGTCTCGACATCGTTCATGACGCGCGTAATGACGCGCCCGACGCTGTAACGGCTGTAGAAGCCAAGCGAGAGTTTTTGCAGGTGGGCAAATAAAACTTTGCGCAGGTCATAGATGACCGACTGCCCAACATGCGCCATGATGTTGACGCGGAAATAGATGAACCCCCAACGGATGAGGGCCGCCGCCAGGTAGAGAAGCGCGGCGTTGCGCAGGGCGGCCAGGTTGCCGGCCAGCAGGCCGTCATCGATGGCAACTTTGACAAGGTAAGGACCAATGACGGTCGAGGCGGTCGCGCCCAACATCAGGAAGGCCGCCAGGAGCAGTTGCCATTTGTAGGGGGCCACAAAACCAACCAGGCGGCGGGCCACCTGCGGGTCGAGGGGTTTATCGTACAATTCTTCGGATTGGGTGACGTAAGCGGGGGGAATAATGGTGGTCGTCATAGGGTAGATTGTACCAAATTCCAAATTAATGCAAAAACAGGGAAAGCGGACGGCTTTCCCTGCTTGGGTTTGCCGAAGCAATCCTTGTGGGCTAAATCGCGTCCACTGCCAGGCAGGTCAGGGTATCTTCTACGCCGGGAATCGGCTGAATGGACCCGGCCAGGATGTTCCCCAGGTCTTCCAAATCTTTCGACTCGACGATGGCAACCGCATCATACGGGCCGAAGGTCATGTTCACTTCGCGCACTTGCGCAATTTTTCGCATCTGGCGGACAACGTCCTTGATTTCGCCGGTTCGGATGTTGATGAGGACGTAGGCTTTCATAAAGACTCCTGCTGGTTGGCCGTTTATGTTCTGCTCAAAATTATATATCGGCCGCGTCCGCCGTCCTATGAGCAATCGTCACAACATGCGCATACCTTAAGTCACTTTGAACATGACAACCTTAATAGACATTATCGGCAACAAAAACTTGGACGCGGATGAGAACGGACAAGAGCGGATTTTAAGATTTTTTCTCCGCGTATTCGGCTCTTGTCCGCGTCCCAAAAATGGCGTTGATCAATTACCAATAAAGTCTAATGTTTGCCCTTAGAGACTATCCGAAAAATGTTTGTGCGCCATCCCGCCCGGACATGAATGTCCGGGCTATCCATCCAAAGCCGTCTGAAGACGGCTGCACCCGGCTATCTAGTACGCGTAGCCCGGAGATAAATCTCCGGGCGGAGCCGGGATTGCGGGAATTTTCCTTGTTCTAACGGAATTTGTGGTTTGCTATTTCCTGCCCAGACGTAAACGTCCGGGCTATCACGCAGCGTCCGATAAATCGGACTTTTTAGCCCTGTTCACAGGGCGCTGCCGCCTGGCCCGGTGATTCATCACCGGGCAAAGCCGTAAAACCACAAAATCCAGCGGAA
>DAOTZM010000030.1:0-9877 GCA_034434035.1 Anaerolineales bacterium
CTCCTCGGCAGGGTCAACCAGTTCGGCCAGCGGCAGGTAGATTTCCACGGAACCCGCCACCAGCGCAATGTGGCCTTCGGGCTTGGCGTCCAGTTTCTCGTGGATGACCAGTTTCGATTTATCCAGATTGGAAAGCGCGGCAATCACCCCCGCTTCCTGTTTGACCAGGCCGCTGGAATCTACGATAATGGCGGCCAATTTCAGGCCGGGTTTGACGTTTTTCTCGGCGCGCAGGTTGCGGATGGCGCGAATCACCTCCTGCGCCTGCTCGAAACTGGCGATTTTCCCGGCTTCCCAGGCTTCTTCGACGCGCGGCGCAGGCCAGCGGGCAATCATCAGCACGTCGGGCCAGTCTTTGGTCACGCCAGCCAGCGCCGACTGCCGGGACGCATTGCGCAGGTGTCCCCAGAGTTCTTCGGTGACAAAGGGCATGAAGGGGTGCAGCAGGCGCAGGGCGATGTCGAACACTTTCAGCAGGGTTTCGGCGGTCTGGTAAGCGCGCGCGCCGCCCTGGTTGAGCTGCTGTTTTGCAATTTCAAGATACCAGTCGGCAAAATCGCTCCATAGGAAGTCGTAGAGCATTTGCCCGGCCTGACCATATTGGAAGGTCTGGAACAACCGCTCCACATCGCGCACGACCTGTTGCAGGCGCGCCCAAATCCACGAGTCGGCCAGGGTCCAATTCTGACCATAGACCGCGGACGACTGACCATGGTCTACCGTCTGTTGTCTGTCGTCTGCCAGGGCGGTCATCGCATTAATTACAAACCGTCCGGTGTTCCACAGTTTGTTGGCAAAGTTGCGATTGGCCTCCACTTTTTTCAGGCTCAGGTTGGTGTCTTTGCCGGGCGTGGAACCCACCAGCAGGGTGAAGCGCAGCGCGTCGGCGCCGAGTTCATCCATGACAATCAGCGGGTCGATGACGTTGCCGTAGGTTTTGCTCATCTTGCGGCCATGCTCATCGCGGATGAGGCCGTGCAGGTAGACGGTGTGGAAGGGGATTTTCCCGGTCATCTCGAGGCCGCTCATAATCATGCGCGCCACCCAGAAGAACAGGATGTCGTAGCCGGTCTCCATGTAGGAGGTCGGGTAGAAATATTTCAGGTCGGGGGTTTCTTCGGGCCAGCCAAGCGTGGAAAAGGGCCACAGGCCGCTGGAGAACCAGGTATCCAGCACATCCGGGTCTTGTTCGATGTTGGTCGAGCCGCAGTGGGCGCAAGCGGTTGGGTCTTCGCGGGCGCAGGTTTGCTTACCGCAATCGGCACAGTACCAGACCGGGATGCGGTGTCCCCACCACAGTTGGCGGCTGATGCACCAATCCTGGATGTTTTCGAGCCAGTTGTAATAGACCTTCTCGAAGTGTTCCGGCACGATTTTGATGTCGCCATGTTTGACCGCCAGCAGGCCCTTTTCAGCCTGTTCCTGGATTTTGACGAACCACTGCTCCGAAATCATCGGCTCGACGATTTCGCCGCCGCGCTGGGAACGCGGCACGTTAAGGGTATAGGGTTCTTCCCGGATGACCAACCCGGCGGCTTTCATGTCGGCCCACAGTTTTTTGCGCGCCTCGAAGCGGTCCAGCCCCTGGTACGGGCCGCCGTTTTCGTTGACACGCGCTTCCTTGTCGAGCATGGAAATAACCGCCAGTCCGTGCCGGCGGCCGATTTCGTAGTCGTTGGGGTCGTGGCCGGGGGTGATTTTGAGCGCGCCGGTGCCAAACTCGCGCGCCACATATTCATCCGCGATGACGGGAATTTCGCGGCCCAGGATGGGAACGATGACCTTTTTGCCAATGAATTTCTGGCAGCGTTCATCTTCGGGATGCACGGCCACCGCCGTATCGCCGAGGATGGTTTCGGGGCGGGTGGTGGCGACGGGGATGTATTCGCCTTCACCCTCGCCCCCATCCCCTCTCCCGCCGGGAGAGGGGGGCGCAAGGCGGTATTTGAAATAGTACAGTGTGCCGGGTTCCTCGGAATATTCCACTTCCAGGTCGCTGACGGCAGTTTTCAGGCCGGGACTCCAGTTAATCAGGCGCGGGCCGCGATAGATTTTCCCGGCCTCGTACAGGCGCACAAAGGCCTCGCGTACGGCCTTCGAGAGACCGGCGTCCATTGTGAAGCGTTCGCGCGTCCAGTCGCAGGAAGCGCCCAGGCGGCGAATCTGCTGGGTAATCATGCCGCCTTTTTCTTCCTTCCAGGCCCAGGTGCGGCGCAGGAATTCCTCGCGCCCGACCTGCTCGCGGCTGGTACCTTCCTTCAGAAGTTGGCGTTCCACCATCAGTTGGGTGGCAATCCCGGCGTGGTCGGTTCCCGGAACCCACAGCGTGGAGTAACCCTTCATGCGGTGGTAGCGAATCATCAGGTCTTCGAGGCCGACGAACATGGCGTGGCCGGTGTGCAGCTCGCCGGTCACGTTGGGCGGCGGGATGGAGATGACAAACGGTTCCACCGTCGGGTCGAAATCGGGCTTGTTTGGGTCGTTGTGCGGCTGGAAATAGCCGCCCGATTCCCACATCTCGTAGATGCGTTTTTCGGTGGATTTGAAGTCGTAGGTTTTGGGAAGTTCGTAAGTCATTCTTGCTCCAAATGTTGGTTGGGATTTTCGATTGTGAGTCCTTCGGCGACCGCGGCTTGCAACAGGGTGTTATCAGCACAGAGAAAAACCAGTGATGCGCTGCCGTTATCGCGTAATTGTTGATTGAACTTCAACGCGCAAGCCAGGTGAAGGGCGTCGTAACCACGCAGGGGGTGTTTTTGAGTCAAATACGCTGCCCGCGTCACGATTTCCGCCGAAACCGGAATGAGCGTGAAGCGAACTTTGCAGTCATGCAAGAAACCGGCATAAATTTTCTTTTGCATATCAGTGGTAATTTGGCCGGTACGCGCATGGCGCGCAAAGGCTGCGCAAGCCTCCACCAGGCCAACTTCTGAAAAAACCATCAGGTTACCCGACTGCATGGATGTAAAAAGTTCCAGCCACAGACTGCCCGGCTCATGAATATAAAACTTTACTAACGCGCTGGTGTCGAGATAGCAGCAGGTCATCTGCCTTCATCCCTTTCCTGAATGATGACTTCAGAAAGCGGCGGCGCGCCTTTGAGCAATTCGCGCAGTTCGGCATGTGAAAGGACAGGGGTATCGCCAATCAGCCCGTCAACGTAATCCCCAACGTCAGAAATCATCCCGTTTTCTCGCAACATCTGCACGACCCGCTCCCTCTCGCTCTCGGGAGGGTAGCGGACTTCGGACGCAAGATTCTGACGCAGCGATTCCACGACTTCCGTATTGAGGGACCGTTTGCGCTCGCGGGCGCGCTTCTGCAACAGTTTGTGCAGGCCATCGGGGATGCGGATGGTCAGTTTGACACTTGGCTGGTTCATGCTCGCTCCTTTCCAATGCCACTATAGCGGCACTTTTATTCTACCATATCAGGGAAAACGCCTTTTCTCTTATGCATTGGGCCAATGGCAAACTCCAGTTAAAACAAAAGGCTTCGCCCTGCAAGAGGACGAAGCCGAAACTCCGCGGTACCACCTCAATTCGCCTGGCGCAGTATCGGCAAGCCGACGGACTCCAGGCGCGCTCTGCGGCGGACGTGTTCATCCGCCTGCGCGCTAACGGGCGCTCCCGTGCCGGTCTACTAGCCAGTGTTCACTGGTAACTGAACACTGGCTTTCTTCGGCAGTCATTCCGGGCGACCTTCGGCGAAGGGGTTGCTGTGGCGGCTTCCAGCGTTGGTGGGGTCTCGATACGTTGACCAGCCAACACCGCCTTCTCTATCAGCGTTCCGGTCGCCTACTCCTCCCGGACGATTAAATTATACTCCAAAAAGTAGTTTTACTTCAAGCGCGGGTCGAGGGCGTCGCGCAGGCCGTCACCCAAGAGACTGAACCCCAACACAACGAACATGGTTGCCAAACCGGGGAAAACGACGATATGCGGGGCAGAAAAAATGTATGTGCGCCCTTTTTGGAGCATGTTGCCCCATTCAGGCACATCGGGCGGAGCGCCGAGGCCCAGGAAACCGAGCGCCGCGGCCGACTGGATGGCGGCAGCAACCTGCAGCGTAGACTGGACGATAATTGGCGCGAAAACGTTCGGCAAGATGTGGCGCAGCAAAATCATAACATGATTGCCGCCAAGCGCGCGCGCTGCTTCGATAAAAACTTCTTCTTTGTAGGTCAACGTCGAGCTGCGTACCAGGCGGGCATAGGTTGGGATAGAAAGGACGCCAATCGCTATCATGGCATTTTGCAGGCTGGGGCCGAGGAAGGCCACCATCATAATTGCCAGCAAGATGCTTGGGAAAGCCAGCATGATGTCAATGAACCGCATAATGACCAGGTCAACCAGGCCGCCAAAATAGCCAGAGAGGACGCCCAGCAATACGCCAAACGAAACGCCAATCGCAACCGACATCAGGCCAATGCCCAGTGAAATGCGGGCGCCATGCAGCAGGCGCGAGAATAAGTCACGCCCAATTTCATCATTGCCGAACCAATAGGTTGCGCTGGGCGCTTTGCGCGCCATGGAGAAGTTCGCTAAATCGTAATCGTGCGGGGAAATCCAATCTGCGGTGATGCTGGCAAAAATAAAGGCGATGACAATGAATAAGCCAACCATTGCCATCGGGTTGCGCATTAAGCGGCGCAAGGGAGAAATCCAGAAAAAGGCAATGGTGGATGAATTTTGAAGGCGGGATAATATTGTAGATGTCATGCGATGCGCCTTAGTTGTAGCGGATGCGAGGATCGAGATATGCGTAGAGAATGTCTACGACCAGGTTAGTCAGCACAAAACCCAGGGCAATGACCAGCACAGCCGCCTGGATGACTGGGTAGTCGCGGAAACCGATGGCATCCACCAACAGTCTGCCAATCCCGGGCCAGGCAAAAACCGTTTCTGTCAAAACCGCGCCGCCCATTAGCGTTCCAAACTGCAACCCCACGATAGTCACGATGGGTAAAAGAGCGTTGCGCAAAGCATGGCGATAAATGACCAGTCGTTCTACCTGCCCTTTGGCGCGCGCTGTGCGGATGTAATCTTGCCGTAACACTTCTAACATACAGGCGCGGGTCATGCGGGCCTGTATTGCCATTGAGTTGGCGGCCAGCGCAATAGAGGGCATTACCAGGTGCTGCCAGGTGCCCGTGCCGGTTGGCGGGAGCAAAGGCCCGGATAAACCAAACCATTTTGGAATAAGAACTGCAAATAAGATCATTAACATCAAGCCGAGCCAGAAAATGGGCATCGAAACGCCCAGTAAGGCCAGGGTCATGCTGCCGCCATCGAACCAGGTATTGCGGCGCGTTGCTGAGAAAATCCCAATGGGGATGCCAATCAGCGCGGAAAGCAGTAGACTGGTTGCCGCAAGGGTGAGTGTTTTTGGCAGGCGGGTGGTGATTTCCTGCGCCACAGGCAGGCTGCTTTTCACAGACCTTCCCATATCTCCCTGGGCGGCGCGCAACAGGTAACGCCCGTACTGGACAAGAACAGGCTGGTCCAGCCCCATTTCCTGACGGACTTGGGCCACAAATTCAGGCGTAGCCAGTTCGCCGGCAATGGCAATCGCCGGGTCGCCAGGCACCCAGCGAATGCTCCAAAAAACCAGGAAAGAAACGCCCAGCAGGACAGGGATTACCAGCAATAAACGGCGCAGGATGTATGTAGTCATGAATCTCTATTGTGAATCTGAAGGTGATGTGATGGACATGGAGGCGGGACTGAAAGTCCCGCCCCCATGTTGGTTACTACAGTTCAGGCTATTCTTTATCGGCAAACTGGGCAATCAAACTCTCGTCTGGGTGGACGATGAAGCCGGTTACGCCCTTGCGGATGGCAGTGACCTGGACTTCGCTGTACAGGAACAACCAGGGGGCATCCTGCCAGATGATTTCGATGGCTTTCTTGTAAGCGGCCTGGCGTTTGGCCGTATCAAGCGTGGAGCGGCCTTCATCGAGCAGGGCATCTACTTCGGGGTTGTTGTAGAAGGCGCCGTTAAACCCAGGGGGAACTTGGCTGGAGTGGAACAGGGCATACAAGGCATAGTCCGCGTCCATGGTGGGCGTGCCCCAGCCGAGCATGGCAAACTGGATATCGTTGCCGTCCGCTTTGGTCTTGCGGACCGTCGGCACATACTGCGGCCACTCAAGGGTCTTGAGTTCGACTTCCAGGCCGATTTCTTTCAGGGAAGCGCGGACAGCGTCCGCGACCAGCGCATCCTGAACGTAACGCCCGGTTGGGTGATACATGACAACTTTCGTGCCGGGAGCAACGCCGGCTTCAGCCAGCAAGGCTTTGGCTTTTTCGATATCGCGTTTGTAGGGCTGCTGGGCCGCATAGCCGAAGATGGGCGGCGCAAAAGGCGCGCTGCTGACCAGGGCGGCATCGCTGAACAGACTGCTGACGATGGCGTCTTTATCCACCGCATAGTTAACTGCCTGGCGGACGCGAACATCGGTAAATGGCGCTTCGGTCACATTGAAGAAGATGTAGATGGTGCGCAGGCCAGGGGTGATGACAAGTTCAATATCGGGGTTGGCCTGCAGGCGCGGAATTTCCGCCGGGGGAATGCGCACGGCGATGTCAATGGTGCCAGATTCGATTTCAACGATGCGGGCGCCATCTTCTTTGATGACTTTGAATACGACCGTGTCAATCTTGGGTGCATCGCCCCAGTAATTGGGGTTGCGCTCGAGGGTTACGGCTTCGTCGCGCGCCCAGGATTTCAGGACGTAAGGCCCGGTGCCAACGGCGTTTTCAGCCAGGAATTCGACGCCCTTCTCGAGGGCCTTCGGGCTGACCATCGCTACCGCGCCATGTGAAAGGTGCGCAGGCAGCGGGGCGAAAGGGCCATTGGTCTTAATTTGAACCGTGTACTCATCGAGAGCGTTGACTTCGGTCACTTTGCCGAGCAGGGTGCCGCGGAAGGGGGCTTTGTTGTCGGCGTTCAGCATCCAATCCAGGTTGGCCTTGACTGCTTCGGCGTTGAAGGGAGTGCCGTCTGTAAAGCTGATGCCCTGGCGCAGTTTGACTTCATACACGCCTTCAGCGGTCGAATTCAGGCTTTCGGCCAGCAAGGGTTCCAGCACGCCTTCTTCGCTCATCGAGAACAGCGGCTCATAGATGTGTTCCAGCACCGAGAAGGACGGCGACGAAGTGACCAGGTGGATATTCATATTTTCAATATCCGTGCCAGAAGCAATCGTCAGGGTCTTGGGTTCGGGCGGGGCTTCGGTGGGGGGCACAGCGGTTGGTTCTGGGGCCTTGGTCGCTTCAGCAGGCTGGGCTGGCTGCGCGGGCGCTTCGGTGGCTGTGGCGGCAGGGCCGCCACACGCTGTCAGCACCATGCTGACCAGGACGAGCAGGGACAGCAAGACATACAACGAACGTTTCATTTTCTCCTCCTGTTGAGAGTTGGGAATCACAGAGGGCGGGGCAGCGGCGTTCCAAAAAATCCCTCTGACACGGCGAATACCGCGTCCGCATATTATACAACATGTTAACAATCACCCAAGACGAAATGGCATCCCAACCTCGTGCAAACGCGCTCGCTTCGCGCCAGCCGGCCACAAACCCGCAATACGCGTACCGCAATACCGGCAAGCCCCTTGCGCCGTGATGTGGTACGCCGTCACCACATAGCCCTGGCGTTTGACCAACATGCGGTTACAGTTTGGGCAATGCGTCGATTCGTAATCATCCACCCGGCCCGGCAGGTTGCCCGCATAAACGTAGTTCAACCCGGCCTCCCGCCCAATCTCAGCGGCGCGGATGAGCGTTTTGGCGGGGGTGTAATCCTGGCCGGTCATCTTGTAATCGGGATGGAAGGCCGTTACATGCCAGGGGATATCCGCCGAGACCGAACGCAGGAAGCGCGCCGCGTCGTACAACTCCTCGCTGCTGTCGTTGAAGCCCGGCACCACCAGCGTCACCACCTCCACCCACAGGCCGAGCGAATGCGCCTGCTCGATGGTCTCCAGCACGTTTTTCAGCACCGTGCCCAGGCGGCGGTAATTTTTTTCCTGCATAGATTTTAAATCCACCTTGTACGCATCCAGCCAGGGGCGCAGGCAGGCGAGCGCTTCGGGCGTGGCGTTGCCGTTCGAGACGAAAGCGCACATCAGCCCGGCAGATTTGGCTTTCTTGAAGATGGAGACGCTCCACTCGGAGGTAATCAGCGGTTCGTTATAAGAGGAAACTACCACCTCCGCCCCGTGACGCCTCGCTAGTTTCACCACCTCATCGGGCGTTACCTGCCTGACGAGGTTGCCGGCCACCGCCGCTGCCGGGTCGCGCATGGCCTGGGAGGTCAGCCAATTTTGGCAGTAAGCGCAGTGTAAATCGCACCCCAACATCCCAAAGGTCAGCGCGGTGGCGCCGGGCAGGACGTGCGAAAACGGCTTTTTCTCGATGGGGTCGGCCTGGATGGCGGCGACATAGCCCCAGGGGACGCGCAATTCCCCACCCTGGTTGAAACGCACCTGGCAAATCCCCCGCTTGCCGGGGCGGATGAGACAGCGATGGGCGCAGGCGGTACAGCGCAGCGAACCATCTTCCAACTTTTGATAAAGTTCCCCCTGGGAAGTCAGTGAATCAAGGAAAGTTCCCAGGTCTTGCATGGCGGCACCTCGTCAAGAATTTCGTAGAATTGCGGAATAAATTCCACAATACTATAATACACCCATGTTGACCGTTTCGATTCAGGCTGGCGGCAAATCGACCCGCATGGGAAAGGATAAGGCCCTCATGCCGTTCCTGGGCCAGCCGCTCATCGAGCGCATCATCGCGCGGGTCGCGCCGATTGCCGATGAAGTCATCATCACCACCAATGACCTCCAGGCGTATCGCTTTCTCGGCTTGCCGCTTTTCGCCGACATTTACCCGGAACGCGGCGCGCTGGGCGGGCTGCACACGGCCCTGGCCTGCGCCTCGCATTCGCTGGTGGCCGCGCTGGCTTGCGATATGCCCTTTGCCAGCCCAGAACTGATTCACTTTCAGAAAAAAATCATGCTCGACGAAAACGTGGATGTCGTCATCCCTGGCGGGCCGGAGGGACTGGAGCCGCTCCACAGCCTGTACCGGCGCGAAACCTGCCTGCCAGCCTGCCAGGACGCAATTCTGGCCGGCAAATGGAAACTCATTTCCTGGTTTCCGCAAGTTAAAGTACGAACACTCCAGCCTGACGAGATTCGCCCATACGACCAGGCTGGCCTGGTTTTCTGGAACCTGAACACCCCCGAAGAGTTCAAACGCGCCGAAGCGATTGCAGGAGAAACCAACAGGTGAAAACTTATCCGAAAATTTGCACCATTCCGGCTCCGCCCGGAGATCAATCTCCGGGCTGCCTGCAAAGTCCGCTCAAGCGGACTGAATAGCCGGGTTGTAGCCGTCTTCAGACGGCTTCGCAAGAGACAGCCCAGTCCGGGCGAGACCGCGCAACAATATTTTTCGGATAGACTCTTAGTCTATCGGACAATCAGCACCGGGCAGGGAGCGTGCGTCACCACTTTCTGTGATTGGCTGCCCAACAGCAGGCCGGCAATCTGCCCCAGGCCGCGCGACCCCATGATAATCAGGTCGCTCCCGCGCGTTTCGGCCACGCGCAGGATGGCATCGGCAGCCGGGCCTTCCAGGATTTCGGTGCGGATTTCACCCGGTATCTCCCCAACGATTGCCAGCGACTGCTCCAGCAAGGCTTCCGCATCTTTCATGCGCGCATCGATGGCATTTTGCAAGTTGGGCTCGCCCAGGTAAGTCGGGATGGGGTCATACGCAATCACAATCCGCAATGTGACGGCGGCAGGATTGCAACGGGTCATCTCGGCGGCCATTTTCGCGGCTTTCCAGGATGGCTCTGACCCGTCAACAGCGAG
>DAOTZM010000031.1:0-2959 GCA_034434035.1 Anaerolineales bacterium
CCGCCGAACAGACCCCCGCCGAGCCGCTGCCCTGTGAAACGCCCGCCGAACCGGTTGCCGAAACGCCCGTTGCTGATACTCCGGCGGAATCCTTCCCCTGGGAGAGCGCCGCCGAACAGACCCCTGCCGAGCCGCTGCCCTGGGAAACGCCCGCCGAACCGGTTGCCGAAACAGCCGCCGCCGAGACGCCGGCGGAATCTTTTGCTGTCGAAACGCCCGCCGCCAGCGCCGAGGCTGTGGCTGATGTGTCTGCCTGGCTGGAGAGCCTCGATGAACAGCGCCCGGCTGCGTCGCCTGTGACGGCTGAAACCGAGGAACTGCCCGATTGGCTGAAAGATATGTCGGCAGATGAGGAAGCCCCAGCCCCGGCTCCTGTTTCTGATTGGGTAGCGGCCGAGAAATTGCCTGCCAGCCAGGAAATTGTTGTCGAAACGGCGGCGCAGACTGAAGCCGTGATAAAAGTGGAAGCGGCTCCCCAGCCGCCTCTCCGCCTGCGTTCCACCGCCTCGTTGCAGGATAAGGATGCCTCTTTCATCAGGACTGCGCGCGAATTACTGGATAAAGGCAGCCTGGATGAAGCCATGACCAGTTACACCAAACTTATCAAGAAAGGCAAACTACTCGAGGAGGTCATCGAAGACCTGAACGAAATCGTGTACCGTCATCCGGTGGATGTTATCGTCTGGCAGACGATGGGCGATGCGTACATGCGCTCGAACCGCTTGCAGGAGGCGCTGGACGCCTACACCAAAGCGGAGGAGTTGCTGCGAAGGTAAGAAACGCAGCGGGGCGGGACTTGAGTAGTCTCGCCCCGTTTTTTCGATGTGGTACAATCGGGCGCGTTCATTCAAAAATTATAAAATTCGGAGGAAATGTGGAACGTTCTCTCGTGTTGGTCAAGCCCGATGGGGTGCAGCGCGGTCTGGTGGGCGAGGTGATTGCCCGCCTGGAGCGGCGCGGCCTGCGTCTCGTGGCAGCGAAGTTCATGCAGGTCGGCAAGGCCCTGGCTGAAGAGCATTATGCCATTCACAAGGGCAAGCCGTTTTACGATGGCCTGATTGCGTACATCACATCTGCCCCGGTGATGGCGATGGTTTGGGAAGGGCCGAACGCTGTGGCCGCCATCCGCCAGACGATGGGCGCCACCCGCCCCTGGGAAGCCGCTCCCGGTACCATCCGGCATGATTTTGCCCTGGAAGTGGGCCGTAACCTGACGCACGCTTCCGACAGCCCGGAAAACGGCAAGAAAGAAACTGCGCTGTGGTTCAAGCCCAATGAATTGGTCGACTGGAGCCGCGACGTCGACCGCTGGATTTTCGAGAACTAGTCCTTACGAAAAAGGTGACGGTCACTTTTGAAGTGACCGTCACCTTTTTGATTACCTACCAACCCTCGATATACGGGAGCCATTCGTCATTTCCGCTCAGATGCGGCCCGAAGATATATTGGGCGCTGGCAAATGGTTCACGCGGAATCACGGGCAGGGTCATGTGAGCGTCCTCCAACCGGCGGCCTCCTTTGAAGTGGTTGCAGGCCGGGCAGGCCGCGACCACATTCGTCCAGGTGTGCATCCCGCCCAGGTGGCGCGGCAGGACGTGGTCGATGGTCAGGTTGTTTACTTTTCGCCCACAATACTGGCAGGTATAATTGTCACGGCGAAAAACCTCGCGCCGGGTCAGTTTGACTCGCGGGCGCGGGCGGTGAATCATGTTCTCGAGACGGATGACGGATGGGCGTGGGAAAGACGCAGAGACGGTTTTAATCTCGCCGCGCCCGTTGGCAATCAGCGCGGCTTTCCCGGCGAGCATCAACCCAACAGCCCGCCGCATGTTGCAAATATTAATCGGCTCGAAGTTGGCATTCAAAACCAGGACATCCATAGCGTCTCCAAAACCTGGCAAATTATACTCCAATGCGATTAAGTGAGGATTACATGAACGTTCTTATCGCTGGCGGAACTGGATTTATCGGCTCGGCGCTGACCCGCTCCCTGCTGGCGGACGGGCATGCCGTCTGGGTGCTGACCCGCAACCCGGCGCAGGCGCGGCTGGTCGAAGGCGCGCAGGCGGTTGGTTGGGATGGGCGAACGGTTGGCAACTGGCTGGATGTCTTTTCACAGATGGATGCAGTTGTCAACCTTGTGGGAGAGAATGTCGGCCAGTGGCCCTGGGCGGCGGAACGCAAGCGGCGTATCCGCAAGAGCCGGGTCGATGCCGGGGCCGCGCTGGCGGGCGCCTTCGAGAGGGCATCCAGGCGTCCGGCGGTTCTCATCCAGTCTTCCGGGGTTGGATATTATGGGCCGCGCGGCAATGAGCCGGTCGATGAAAACAGCCCTGCCGGGTCGGGTTTTTTCGCGTCGGTGGCATCTGACTGGGAAGCCTCTACCCGCGTCGTAGACTCGCTCGGAGTCCGCCGTGTGGTCATCCGCACCTCGCTGGTGCTGGATGCGCGAGCCGGCATCCTGCCGCTGATGGCGTTGCCCGTCAAACTGTTCGCGGGCGGGAAGCTGGGAGACGGGAGGCAGGGTGTTTCGTGGATTCACCTGGAGGACCATGTCCGCGCCGTGCGTTTCCTGCTGGAAAATGGAAACGCTATTGGGGTTTTTAACCTGTCCGCGCCCAACCCGCTTTCCAATGCTGGTTTCATGGCTGCCCTGGCGAAATCGCTGGGCCGCCCGTACTGGTTCCATGTACCCGCTTTTGCGCTGCGGCTGGCGCTGGGAGAGATGAGTACACTGCTGCTCGACGGGCAATTTGCTCTCCCACAGCGGTTGGTCAATCTCGGTTTTGTGTTCAGGTTCGAGACGGCTCCTGAAGCCTTCCAATCCCTGTTCAGACGATAAAATAGACATTATCGGCAATAAAAACTTGGACGCGGACGAGAACGGACAAGAGCGGATTTTAAGATTTTTCTCCGCGTATTCGGCTCTTGTCCGCGTCCCAAAAATGGCGTTGACCAA
>DAOTZM010000032.1:0-10760 GCA_034434035.1 Anaerolineales bacterium
ACCTGCGCCGGGACGTTGACCACCGTGCCGCCGGAACGAAAACTGAGTTCAATCCGCGCGGCGGCAACCAGTTTGCCAGAGCCGTTGACCAGAATCGAAATATCGCCCTTGCGAACCCGGGCGGTTTGCAGCGGCGCTTCAGTCGCTTCAGCCGTTTGCGGGGCCAGGCCCCAAAAATAATATCCCCCGGCAGCCAGGGCGATGAGTAGAAGAATGATGGGAGTCAGCCCCCAACGTCGTTTGGATGATTTGCGCATGAGTTTCTCCGTGAATTTGTTTTCCTGAAGGATAGCAAGCGTGTGTAAAATTTATGTAAAGAATAGTTGAAGGGTGCAAAAAGAAAAATGACACGCCGCGTAATTTGTCACTATTTGGCGGGCAGGGCATCAAAGATGTATGAACCCTGGTCTGGAAAGCGGACAGTTCAGGGATAAGCAAAAAAATTACCACAACGGCAACGACGGAACACGACGGAAGAGTCATAAGGTTTTTCGTCGCGCTCTGTTGTAACCGTTGTGGTTAAGATTTTTCTCCGGCTTGCAGGATTTAGAAATTACAGACCAAAGTGCAAACCCAAAAGGACAAAGGTTTTTCTCCCCATGAACAAAACAACTTTTCTTCAAAAACTTGCCAAAAATCCCCGCCCGGTGGTGGTCGATTTCTGGGCACCGTGGTGCGGCCCGTGCAAAATGATTAAGCCCGTTCTCGAAAAGTTATCCAAAGAATACGCCGGCAAAGTCGATTTGTGGCAAATCAATGCCGACGACAACCAGGAATTGTTGCAGGAACTCGGCATTCGCGGCATTCCGACCCTGATTGTGTACCGCAAGGGAGATGAAATCCTACGCTCGGTGGGCGCAAAACCGGAATCAGCCCTGCGCAGCATGTTCGCCGATTTGGCCGAAGGCAAAGACCCCGAACCGCCAGGCATTCCTTTGGTTCAGAGAATTTTCCGGCTGGGGGCGGGTGGGTTGCTGGCCGCCTGGGCATTGAGTAACGATACCAATCTGCTTGCGCTGGCGCTGGGCGCTGTCATCCTGTTCAGCGCTGTGTATGACCGCTGTCCCATTTGGCGCGCGCTGACCAACTTCCTCAAAGCGCGCCGGGCGAAGGCGTAGATTTTTTTTGCATGGTAGTAAAAAACAGCCCCCGGCTGGAAAAGCCGAGGACTGTTTGATTCTGTGCCAATTTTAGGGTTTGCTGCCTCCCTGACCACCGCCACCGTTGCCGCGCCCAGCACCGGCCCACTCGGGGCGGCCCGCGCCCTGACCAGTGCCTTGCGCGCCGTTGCCGTTTGCGCCTGCTGAACCGTTGCCTTGCGTGCTAGCCAGGGCCGCGGCGTACATTTCGGGGGTCATGTACTGGGGCTGGTAGATTTCGCCGGTCTGGTTGAGCAGGGCGTTGGTGAAGGCTTTCAGGTGATTGTTCGAGCCGCTGATGAGGCTGTTGTAAACCATCTGGATGTCGGCGTTGTCAGTCTGGGCCAGACGGGTTTGCAGGTCGATGATGTCGAGTTCTTCGATGGCCGCGCCCACTTTGAGCGCGTCAGCGGCAGATTGTTCCCCCTGCGCCACGAGCGCGGTGTAGAGATTTTGCAGGGTGGCATCGGCAAACGAGCCGGGAGCAAGCGTCGGGGCGGTCAGGCCGTAGCGGTCGAGCAGCGATTTGACCGAGTCCATGTGCCTCTGCTCGCTGGCGGCAATGTTCTGGAAAGTGGGGAGGTTCCAGACGGCGTACAGGGCGTTGTAAACATCCCGCGCCAATTTTTCTTCTTCGTACATGTAGAGCAGGCCAGCGGCTTCCTCAGCGCTCAGGTCTGAAGCAGGGATGGCGGTCAGTTCAGCGGCATGATTTTGCGTGCTGGTTGCCGATTGCGGCGTGGCTTGCGGGTTGCTTCCCTGACCGTCATTGCCACCATAGCCATTTCCAGCCAGCGGAGCGGCGACCGCTCCCTGCGCCTGCGCGCCGATGACGTTATAAGCGGCGGTTCCGATTGCCACCACCAAAATGGCAGCGAATGTTCCAATCAAGATGTTTCGTAACATGAGATTTTCTCCTTGAGAATTGTTTTTGAGTGACTGTGGATGTCTGTCATCCAACTTGACCTGATGATAAGCCTTCACTGTAAAGAAAAATTAAACTTTCAGATAAATTTGTGCGAAATTTGTGATGGCGGACTTTATTCGTCGCCTTCCCAAAGCGGATGTCCGCTCACATCACGGATCTGTGCGCTTTGCCCGTTGGAGAGGTTCTTCAGGCTGACAATTTTGAAACTGCCATCTTCATCGAATCCTTCAAAGGAGAGCAGATCACCCACCTGGACGCTAAAGCCAAGCGACTGGGCATAGCGCCAACTGCGGCCAGCCAATTCGAACGGTTCGTTGGTTTTTGTCATCACCGTGACCCTCCCCTGGCGGACAGTTTTCACCTGTCCGGCCAGGGTTATCAGCGCTTTGGGTTCATCGTCGTCATGGTCGTCATCATGTTCGGCGGACTTACTGACTTTGGGATTTGCGCCAAGATTGACAGAATCCGCATTGGCATTGCCAAGTTGGGCGGGCAGGCTGGTTTCAAATTTGACAAACGTGCGATTGACGCCGCCAACCACCAAAAAGGCGACAAAGGCAAGGTATAAGCCCCAGGTAAAAGTTTTCTTAAGCATTTTCGGCGTCCTTTCCGTGAATGGTTTCCGCACTAAATTCCGACCTGGCGGCTGAGACGGGCAAAATCATCTTGAATATCTTGCCTGTAACAGTCACCACCCAACGCCAGTGGATGGCGAAGTGTAAGATTCCAGCAGCAATCATCACCACACCCGACCAGGTGTGAATCAAATCCCAGGTAAGGCGTGTAAAGATGAAGAGGGTGGGGTCTTTTGCAGAACCCGGCGCGGCAAAGAAAAAGTACATCCCGCTGATTGCCGCCAGCAGGCCGCTTAGCCCAATCGCCAGGTTAACCAATAGGTTGAACTGACCACCGGCATTCATGCGCTCAGAACGTCCGAGCAGAATATTGATGCTTCGTTTGGTCATCGACACAATCCAGCCCCAGTGCAGGGGAATGTGAATCGCAGCGGCGGCGATCATGACAATCCCCAGCCAGGTATGCAGCCATTCCCAGGTTTCGCGTGAAAACAGGATAACGGCGCCATAATAGGGGTTGCGTCCGCCCTGATAGCCGCCCGCGCCCCAAAAAAGAAAGTAGACGCCGCTAAACAGCGCAACCAGGCCGCTAATCAGTAAGGTTAAATCAACCCACCAGTTACGGCGGGTTTGTGATGAAACAAGCGGTTTTTTATCCATAGCATTCTCCAAAATTTGTGAAATCCGATCAAACGGCAAAGATGAGCGGCAGGCGCACCGCCATCTCATTTTTGATTCTATGAACATAGCGTAAAGAGTATTTGGTTTAACTGTAAAGAATTTGTAAAGAAAAGCGCAAAACCAATCCTTTACCCAATCTTCACAAATTCTTGTCAGAGTGTACAAATTTGATTGATAAAAACAAATATATCGTTATCCAGTTGTCCAGTTATCCCGTTACCCGGTTCAGCCAGCACCTGTCAAGATAACCAAACAACCGGAAAACCGGTCACTGACCACTGAATACTGAACACTGACCACTGAATACTGAACACTGAACACTGAATACTGAACACTGAATACTGAACACTGAACACTGAACACTGAATACTGAATACTGAATACTGAACACTGAACACTGAATACTGGACACTGAACACTGAACACTGGAGCCCCCCATGCCCGAAACCCCTACCCAGCCCGAAAACCTGCTCGACCGTCTGCGTGACCGCCTCGCTCCCAAAGAATTCCCCAGCGACGACCGCGGCCGCATCCGCATGGTTGTGGATAGCCTCGTCCTGCACCTGCACCCCTCCAAGGTGCCCGTCACCACCCTCAAGTGGACGTACACCTGGGGTCTGGGCGGGCTTTCCGCCGTCCTGCTGACCATGCTCATCCTCACCGGCGTCATCCTGCTCAACAACTACACCCCCGTCGTACCACAAGCCTATCTCAATATCCTCGAGTTGCGCTCCAACGTCTGGTTTGGCGAACTGATTCGCAACATCCACCACTGGAGCGCAAACCTGCTCATCGTCGTCGCCGTCCTCCATCTCATCCGCGTTTTTGCCACCGGCGCCTACCGCCACCCGCGCGAAGTCAACTGGCTGATCGGCGTCGTCATGTTGCTGCTCATCCTCGGCGCAAACTTCACCGGCTACCTGCTCCCCTGGGATCAACTCGCCTTCTGGGCCATCACGGTCGGCACGAGCATTGTCAGTTACGTTCCGCTCATCGGCGAAAGCCTCACCCGTCTCATCCTCGGCGGGCCAGAAGTCGGCGCGCGCACCCTGCTCAACTTTTACTCGCTTCACATCGCCATCCTGCCCCTCGGCATCTTCAGCCTGATGATGTACCACTTCTGGCGCGTCCGCAAAGATGGCGGCTTAACCCTGCCCAAATCCATCACCCCCACCCCCGAAGAAGAAAAGCCTGAGCGCGTCACCACCATCCCCAACCTCGTCCGCAAGGAACTGGTCTTCGCCGTCGCCTGGATCGCCGCCGTGTTGATTTTCTCCATGCTCGTCCCGGCCCCGCTCGAAGGCATCGCCAACCCCGACCTCTCGCCCAACCCGGCCAAAGCCCCCTGGTACTTCATGGGCTTGCAGGAACTCCTGCTCCATTTCCACCCCCTGGTCGGGGCCATCGTCATTCCGGGGATGGCCGTTTTCGGGCTTTTCCTCCTGCCCTTTGTGGATGTCCGCCTCGACAACGTGGGTGTCTACTTCCGATCAGGACGCGGACGAAGCCTGAGCCTGCTCGCCGTTGGATTGGGCCTTGCCCTGACCCCAACCTGGGTCCTGCTCGATGAGTTCGCGCTCGATTGGGTCGCCTGGCTGCCCGGCTGGGATCCCCTGCTCTCGAACGGACTCATCCCCCTGGCCTTAATCGCCCTTGGTCTCTTCCTGCTCGACAAGTGGATCACCCGCTGGCTAAAAGCCAACACCGAAGAACGGATTTTATTCTTCGTCACCTTCCTGTTTGTTGCTTTCATTATCCTGACTGCTATTGGCGTTTTCTTCCGCGGCCCCGGCATGGCGCTCTACTGGCCGTGGGATATGCCCTTGCACCAGTAATCAGTGAACAGTAACCAGTAAAACCTGACACTGATGACTGTTCACTGATAACTGATTACTGAAACGGAGTTCCCCATGTCTGAAACAACTTCTACCCAAAATATCTCGCGCCGCGACTTCCTCAAACTTGCCTGGGGCTTCTTTGGCGGCCTGGCCGCGCTCGAAGTCGGCGGCATCCTGTTTGCCTATCTCCAACCCCGTTTGGCCGAAGGCGAATTTGGCTCGGTCATCAACCTGGGCGCACTGGAGAACTTTCCCCCCGGCTCGGTGACGCACATCACCAACGGGCGTTTTTACCTCGTCCGCCTGGCGGATGGCGGCCTGCTTGCCATGTATCACCGCTGCACCCACCTCGGCTGCACCGTGCCCTACGACCAGACCAGCGGACAATTCGTCTGCCCCTGCCACTCCTCCGAATTCGACGGGCGCGGCGCGGTCAAAAACCCGCCCGCCCCGCGCCCGCTCGATTTATTCGCCATCAGCATCGCAAACGGCGAAGTGCTGGTCGATACCGGCAAACCCATCCAACGCCCATCCTTCGACCCTTCGCAGGTCGTCTACGCATAACCCCCTCACCCCCAACCCCTCTCCCACCGAGAGAGGGGTTGGGGGTGAGGGATAAAAGGATTTTCCCCATGAACCCCTCCCGCACCCGCCTTATCGAAATCCTGGTTGGCCTGCTCGCCACCCAACTCATCGTCTTTGGCCTGGCCCTTTACATCTTCAACGAACCCCAGCGCATCGCCAGCGCCCAAAACGAGATTCTCGCCGCCCAACTCGACAGCGGCATGACGCTCTACGCCGAGAATTGCGCCGTCTGTCACGGGCTGAACGGCGAAGGCATCGGCGCGAACTCGGCCCTCAATAACCCCGGCCTGGCCGCCATGCCCTACGACGAGATTTTCAAAATCATCGAGCGCGGACGCTTCGCCACCGCCATGCCCGCCTGGGGCAAAGAAGATGGCGGCCCGCTCAGCGATTACCAGGTTTCTGAGTTGGTTGCCCTTATCCAATCTGGCGATTGGAACGCTACCGGCGACCGGGTTGTGAATCTCGGCCTGGCCCCGCTCATCCCCTTCACCACCGAACCCGATTCAGCCCTGCTCGAAGCCGTGGGCCTGCTGCCCGATGGCGCAACCCTGCAAGCCGCCATCAGCACCTACGCCAGTTCGTGCGTGGCCTGTCACGGCGCGGATGGTCTCGGCACCGCGATTGCCCCGGCGCTCAACAACCCCGCTGTGCGCGCCAAAACTGTCGATGAGTTGACTCGCACCGTGACTCTCGGCGTTTCTGGCACGCTCATGGCTGGCTGGAGCAACCAACTCACCCCAGAGCAGGTTTCCGGCATGATTAGCCTGATCCAACGCTGGGAAGAAATCCCCAGCGGGGCCATTCCTGCGCCCGATGCGCCGATTGCCACGACAGCCGAATCCATCGCCCTGGGCGGCGAACTCTACGCGGCCAACTGCGCCCGCTGTCACGGCCCTGAGGGGCAGGGCACGCCGCGCGCGCCAGCGTTGAATGTGAAATCTTTCCTGACCGAAACCAACGACCAGGCCATTGAGTTGATTGTCACCGGCGGCGCGCCGGGCACGGCCATGCCCGCCTGGGGTGACCGCATGAGCGCCGCAAATATTCAGGCAATCGTGGGCTTCATCCGCCAGTGGGAGCCGGCTGCGCCAGAAGTAGCCGTTCCGACCCGCCCTGGCGGCGGCGGCCCGCCCTGGATGCGCAATAATTCCACGACGCCAGCGCAACCCGTCGCGCCGACTCCGGCCCCGGAAACAGGAATCGGCTCGCAGGTGGCAGAAAACGTCAGCCCGGAGACCGTTGCGGCAACGCCGGTCAGCCCACAGGCGGAACCCGGCGCGGGGCAGGGTCATGCCGGGGGTACGGGAGGCCCGCCCTGGGCGCAGTCCGCCGCGACTGAGCCGGTTTGGTGGGAAACGCTCGATTGGCCGCTCCTGATCGGTTTGACGGCGGCCCTGTCGATCGTCTTCTCCCTGATCCTGGCCGGGTTGAGCGGGCTGAAAAAACGGGAGTAGGCGTATCTCCCGGCCTGTTTTTGAGTCATAATGGATACAGGATGACCACCGACAGCGAACTGCTCACCCGCCTGGCGCGCCCGGACCGGCAGGCCTTTGCCGAAGTGTATGACACTTTCAGCCTGGGCCTGTACCGTTATGCCTACCGTCTGCTGGGCAGCGCCGAAGCCGCAGAAGACTGCGTGGCCGAGACGTTCAGCCGCTTTTTGGAAGCCTTGCGGCGCGGCAAAGGCCCGCGCGACTACCTGCAAGCCTACCTGTATCGGGTGGCGCACAACTGGGTGACCGATTACTATCATCGCTCCCCGCCGCCCACCGACGAATTGCCCGAAACCCAGCCCGCGCCTGACCCCCTGCCCGAATCGGAAGCGATTTTGCGCGAGGGGCAGGCGCGTTTGCGGGCGGCGCTGGCCTGCCTGACCGAAGAGCAGCGTCAGGTGATTGCGCTCAAATACTTGGAAGAACTGGAAAACGAGCAAGTCGCGCGGATTTTGGAAAAACCGGTTGGCGCAGTGAAGTCTTTACAGCACCGCGCCCTGGCCAGCCTGAAACGTCTGCTGGAAAAGGATAATTGACGATGACCGATGAACTCGACCCCCAATTGAAGCACTTGCTGCATGACCTGAAACCCGTCCCGCCGCGCAACCCCCAGCGGGCAGCGCGCGGACGGGCGCGATTCCTGGCCGAATCGGCGCAACCCGTATCTGCAAACCCCTTCCTGCGTCTCATGAATCAAATCCATGTATTCAGGAAGGAGCGTTTTTCGATGAACACCATTCTTGCGCTTGCCCTGGTCTTGACCGCCCTGTTTGGCGGCGCCGCTGGAACGGTCTATGCCGCGCAGGATGACCTGCCGACTGAGGCCCTCTACCCGGTCAAGACCCTGACGGAGGACGCGCGCCTGGCGCTGGCTTCCGAACCCGAAGCCCGGCTGACCCTGCTGGCCGACCTGGCCCAAACCCGTACCCAGGAAATGGCGCAACTGGCCGAAGCCGGAATTGTCCCGCCCGAAGCCACGCTCTCGCGCTTGCAGGAACACACCCGCCTGGCCTTCGACCTGGCCGCTTCGCTGCCCGATTCGGATATGCTGCAGACGATGGACCAACTGCGCGACCGCCTGCGCGACCAGCTGCGCCTGGTGGACGAGTGCGCCGCCGCCGGCGACCCGCTGCAAACCATGACCCGCGCCCGCGACATGCTACAGGAACATTTGCGCCTGCTGGATAGCGGCCTGGCCGACCCGCAACGCTTCCGCAACGCCGTCCAGCATGGCCTGCCCCTCGAGCAGCCCGGCGGCTATGGCCCCGGCGGACAGCCCGAAGCGACCCCGGCCCAGCCCGGCGGCTACGGCCCCGGCAATCCGCCCGAAGCGGCCCCTGGCGCTGGCAGCGGCTATGGCCCCGGCGGACAGCCCGAAGCGGACCCTGGCTCAGGCAGCGGTTACGGCCCCGGCAACCCGCCTGAAGCGGCCCCTGGCTCAGGCAGCGGTTACGGCCCCGGCCCCAACCCCACCCAGTCGCCAGGCAATGGCAACGGGCAGGGCGACGGCAACAAAAAACCGTAATCATCGCAGCCCCAGCCATTTTTCAAAAAGAAAGCCCCGCCAATTTGAGGGGGCTTTCTGATATGAATAGACTCGCGCATTACACAAGGAATATTCATTCGGGATACCAAATCGCCAGAAAATCTCACAAAATCTACATATTATCTGAATTTCATGATGGCTGAATAGATACGGTTCAAACGTTCCTGCGCCAGCATGCTGGTGGGAAAGTTTGCCTCAGGCCGGTCTATAAGCCGCATTCTGTCCAGCAGCGGAGAGGTTCCTCCGCGCCTGGGCGGTCATCTTTCTTGGCGGTGTGTCGCCACGCCGCTCTAGCAGCCTACCCGGGACTGACCTCCTGAACAGGAGGCGCATAGGGAAACGAGCGCATTTCCCGTTGGTCCTCGGACCACTTCGTCCCTGCTTGACCTTGCTCCCGGCGGGGGTTACCAGGCCGCCCGTATTACTACGGACACCGGTGGTCTCTTACACCACCTTTTCACTATCACCCCCCACTTTGGGTGAGGGGCTACCTGTTTTCTGTGGCCCTGTCCGGCAGGTTGGCCCCCCACGAATGAGGGATCGCCCCGCCCCGGGTATTATCCGACGCCGTGCTCTGTGGAGTGCGGACTTTCCTCGACCCCGAACTCGCGGAGCCGCGACCGCCCGACCAGCCTGAGGCTCTTTTATCATACCATAAACGATGATATGATTTCAGCAAACGATGATATGATTTCAGCCATGACAGAACCGGCCTTTTTTGTCCGCGACATCCCTGTTTACGGCGACGCGATTCTCGCGCCGATGGACGGCTATTCCGACTGGCCGTTCCGCTCGCTGTGCCGGTCGCTCGGCTCGGCCATGAGTTACACCGAATTTATCAAAGCGGAACATGTCGTCCATTCGTTCCGGCGCGTCAGGGCCAAACTGACCTGCGAGGAGAGCGAACGCCCGGTCGTCTTTCAGATTTACGGTGACGACCCCGCCATCCTGCTCGAAGCGGCCCTGATTGCGCAGGATTTGGGGCCAGACATCATTGACATCAACATGGGCTGCCCGGCCAAAAGCGTGGCGAATCGCGGCTGCGGGGTGGGGCTGATGCGCGCGCCCCAAAAAGTGGGGCAGATTTTCCAGGCCCTGACCTCGCGCCTGCGGATTCCCGTCACCGGCAAGATGCGCCTGGGCTGGGACGACTGCCTGAACTATCGGGAAATTGCCAAAATTGCGGAGGATAACGGCGCGGCGCTGATTGCCCTTCACGGGCGCACCAAACAGCAGGGCTATAGCGGTCAGGCCGATTGGAATGCGATTGCCGAGGTCAAATCACTCGTCAAAATCCCGGTGATTGGGAACGGGGACGTGCGACGGGTGGAGGATATCCAGCGCATGAAAGACCTGACTGGCTGCGACGCGGTCATGATTGGGCGCGGCGCGATTGCCAACCCCTGGATTTTCTCGCGCCTGAACCGGGAGCAGGTCTCGCCCGAGCAAATTCGCGCTACGATGCGCCGTCACCTGGAGAAAAACATCGCTTTCTACGGGGAGGCAGACGGGGAACGCCTGTTCCGCAAACACGCCATGCAGTATCTCGGCCTGCACCGCTTGGACCGCGAGGCGCGCAAAGCCATCCTGCGCAAGCACCCGGCGGGAGAGTTTGCCGGGATTTTGGACCAAATCCAGTCTCAAATGGGGAACCAGCCCGGTTAAACGGGAAAGCGCGGGTAACTACCCATCCGGCCCCGCCGGGGAATCAATCCCCCGGCTGCGTGGCAACGCCCTGTAAACAGGGCTTTCACCGGCTAAAATCAACGTGATGGACGGTGTAAAAGTCGGATTTATCCCCTGTCGGGGACTTTCCGACGCTGTTCATAACCGGAGAACTCTGCGAAGCGTCCCGAAGGGGCAGCCCCCGGCGAATCGAGCAAAAAGATGCGCCGGTGAGTAGTTACAAGCGCGGAGATGTTCCGCGCTTTTTGATATTTGCTGGTTTCAATGGTTATTGGCCTTTGACCAG
>DAOTZM010000033.1:0-2128 GCA_034434035.1 Anaerolineales bacterium
ATTGTCGTGGAACGGCAAGAGGAGTTTATCCATGCCTGGAACAAGCATTTTGCAAACTGACACAGAAGTTACAAATATCGGCAAGTCCGGGTTCTGGATTTTTGTGGATGACGCCGAGTATTTTGTTCCTTTCGATGCGTATCCAGACTTCAAGAACGCTACCGTTGCCCAAATTCTCAACGTCCGTCGGCGTCGGGATGGTCTGTATTGGCCTGACCTGGACGTGGATATTGAGATTGTTGCCTTGAAACACCCAGAACTCTACCCCCTGACTTTCAAGCGATAAGAAAATTCTTTTTGCTTTATCGAAAGGGAGCGGCTATTTTGGAATAGCCGCTCCCTTACTTTTGTTTTCACCGGAGGACACATGCAAGAACACCCAACCTGCCAAGATACCGATAAGCGTGACGGCGCGGTTCGGTATGAGCGTCCAGTAGCCGAGGCCGATGTCTGGGCTGACCATGCCATCGTTCACCTGCCCGGCGGCAAGCAGGCCGTCATCGAAGGCGGCGCTAATTTTGATGGCGGATGGCCTGAAGAAGTCATCCGGCGCATCAACAATGAGCTCGCTCGTGACTACATCGATGCCGTCTGCTGGCGTTACCGCTGGATGGGCGGCGTACGAACGCCAGGCTGCCCCGCAGGCAGCGCGCCTGTTCTCGACCGGCGATGAGAAGCTGGTCAAGGTCTCGACGGCCATCACCGGCTCGGTGGTTGCCGCTACACCCGCGCTGCCTGTCTCTCTGATGGAGTGGGCTGCGCTCAATGGCGTCTCGGTTTCCGCGCGCCGGAAGGCAAAGGCTGTCCCTCCGGGACAGCTGGCGCTGGGGTTCTAAAACAAAACGGGAGGCTTATGCCTCCCGTTTTTTGCTATAATGCAGGCACGTTTCGTCGCACAAATAAATGGAGTACACCTTATGAGCAAAAAGAAACAAATGTTTACAATTATCGTTGAGCGCGATACAGAATCGGGCTGGTACGTTGGCGAAGTTGCCGAATTGCCAGGCTGCTATACCCAGGCTTCCGACCTGCCAAGTCTTGAAGTCAATATCCGCGAGGCAATTGATGCTTACTTGCAGGAGACGGGAAAAATTACCCATGCCCCTGAGTTTGTTGGGACGCTCCGCATCGGAGTTGCCGTATGAGCCGCTTGCGCCTGGTAACGTACTCTATTCTGGCGAAAATTGCCGAAAGAAATGGCTTTCGCTGGACACGAGTCGTTGGCAGTCACAACACATTTCGAGACAGCGGCGGAAAGATTATTGTCATTCCAAATCATGGTTCGCAAGTGATTGTTCGCCCGCTGTTGAGAAAAATATTGCGCGACATGGGCATTACTCCTGACGAGTATCAGCGTTTGCTCGACGAAATCTAAAAACCGGCTTCGGCGAGGCTGTTGCTGTTCAGCCGCGCAGACGCAAGTAAACCAAAACGGGAGGCATAAGCCTCCCGTTTTTGATTCCGCCTGTCATCCCAGGAGATTTTTTAGTTCCTGAATTTCTTGATGAGACAGCCGCTTCTTTGAAAACCGCGCAATGCTTTATGGTAAAGCGATATGTGGCAATTGCCAAAACCGACATCCAGCGCGCTCACGCAAAGGCTTCTCCAGTCACAAGATGGGGGCTGTAGTTTCAAGGCTCATAACCCGGAGGTCGCAGGTTCGAGTCCTGCCCCCGCAACTTTTGATGAACCATAGCTCCGTCAGGGGCTATGGTTTTTCGTTAGCCCGGAGGTCTGCGGATGGCCAACTTTCTTGAAATGGAGGAAATTACCATGAACCGCAGACCTTCGGGTTCGTTATCTCTCACCAAGGCCATCCAAGGCTTCATCAGATTCAAAGGTGCCGAGGGATTATCAGATTGGACCATCGATTCGTACCAACGGCAATTAGCCAAGTGGGCCGAATACATGGGGGACTGGGAAATATTTCCCAACCAACCTGTCCCATATTTCCTTGCCAAATGCGCAATTTTTCACGATAATAGACTCAGTATCTCGGCTCTAAAACCCAGCGAAGTCAGCAGGAGGCTATGATGAAACTGCTCATCCATTGCGGCATGTTGTTTATTTTGCTGTTCCAGCAAATCGTTCCCCCAGCGACCGTTTTTGCAAAACAAACATCGGCTGC
>DAOTZM010000034.1:0-3413 GCA_034434035.1 Anaerolineales bacterium
GATTTAATTATACTCCCGATTCCAGCGCCGCTTTGCGTTGAACCATCCGGTTCTTCGAGAATCTCCGTGATTAAATCTTTTGGACACGGATGACACGGACGAACACGGAAAAAACACGGATTTGTCACGCTGAAGAAGCATTTTCTGGTCTTTTCCGTGCAAATCTGTGAAATCCGCGTAATCCGTATACTGACTTCACGCTAACTCTTGGAGAGCCAACCACCCGGGTCGAACCGTCTCTAAGTTTCCGACAATCACTGAAGGCGCGGCCAGAAAACCTTCGGGACGGTTAGATGATAATTCAAGGGTGGAATGGCGCGTTAGAACAGTGTGGTACGCGCGCCCCTGCTTTGAGCGCCGAGCGAATCATCAGGCATTCGGTGATGTTCTCCGGCGTGATGATGCCGACCAACTGCCCGGCGTGCGTTACTGGCAGAACTGGCACGTCGCTCTCCTGGAGCCGCATCAGCGCCCTCTCGACCATCTCGTAACTGTCGAGGACCGGCAGGTTGGTGTGCATGACCTGGGTGACGGGCCAGTGTTCGCCGTGCTGGGTGAGCGCTCTCAAGAAGTCATCGCGCGTCACCAGTCCCATCACGCGGCCGTCTTCCACCACCGGGAAATCGCGCTGCGAACCGGCCAGCACCAACTGTGCCACCCGCGACAGGGTATCGCGCGGCGAGACGGTTTTGTAATCGGTTAACATGGCGCGCGTGACCGGGATTCCGCCCAGCGCGTTCTTCATCTGCGCCATGCTAGCTTCCTGCGATGCGCCCATCCAGACAAAGAAGGCGATGAACAGCAGGAAGGGGTTGCCGAATAGCCCGATGAACCCAAACAGGAAGGCCATGCCCTGTCCGACGGTCGCGGCAATCTGCGTCGCGCGGACGTATTCCATGTTCATTGCCAGGACAGCCCGCAGTACGCGCCCGCCGTCCATCGGGAAGGCCGGAATCAGGTTGAAGGCCACCAGGAAGATGTTGACAATCATCAACCGCTCGATGAACGAGCCGGTCGCCAGGGTCAACTCGCGCAGCGGCACCAAGCTGTTGGTGAAGGCCAGCCAGCCGAATAAGATGGCTGCGATGACCACGTTCACTGCCGGGCCAGCCAGCGCCACCCACAACTCCTGAATGGGCTTATCGGGCATACGCTCCAGGCGCGCCACGCCGCCAATCGGATAGAGGGTGATTTCGCGCGTCTTGATGCCGAACTTGCGCGCCGTCAGGGCGTGTCCGTACTCGTGCAGGGTCACCGCCGCAAACAGCAGCAGGATAAAGGCCACGCCCTCCAGCGCTCCAAACAGCGTGCTGGTCTGCTGCCAGTAGATAAAGGCATACCAGCCGATAATCAATAACAAGGTGGTATGGACGAATACGTCGATGCCTGCAAACGTCCCCAATTTCCATTGCCATTTCATAGGTTCAGCTCCCGTAGTTACAATCTATTCTCGCAGATTTCCAAAGCACTTGTTCCTAGTCTAAACCGAATATGTAAGAAAAAGGTTATAAAAATCAAAGATTGGCATAAATAGAAGAGCATTCCCAGCGTTAACAGGGAACGTTCCGAAGGCTGCTCAAAAATGCCTAAGTTTGCGCCGGAAACCGCTCGCGGGACGGTTTTTTACGAAGCAGAATCACCCGATAGATGGAGTTGCCAAACTGGAGTTTCTTTGTCAAAATAAAACCATCCTTTCGCTTACAGGAGAAGGCCTATGAGCAACCAACCTCCTTTCGACCTGGGCGCCGCCCACAAACATTTTTCCGTAGACTGCTTCCATCGCGCGTGGGGCTTCATCGACCAAACCATCCGCGCCTCGGCGGATGAAGAGCAAATGCTCCTTTCGGCCATGGCTTCTTTTTACCATTGGACGCAGCGACCGGATTGCACTGCCGAAAATCGTTCCGTCTCCCTTTGGCAGGTATCGCGCGTCTATGCCCTGCTCGGCCAGGCGGATAACGCCCGCCGCTATGGGGAACAATGCCTGGCCGAAAGCTACTCTCCCGGCCTGCCCCCCTACTGTCTTGGATACGCCTACGAAGCCCTGGCGCGCGCGGCAATGGTCGGCGGGAACAAGGACGCCATGCGTGAATACCTTGCCCTGGGGCATTCGACCGCCGAAAAAATGAGCGATGAAGAAGACCGCGAAATCCTGCTGACCGATTTAGCCGCCATCCAATAGGAACCCTTGCATGAACGAGATTGCCACCCTGCTCGGCATCACTGCCGCCCTGATGATAGGACTGCTCATCGTTGGCGCGGTCGTTAAAATGCGGGAAGTCAAAGCCGCCCAGACCTGGCAAACGGCGCGCGGAAAAATCACTCGCTCCGAAGTGCGCTCGAAAAAAGTGAACGACACGACCCGCCAGGGAACAAAAACGGTCAATTACCCCGCTGTGGCCTACGAATTCTCCGTCAGGGGACGCCGCTACACCGGCGAGCGCATCAGCCTGGCTGAGATTATCCCAGAAAGCGACATCGAGCCGACCCTCGAGCGTTACCCGGTCGGCGCGGAAGTGACGGTGTATTACAACCCCCAAAATCCGAGCCAGGCCGTGCTGGAGCGCGAGCTGCCGGTCGATTTTGCCAAAGGATTGACAGGCGTGTTCCTCTTCTTTGGCGGCGGCGCGCTGCTGGTCGTCCTGTGGGCGGGCAAAGTCCCCGAACTGGTCGCGCCTTACTTGCCGAACCCTGAAAACGCCTTGTTTGCCACCCTGTCTGCCGGGATGGGGGCTTTTGTCGTATTGGTGGGTTTTGTCCAGCACCGCCAGGCGCTCGCCATGCAAACCTGGACTTCCGCGCCCGGCACGGTGCTTAGCGCCGAGATTTATTCCTACACCCAATGGAAAGATGGCCGCCAGCACAGGTATTACGCCCCGCGCGTGACGTACCGCTACGCGGTCAATGGACGCCAGTACGAAGGCGACCGCCTCAACCTGGCCGGAGAAGCGGCCTGGAACCGTCCCGGCCTGGCCGAGCGCAAACTGCAAAAATACCCGGTCGATGCGCCCGTCACGGTCTACTACAACCCTCAGGCTCCTGCCGAATCGGTGCTGGAGCGCTGCCTCACCGACGCCCTGCTGCTCTGGCTGCTGGCGCTCAGCCTGTTTGCGCTGTCCGCTTGGAGCGCGGGGATACTGTAATAAGGGCTTGTAAAAGCATTACTCTGCGGAATGATGGTTCTCCAATATTTTCCGTGTACGGGTTTTCACGGTAAATCCCAAAGAGCCGCAAAAACGGCAGGCAGCGGAAAATGGTTTTGCTGTACAATTAATCCATCGTATCGGGAATTCCCTGCCGGTCAACGAGGTCAATTTGAGTCCCAAAGCCACTGCAAACACGAAAACAGCCAACGGCGCAGGCCTGAACATCGAAAGCGAACTCTGGGAGACCGCCGATCAATTGCGCGGACA
>DAOTZM010000035.1:0-6612 GCA_034434035.1 Anaerolineales bacterium
GGTAGAGGCGGCAGGCAGGGTCGTCCTTGCCCGCCGCCACGTGATTGCTTACGCCTTGACGATGCAATCGACCGGGCAGACGGCGACGCACTGGGGCGCATCATAATGACCGATGCACTCTACGCAGGTTTCAGCGTCGATGACGTAGATGTCGCCTTCGCTGATAGAGTTGGTGGGGCATTCCGGCAGGCAGGCGCCACACGCAATGCAGTCATCTTGAATTTTCATAGCCATAGTATTTTCTCCTTGGATAGTATTAACGCTTATGTTCTTATACTTATCTTGGGGAATACTGTCAAATGACATCCTTCTGTGAATCGGGACTATTTTGTCACATTCAGGGGTGAATTTCCAGGGCGAGATAACTCCAGCCTTAGGGCAGAACTTCGTAAACCTGGATGGCGCCCTCGCGCCCACGCAAAACGAAGCCGCCCACCCGATTGAATTGATATTTATTGGTAATGGCCGCTACAGTGGCCGGACCAACGATGATTTTGAAGGGTCGGGCATACTCCTGCATCCGGTAGGCAACATTGACGACATCGCCGAGCGCAGTGAATTCCACCCGTTCCCTGGTGCCAACATAGCCAACCATCGCTTTGCCGGTATTGATAGAGACCCCAAAAACGAGGCGGAGGTTGCCATCGAGCGAGCCAGTGCGGTTGAGATGCTGGATGAGTTCTCGCCCGGCCAGTACGGATTTTTCCTCGGCACTCATTTCGCCTTCCCGTTCGGTAAATATTCCCAGAATGCCATCACCCAGGTACTTAATCATGCCGTGGTGCCGAAAAACGATGTCGGAAGCGCTCTGGTAAAAATTGTTCAGGATTTTGGCAAAAGGTTTGGTTCCCAGGGTTTCAGCCAGGTGGGTCGAATCGGCAATATCGGCAAACAGGACGGTAACTTTTTGCTCCGTCAAGGCGGGCAGTTCACCTGTGGAGAGGTAATCTTTGAGAACAAACTCTGCTTCGGTGGGGGAGACGAATCGAAAAAGAAGCCGGCGGACATATTCTTCCTGGCGCACTTGTTCAAGCAGTTCCATGCGCTGGATGGTGAGCGCTGCCTGGTGACTGATAGCGACCGCCAGTTGCAGGTCGCGCCGGTCGAAAGGCAAGGCGCCGGGACGCGATTTGTGCATGGCAATCAACCCAATCACCTGTTCGTTAACCATGATAGGGACAAACATGGTGGTGGGTGCAACCTCGGCGGCTTTGTTACGCAGGGCTTGCTTGGCAAGTGGGTCAGTCAGGTCGGAGGTTTCCAGGAACTTCAACTCCTGCCGCATCATAATTTCACAGTAATCAACGCCCATGGAACGTTTCATCATCCGGGTTGCTTCTTTTACCGCAGTTTGGGCATCCAGGACGGTGTTGAGTTTTTGGGCAATTTCAGAAATCAACAGGGAGTGCTCTTCGACAGATTCCAGCACCAGTTCACGGGTGAAATGATGCGTCCCGCTGATGTTGGAGGCCTGCCTGATTTTGCCGGTCTGGTGAGAGACGTGGATAACAATCATCCCAATGCGAATCAAGTCATCAGGATGAAGGTGACAGGACCCGGCCACACGCTGGCGGTTGACGTATGTGCCGTTTGTGCTGCCCAGGTCGGTCAGGGTAATCGTGTTGGTCGGGCCGTCCAGGAAGATTTCGGCATGGTTGCGGGAAGCAGAAACATCGTCGACAACAACATCATTGGTCGAGGCGCGACCAATGGTTAATTTACCTGGTTTCAGTTCGACCAGTTTTGGTTCTTTATCTGGCGAAGTCACCACCAATTGCCACATTATTTAACTTTTCTTTCAGGGATGTAACTGTTTATTGAATAACCTCGGCCTGGGGCAGTGGTTCGAATCATATCACTATTTTGCGCAATTTGTGAAGAGAAGAACATTACCGCATCATAAAAAAATTACTCACGTTTCAGGCAGCCCACCGCCCGGCCTTCTTCATCATCCATGATGATGTCGAGCAGGGAGCCGGGGCGAAAATCCTGCACGTCGACCAGGCGCAGCGTGTTCGACAGGATTTCGTCCACATTCTGGCACCATTCGGCCAGCCGGTTGGGGGTGGAGTAGAAAAACTCGCGTTTGAAGATGACATCTGGGTCATCGGTGTAAATTGCCAGCGGGTAAATATGGGCTTCCATCAGGTCTTGGAAGAAGTGCGTGCCGAAAGATGGTTCGGGAGAGGTACCGATTTCCCGCCCGGAGAGTTCCACCAGCGCCCGGGTATTGTAAATATCTCCGTAAGCGACATGCACGCCCAAATCGGGGGTAGAAGTTCCCCAACGGCCCGGCCCGACGCAGATGAAATTGTGTCCCTTGAGCGCCAGGTTCAACTGGCCGATTGTCCGTTCCAGGCGGACGCGGTCAACCGGCGAGGGCAGGTGGAAGTAACCCTCCGGGGTGACGAACAGGACATAACGGATGCCCTCTATCAGCCCGTGCGGCACCATGCGCCGGGTGGAGAAAACGATATCCTTCTCCAACAGTTCTTCAGGAATACGGGTTTGTTCGCCTGCATCGATATGACTTTGCGGGCGGCATTGCAGCAGGGTGATTTCTATTTCTGGCTGAATATTGTAAGGGTCCGGCACGCGCACGGTAAATTCAGTATCCACCGGGGCCTGGTAATGGGTTTCAAGCAGTTTCAGCATTTCTCGCATGTGAGACGCAAAAGGGGTGCGGCGCAGCATCTCATCGAAGGTGACGACCATGTGACGGGTGTCCGCTGTGCTGGTGCGGATGGCCGAAAGGTAGCCGCCTTCATCAATTTGGGCAATGTAACGCAGCGGCGGGTAGCGCGGATTCAGCACTTCCTGGAGCGGAACGGTTTTGAGGGCATTCTCTTCCAGGTCGAGCAGGTCAACATATTTTTGCGAGTAACGGCTGATGAGTTCCACCGACGAAGCGGGGTGCAGCAAGGGATGGCTGAGCGCCACCAGGCGAGGATGGTCATCGGCAACGGCCTCGACTGCGCGGGTGCCGAGTCCCCATACCAGGCGCAGGAAACCATCTTCGCGCCGAATCTGCGGCGACCAACGGTACAGGTTGCGGCTGAACCCAACCCCCGCGCCTTGTGGCAGGAAATAGCACCCGGCTTTTTCGCCCTCCACAAATTGAATCAGCACCGCCAGGCGTTCATCGTAGTCTGCCAGCCCCTTATGATGCCGGTAAAGCAGGGCGTTGGGGTTCAGGCCGCTGGCGTAAATCTGGGTGATGGCGCGCGTCAGGTCACGCAGTTTTTCTTTGTCCGTACCCTGGTTGGGACAGAAAAAACTGTCATATTTTCCGGCAAACGAGGTACCAAAATTGTCTTCCAACAGGCTGGAGGAGCGCACAATGAGCGGGCGTCCCTCCGCTTCTCTAATAATGGCGCGCAGGCGTTCGGCGATATCTTCGGGGAAACGACCCTGCCTGAATTCCTGCTGAATGATGGGAAACTCGGCCCGCATTTGGGCTTCCGGCTTGTATTTCTGGTCGGACCAATGCACCAGCCCGTTGGTCGCCAGGAAGGAGTAAAACACATCGGAAGCCAGGTAATATGAGACCGGGATACGCAGCGAGGCGCGCAGGCCGGGCGAGGCAGCCTCGCGCAGGATGCGGTAAGCCAGCAGCATCCCTGCCGATTTACCGCCAATTTTGCCATAACCTATTTTTCGCTTGCGAATTTCATTCAGGTCTTCAATGGTGAACCACTGACGCGCAATCTTGATGTAAGCCAGTTGGTCGCTAATCATGGTACGAATCAAGACTACTTTGATTTCCTGCAAACGCGCGTCGAGCATTTTGCGTTTGTCGGGCGGCAGGCGTTCAATCATCTCGGCCTGATCGAAGAGCATATCCTGCGGAGCGAGTTCCGGGTTGAAGTAAATCATGTTGGGAATTTCGCCGCGTTCCCCCACCGTCTGGCGCACCAGCGACTCAAAATCTTCATAAAGCAGGTTGTAAGCGAAGTAGAAATCTGTCAGCGCGTCGCGCACCCGTTCCAGGCGTAAATCCCATAGTTCAAAGGATTCTTCTCCATAGGGGTCATGCAATCCCTCCCGGACTTGCGATTCAATCGCCTTTTTGCGTACCTCGGCCTCGAATTCTTCATCATGAATGATGCCGCGCGCCAACAACATGTCACGCATTTTGGCGCGGATGCGCGAGGCCAGGACGGGGTACTGGGTCAGCGCCAGATAAATATTGAGGACGCGGTCGGAGGAGGGGCTGGGGAGGGTCATGGTCAGTAACCAGTGAGACAGTAATCAGTAATCAGTAATCAGTTACGCTTCGTTTCGTCCGCGGTTGAACTGCGGGCGAGTGAGTAGCCCCATTCTATAACAAAAAGCCAATAACAAAAAGCGCCGGGCGTAAACCCCGCGCTCTGACTGAAAACTGATTACTGATTACTGCCCTTAGCCCAGGTGCATCGGCATAATCACATGGATAAAACCATCTTCGCCGACCGGCTTGACGACGCCCGGCGCGTTCGGCGCGGATGTTTCGACGGCAACATTCGGCGTCTTGATAACTTCCAGCACCTCGCGCAGGAATTTGACGTTGAAGGCAATCAACAGCGGAATGCCATCCACCGTCGCCTCGACAATCGTCTCATTCGAGCCGGTTTCCTCGCTGTGCGCCGAGATTTCCACCTCGCCCGGCTGGAGTTCGCCGCTGTTTTTGATGTTCATGCGCACCACGTTCGAGCCTTCGCGCGCGAAAATTTCGGCCTGTTTGCAGGCTTTGAGCAGCGAGGCGGTCGAAACCAGGGTGCGCGATTTGTACGAGCGCGGGATAATCTGCTGGTAATCGGGGAAAGTGCCGTCGATGAGTTGCGAGACCAGTTCGGCATCCTTCACGCGGAACACGACCTGCCCGCGCCCCTTGGGCAGCACCATCTGAATCATCTGCTCGCCGTCGCTGGCGATTCGCGCCAGTTCCGAGAGCGCCCGGGCCGGGATGATGGCGCTGACCGGCTGGGCAGCCGGGCTGGAGAGAGTCGCAGTCCGCACCGAGAGCCGGAAACCGTCAGCAGCGGCCATGATGACCGAATCGCCTTCCACCTTCAACAGCACGCCCATCAGCACCGGGCGGGCCTCATCGGTCGAAGCCGCAAAGGCTACCTGGTGAATCATCTCTTTGAAGTCAGAGACATTGATATGGATAGCCTCGCCAAAATCCGGCACGGGCAGGGGCGGGAACTCCTGCGCGTCGATACCCTTGATGTCGTTGGTCGAGGCCCCAGAGCGCACGTTCAAGGTCTGGGTGCGCGCGTCGAGCGTCAGGCTGACCTGCGGGTCGGGCATGGTGCTGACCAGGTCGGCAAAGGTGCGGGACGGAACGGTGGTCGAGCCTTCTTCTTCAATTTTGGCCCCAATCCAGCAGGTGATACCCATTTCCAGGTTGGTGGCCGAAAGGCGCAGGCGGCCTTCATCGGTGGCAATCAACACATTGGCCAGCACCGGCAGGGTGCTGCGGGGCGATACGGCGCGTGAGACAATGCTCAAACCGCGCGCCAGGTTCTCTTGAAGTACGGTGATTTTCATCGGCGTCCTCTCCTGCGTGGATTTGCGTGTGAATATCCCTATTTTACATCATCTTCTCGATATAATAGCCTTCATGACCGAACAACGCAACCTCGAAAAAGCCGCCCTGCGCGGAGAACCATCCTACGTCTGGCGCGCCGGGCAGCAGCGCCGCCTCGAAATGATAAAACGCGCCGCCGGGGGACGCATCCAGGGCCGCATATTGGAAAACGGCTGCGGCGTCGGCATGTACGTCGAAAAACTCGCCCCGCTGGGCGGTTCTGTGTTTGGATTGGAATTCGACTTCGAGCGAACGCTGGAAGCGGGCTGCCGCAACCCCGGCATTGTCAACGCTGCCGGAGAATCCCTGCCGTATCCTGCTTCCGTTTTCGACCTGATTCTCAGCCACGAAGTCCTCGAACACGTCGCGGACGACCGCCGCGCCGTGCAAGAGATGGTCAGGGTACTTAAACCCGGCGGTCGAGCGGTGATTTTCGTTCCCAACATCGGCTACCCCTTCGAGACGCACGGCATCTACTGGCGCGGACGCTACAAATTCGGCAACATCCCGCTCGTCAACTACCTGCCGCGCCTGCTGCGCGATACATTGGCCCCGCACGTGCGCGTGTACGCCTTTGGCGACCTGGCCGCGCTGTTCGACGGCCTGCCCGTCAAATTCATCGAGCGGACGGTCATTTTTGGCGCTTACGACAACCTGATTGCCCGCTTTGGCATGTTCGGCAAACTCCTGCGCGCCATCCTGCAAGTTTTAGAGCGCACCCCGCTGCAATGGTTCGGCCTGTCGCATTTTTGGGTGGTGGAGAAAACAGGCTGACTTAAATCGTCATCAACACAACGGCGATATCCATCCGCCCCGCTTGGGCAGCCAGGACATAGAACAGGTTGCCGCCAACGCCCAGCGTACCGCTCAATATCACCAACGGCCAGCCCGCGCGCGGGATGTTGGCCGATTCCCGGCGCAGGAACAGGACAGCGACCAGCACCAGCCTCCCGCCGGCGCGCGAGGCAATCATCGGCCACAGGGTGGCTTCCTGGGCGACAGCGGCTGGCCAGCCCGCCCGCGAAATCCCCTCCGCCCCA
>DAOTZM010000036.1:0-6587 GCA_034434035.1 Anaerolineales bacterium
TTGCGCCAAACTGGACAGGCAGAACCAACCAGCGAAAACCACGTCCGGGCAAGACGGTTTTAAGATGGGTCAAAGAGCAGGAAAATGCCAAAGGTTCTGGCTAACGGTTTGCGTTACCTGCGTGTGGGCGGGCGTGGACAATGCTTGGGAGCAGGAAAAACTCGAAGCGAGGAAAATGCTCGAAAATGCCGCAGAATCCCACACGTCAGGTGCACGCTTTGTTGGGCAGTTTTTTGAATGCAAGACTCGCCGATTGAAATAACACATTTTTCCACTTATCCAAAGGTCATTTTTTCTTATGTAGGCTTGGGGCTTGCCAGGTTTCGCCAAGACTCATTCCCAATGTTTCGTAAATTTTCAGGGTTGCTACGGAATGATTCAGCGTGTAAAAATGAATACCTGAAACATTATGGTCATACAAATCAAAGACCTGTTCGGTTGCCCAGTGGGTGCCGATTTTTTCAACCGATTCATCACTTTGGGCGCGTAGAACGGCGCGTAACAGTTTTGCGGGAATGCGTGCGCCTAAAGCCAGTTCGGACATACGTTTCAAGCCGTGTAATGAAGTAACAGGCATAACGCCTGCTATGATGGGTATTTTTATTCCTGCAATTTCGCAACGCTCACAAAAGTCGTAAAAATCGCGGTTGTCGAAGAAGAGTTGCGTACAAATACAATCCGCGCCCGCGTCCACTTTTGCTTTTAAGTAGTCTATCTCTTGCAAGCGATTAGGCGTTTCGGGATGCCCTTCGGGAAAACCAGCCACGCTAACGCCGAAGTGAGGAAAATACTTTTTGATAAACGCAACCATTTCGGCGGCATAGCGGAAACCATCAGAAGCGGGCGCAAAAGATGTACTTCCTTTGGGCGGGTCGCCGCGTAAAGCAAGCACATTCCTGATTCCAGCGGCTGTGTACCTTTCCAGTTGAGATTTAATTTCTTCGCGGCTTGCGCCAGTGGCAGTAAGATGCGCGACAACATTCAGCGGCGTTTCTTGCTTTAACCGTATAACCAGATTTTGCGTCAGTTCGTTTGTAGAACCGCCCGCGCCGTAGGTGACGCTAACAAAAGACGGCTGAATAGGCGATAACTCGCTAATGGTTTCAAATAAAGCGCGGGATGCTTCTTCGGTTTTCGGCGGGAAAAATTCAAAACTAAAGTGAACTTTGTCTTTTTTCAATATATCGGCAAGGTGCATTATGTTCTCAACATGGTGTGATGTTTACAAGGCGTTTTCGCGCATACGCAATTCAAGTGCGTTGAAAGGGCATACTGACACGCATAGACCGCAAGCGGCGCAATGTTCAATCTCTACGCGGGCGATTTGTTTTGGCGGCGCATGAAGGGCGGTAAACTGGCAGACTTTTTCACAAACATTACAGGCTTTACAACGACTTTCATCAACCCAAGCGAATTGCTCAACTGTTGTAATTACTTGCTGTCCGTTCCTGTATTTTTCAAGATATAAGCCTTTGACTTCTTCAATGCTATGATAGCCGTGCGCGTCAAGCCATTGGGCGGTTTCTGCGGCAATCTTTCCGTAAATATTAGAACCTTTGAGAATGGCGGCTGTACAAACTCCTACCAATGACGCGCCTGCCATAAAAAATTCTATCACATCTTCGCCGCATGTTACGCCACCCACGCCAATTACAGGCTTATCGGTGACGCGGGCAACTTCAAATACAGAGCGCACGGCAAGCGGCTTGACGGCTGAACCTGAAAGCCAACCGTAGCCATACTGCGAACCTAACGGAGACTCGCCGCGTTCAATGTCAATCATCAAAGTTGGTCCAAAACTATTGATACAGGCAAAACCATCTACAAACGGGTCAAGCACACGCGCAATTTCTCCCAAATCGCCCGCGTGTGGGCTGAGTTTGGCGACAATGGGAATAGATACGGCATTTCGCAAAGCGCGGGCAGTGTCTATTAAGTGTTGTGTATCCAGATAATGAATAGAAAACTCAATAATGTCTATGCCTTTTTGCTCCAAGCGCGGACTCAATGTTGCGAGGTCTTCGGCTGTGTAGCCTACGCTGGCTATTAAGGGGAGTTGATATTCACGGGCGGCGGCAAGCGCAATATCATATTCGTATTCAAACCATCTTTCGGGTGAAAGTTCGCTCCACAATTCAGTATTGAGCAGACTATCTTTTCCCATTCGTACCATGTTTGGATGGGGAACGGGGGCGGCTATACTTGAAATAGTTTTAGCCAATAATCCGCCCGCGCCGCCTTCTGCCGCACGGCGCACCATCGCGCCTGACCCTACATTTGGTCCCGCCGCAGGAATAACGGGATTACGGAATTTATGTTTCAAAACTTGAACTGAAAGATTTGCATTTGTTGTCATTGATTACCTATGTTTTAGAAGGAACTGCCCAACTATTACTTAACAGAGTAATTCTTTCTAATATAGCCAAAAAGTGGTATTATACAGACTACCTCCGCCTAATAACTTATATGCCTAATTATAGAACCCTTTTCCCAAAAAATCAAGAAAATGAACGCACCTCAAACACCTCCCCAACCCAAAAAACTCCTCGACCAATACCGCGAAACCCTGCGCGTCAAACAATACTCTCGCCGCACCGAAGAAACGTATACCAACTGGGCGCGGCAGTTTATCCTCTATCATAACAAGCGCCACCCACGCCAAATGGGCGCTCCCGAAATCAACCAATTCATCACCCACCTCGTGGTCGAAAGACACGTTTCCGCCTCCACCCAAAATCAAGCCATCAGTGCCATCCTGTTCTTATATCGGCACGTCCTCGAGATGAAACTGGACGAAACCGCATTCATTAACATTCGCCCCGCCAAATCCAAACATATCCCCACCGTCCTCTCCAAAGACGAAGCCCGTCTCGTTATTCAAAAAATGACCGGCGTTTACCGTCTCATGGCCCAAATCATGTATGGCAGCGGCCTGCGTCTCATGGAATGCCTGCGCCTGCGCGTCAAAGACCTCGATTTTGAAAACCATCGCATCATCGTTTACGATGGCAAGGGCGGCGACGACCGCATCACCATGTTCCCCGATACGCTGCTCGAACCCTTGCGCCTGCAACTCAAATACGTACAGGCTCTGCATCAAAAAGACCTTGCCGAAGGCTTTGGCGCCGTCTACCTGCCCAATGCGCTGAGCCGCAAATACCCCAACGCCGCCCGCGAATTTGCCTGGCAATACGTCTTCCCTGCCTCCGAATTATCCATCGACCCCGTGAGCGGACTCAAGCAGCGCCACCACATGCATGAAACCAGCCTCCAAAAAGCCGTCCGAACTGCTGCCAAAGCCGCCGGAATCGAAAAACCCGTCTCCCCTCACACCTTCCGCCACTCCTTCGCCACCCACCTGCTCCAAAATGGCTACGACATCCGCACCGTGCAAGAACTTCTCGGCCATAAAGATGTGAAGACTACCATGATCTACACCCACGTCTTGCAAAAAGGCGCAATGGCCGTCCGCTCGCCGCTGGATGAGTAATGCCCATCGCCTCCAAAATGGGGGAGTTTACCCTGAGCCCCGTCGAAGGGACATCCGCACCGTCCAGGAACTCCTCGGCCACAAAGCTTGCCCTGAGCCGCGTCGAAGGGACGTGAAAACCACCATGATCTACACCCACGTCCTCCAAAAAGGCGCAATAGCCGTCCGTTCTCCCCTCGACCACTGACACCTGCGCGTATTTTCTCCGCGTCTTCCGCGTACCAAAAACTCTAGGATAGGCTCTAATCCCTCAATTGGGCCGCAACCGAAAAACAGCGCGCCCCCAGGCGCCCCAGCCCCCAATAACCAAACAACGCCCCCGGCAGGCCGTTCGGGGTAAAGAAGAGAGTCTGTTCGAGAATGGTTGTTTCGGCGCGGGGTGTCAACTGCCACTCCAGCCAGCATTCGCCCCACGAGAAGGGTTCCGCCTTCAGGCGCAGCAGGCTTTCGGTCTGGCGTTCGACCCGGCGGAAGCGGATGCCGAAGCGTGGGGCAGGCGGGGAAGCAGGGAGGCTGTTCCGGGCAGCGGGAATCCGCCGGTAGTCAATGAACATGCCCTCGTGCAGCATCCGGGCCTGGTCCTGGTCCAGGTCGAGCCAGGCGCGCTCCACCTTGTCGGGGTGCGTATCGGCCAGGGCGCGGCGGACGGCTTCCGCGTAGTCCAATGGCTTTATATCGGGAAACAGGCTCAGGGCAGTCCGCTCCCGCACCAGGCTGTCGTTCTGGAGTCCTTCCACCAACGGCAGGGCGTATGAGCAGGCAACCGGCGTCAATTGATCGATAAAAAAAGCCATTAAAGCCGGGGGGATGAGCGGCAGCAGCAGCGGCAGGCGCTTCAGGCCGCGAATTTGGGCGTATTCGGTCATGACCTCGATGTACGCGCGCGCTGTTTCACAGCCCAGTTCGATGACCTGGCCCCGGCATTCCGGCGTTTCGAGCGCGGCGGTCAGGTAAGCCAGGATGTCGGGCGTGGCGATGGGCTGGGAGCGGTGACTGAGCCAGCGCGGGCCGACCATCAGCGGGAATTGCTCGGCGATGAAGCGAATCATCTCGAACGAGACCGAGCCGGGCCCAACGATGACTCCCGCCCGGAACTCGGTGACGGGGACGCCCGCTTCGGCCAGGGCCGCCCCGCACTCGATGCGCGATTTGAGATGCAGGGCCAGGTTGGGGTCGTCGGGGTCGGCCAGCCCGCCAACGTAAATGATATGTTCAACGCCGGCCGCTTTGGCCGCCTGCCCGAAATTGCGCGCCGATTCCAGGTCGAGACGGTCGTAGCCATGCCCGGCAGACATGCTATGGACGAGGTAGTAGGCGGCGCGGACGCCCTGCAAGGCGGCGGGCAGGGTTGCGGGGCGGGTCACATCCCCGGCGGCGGCTTCGACGCTGGGATACCAGGCCCGCGCCCGCAGCCGTTCCGGGTTGCGCGCCAGGCAGCGCACCCGGCAGCCCTTCTCCAACAGCAACGGAACCAGGCGGCTGGCAATATACCCCGTCGCCCCGGTCACTAAGATGGGGTGATTTTCTGATTGCGTGTTTGGGTGATTGGGCGATGGATTCAAAATGGAATACCCGAGAACAGACACCGGTCAGTGTACACTGATTACTGATTACTGATTACTGATTACTGATTACTGATTACTGGTTACTGGTTACTGGTTACTGGTTACTGGTTACTGATTACTGGTTACTGATTACTGATTACTGGATACTGATTACTGAACCCCGCCGCCCTCTCCGCTATCTTATCCGTCAACCCATCGAAAATAAATTTGTGGAAGGGCCACATGGCATACCAATAGAGAAAACCAAACAGGCCGCGCGGGTCGAAGTAGGCAGTCGTCGTCAGGCGGGTTTTGCCCTCCGGCAGCGGTTCGGCCTGGAATTCCAGCCAGGCCTTGCCGGGCAGTTTCATCTCGGCCCGCAGGCGCATGAGACCCTTCTCATTGTGATTTTGCGGCGCGATTAACTGCTCGACGCGCCAGAAATCGAGCGATTCGCCCACCCAGATGTCATCGGGATGCCGCCGCCCGCGCCGCAAGCCCACCCCGCCGACAATTTTATCGAGCCAGCCGCGCAGCCCCCAGGCCCAATCCATATACAGCCAGCCGCGCCGCCCGCCGATTCCGGTAAAGGAGCGGAAGACGGCCTGCGGGGGCAAATCCACCACCCGCTGGCGCCTCTCGATGAACATGCCCTCTTGGATAGAAAAGCGATACGGCTGGGTATCGCCCGCGCTCGTCACCAGGGCGTCGGACCACGAGGATTCGATCTCGCCCGCTTCGATTTTTTTGAGCGCGTAGCGCACGGCGGTCTCGAAATCGAGCAGTTTGATGGAGGGGAACAAGAGCCGCGCCAGGTCGTCGTTCACCAGCGAGTCGGCGTGCAGGCCCTCGATGAGCGGCAGCACGGCGTGGTATGTGACCGGCGTGACGAGATGCACCCAGTAGGCCGAAAGGCGCGGCGCGTTAACCGGGGTGGGGAGCAGGACGCGCTTCAACTCGCGCACCCGGGCGTATTCCATCAGCATATCGGCGTAGGTCAGGCGCGTCGGGCCGCCGATTTCGATGAGTTTGCCCACGCTATCGGGTTGTTCCAGCGCCCCGGCCAGGTAATCCAACACGTTGCGGATGGCGATGGGCTGGGCCTTCGAGAAAAACCAGCGCGGGCAGACCAGCAGCGGTTCGCGCTCCGCGAGATAGCGAATCATCTCGAACAAGACCGAGCCGGAGCCGATAATCATCCCGGCCCGGAATTCCGTCACCGGCACGCGCCCCTGGTGCAGGAGGCAGCCGGTCTCGTGGCGGGAACGGAGATAGGGGGAGAGCCGCGCCGCCGGATCGACCAGTTCGCCCAGGTAAAGAATCCGCTCGATATTCGCCTGCCCGGCGGCGCCGGCGAAGTTGCGCGCGGCCACCAGGTCGCGCTCGGCGCTGACCTGACCGCCCTGCCGCCCGTGAATGAGGTAGTACGCCGCCGAAACGCCCTCCAGCGCCGGGGGCAGGGTCTCGCGCCGGGTGGCGTCGCCCTGGAAAACCTGGACTTTCTCCAGCCAGGGGCGCCCCTCCAGCCGGGAGGGGTCGCGTACCAATACCCG
>DAOTZM010000037.1:0-13276 GCA_034434035.1 Anaerolineales bacterium
AAGAAATTAGATGGCGTTTCCGGCGCTGTCGTGAATCTCTCCTCCGAACGCGCCACGGTCGAATTTGACTCTGCCAAACTGGCGCTTCCAGACCTGATTGGCCGGGTGGAACGCGCCGGGTACGGAGTCGCGACAGGCGAGGCGGAACTGGTCATCAAGCGTCTTGCCGATGACAACGACGCCCGGCGGCTGGAAAAAGCCCTCGCCAGGCTGGAAGGCGTGCTGGAAGCCAGCGTGACCTACGCCAGCGAGAAGGCCCGTGTCCGCTATATTCCAACCATCATTAGCCAGGCCGAGATTCGCCGGGCGGTGAGCGCTGCCGGGTTCGATGCGCTTGAATTGGGCGGCGAGGCCGAAGACGCGGAAGCCCTCGCCCGCGAGAAGGAAATCTCTGCGCAGCGGCATTTGCTCATCATTGGCCTGCTTTTCACCGTCCCGCTGTTCCTGCTCTCGATGGGCAAGGATTTCGGCCTGCTGCCGGCCTTTTTTTATGCGCCCGATTACCTGAAGATGTACCAGATGATGGGCATGTATCCCGGCGCATGGTGGTTCGACTGGCTCTTGCTGGCGCTGGCAACCCCGGTGCAGTTTTATGTTGGTTGGCAATATTACATTGGAGCGTATAAGGCCCTGCGCAACGGCTCGGCCAACATGGATGTGCTGATTGCGATGGGCACATCCGCCGCATTCTTCTACTCCCTGCCGATTACCTTTGGCTGGCTGGACGGTCATGTCTATTTCGAGACTGCCGCCGTCATCATCACGCTCATCAAACTGGGCAAATTCCTCGAAGCGCGCGCCAAAGGCCGTACCTCCGAAGCCATCAAAAAACTGATGGGCTTGCGCGCCAAAACCGCCCGCGTCATTAGGGATGGGGTCGAGATTGAGATAGCGGTAGACGATGTGCGGGTCGGGGATGTCGTGCTGGTGCGCCCCGGCGAGAAAATCCCGGTTGATGGGGTGGTCGTCGAAGGCCGCTCTACGGTCGACGAATCCATGTTGACCGGCGAATCGCTGCCGGTGGAGAAAAAACCCGGCGACCCGCTGATTGGCGCGACCCTCAACAAGCAGGGATTGCTCAAGTTTGAAGCAACCAAAGTCGGCAAGGAAACCGCCCTGGCGCAGATTATCCGGCTGGTGGAAGAAGCCCAGGGCAGTAAAGCGCCCATCCAAAAACTGGCCGACCAGGTTTCGAGCATTTTCGTCCCCATTGTCATTGGAATTGCCTTCCTGACGTTCCTCGGCTGGTATTTCTTTGGGCCGCAACTGCCCATCAATGCCGATACGACCATGTTTACCCGCGCGCTGATCAATATGGTGGCGGTGCTGGTGATTGCCTGTCCGTGCGCGCTGGGGCTTGCCACCCCCACCGCGATTATGGTCGGCACGGGCAAGGGCGCCGAGATGGGCGTCTTGTTCCGCAGCAGCGAAGCGCTGGAGCGGGCGGGCAAGGTCTCGGTGGTGGTGCTGGATAAGACCGGGACGGTGACGAAAGGACAGCCAGCGGTCACGGATATAGTCATCAGTAATCAGTCATCAGTAAACAGTAATCAGGCAATCTCTGATTTTACATCCCCGATGACGGATAACGGGTTGCTGAAACTGGCTGCTTCGGTGGAAAAAGGCTCCGAACACCCGCTCGGCGAGGCGATTTGGGCCGAGGCCACCACGCGGGGGCTGGCTCTCGTTGAACCGGCCGGGTTCCAGGCCGAGGCCGGGCATGGCGTCGAAGCCGAAGTGGATGGCCGCCGGGTGGCGGTCGGCAACCTGCGGATGATGGAAAAACGCGGCTACCCGCTCAACGGTCTCGAAAAAGATGTCTCGCGCCTGCAAGCCGAGGCCAAAACTGCCATGCTGGTGGCGGTCGATGGGCAGGTCGTTGGCGTGATTGCCGTTGCTGACACCATCAAGGACGGCTCGCTGGAAGCGATTGCCGAACTGCGCCGCATGGGTCTGCGCGTGGTCATGCTGACCGGCGACAACCAAAAAACCGCCGAAGCGATTGCCAGGCAGGCGGGCATTGAGGAAGTCATTGCAGAGGTGCTGCCTGAGGGTAAATCGAATGAGATCAGGCGTTTGCAAAGCGATACTCGATACTTGATATTTGATACTCGAAAACCGAATAACGAATATCGAATATCGAAAGTCGTCGTTGCCATGGTCGGCGATGGCGTGAACGACGCCCCGGCCCTGGCGCAGGCGGATGTTGGCCTGGCGATTGGCACAGGAACCGACGTGGCGATGGCCGCCGCCCCGGTCACGCTGATGAGCGGCGACCTGCGCGGCGTGGCGCGCGCCATCTCGCTCTCGCGTCAGACGCTCGGCACCATCAAGCAAAACCTGTTCTGGGCCTTTTTCTACAATGTCCTGCTCATCCCGGCGGCTTTCCTGGGGCTGCTCAATCCGATGCTGGCGGCAGGCGCGATGGCCTTCAGTTCGGTTTTTGTCGTGTCCAACTCCCTGCGATTACGAGGGAAACGCATTTCGTGATTTTTGATTTGGTGATTGGGTGATTTTGTTTCCAATCACCAAATCACTAAATCGCCAACTCACCCAATCAAAAGGAACTTTTTACATGAAACCCCTTCCCTGGTTACTGTTCACTGTTTTACTGATGACTGCTCTTTCCGCTTGCGCCCCGGCTCAGGATGGCCCGGCCAAAGCGGAACTGCCCGCCGGGTTGGCTTACGCCGAAGGCAAGGAAATTTATTTCGTTCACACCGAAGCCTCCGACTCGGGCGTGGCCGAAGCCTTGACCGAAATGATGAGTTCGCCCGTCCTGCACGTCCCCTCGTTGGCAAACGTCCCGGCGGAGTCGTTGGGGCGGGTGTATGTATTTCAGAATGGGTTGCAGGGCAAAGGCCCGTTCGGCTTCCAGGAGGATGTGTTTGACAATCCGCCTGGCTCCCCTGGCTACACCCCGCTGCGCAGCATTCACCTGGTAAACTGGAAAGACCCCTCCCAGGCGCGCCTGCTGAAGTCGGTGGCCGAGGTCGAAGCGGCGGAATCTGCCGGTGAAATCACGGTCGAAGTCCCCGGCGTGGTGGTCAACATGCCGTTCGTTGTTTGGGATGGCGGGAAGAGATAGTGTTCAGTAATCAGTAATCAGTAATCAGTAATCAGTAATCAGTAATCAGTGAGCAGTGAACAGTGAGCAGTAATCATCTATAAGTATGGGTAACTGGTAACTGGTAACTGGTAACTGATAACTGGTAACTGGTAACTGGTAACTGGTAACTGATAACTGATAACTGGAGTTTTATGGAACAGTACATCATCGCATTTATTACTGGCCTGACCACCGGTGGACTCTCGTGCCTGGCGGTGCAGGGCGGTCTGCTGGCTTCCTCGCTGGCGAACCAGATTGAACGCGACCTGCTGAATGCCCCGCCCGCGCCCGTCAAAAAAGGGAAACGCCCCGTCCGTCCGGCGCGCCCGAATACTGCCCAGCCCATCCTGCTTTTCCTGACCGCCAAATTGGTTGCCTATACCCTGCTCGGATTGCTGCTCGGCTGGCTTGGCTCCTTCCTGACCTTTGACCCCATCATGCGCGCCGTGCTGATGGTCGCCATCGCCATTTTCATGGTCGGCAATGGCCTGCGGATGCTCAACGTCCACCCGTTTTTCCGCAACTTTGTCATCGAGCCGCCCAAATTCATCACCCGCGCCATTCGGAAAACTGCCAAAGGAACGGATACGGCCACCCCGCTGGGAGGCGCGGGACAAGCCCCGCTCTTTCTTGGCGCGTTGACGGTCTTCATCCCCTGTGGCGTGACCCAGGCTATGATGGCCGCCGCGCTCGGCCTGGGCGACCCGCTCAGCGCCGCCCTGCTCATGTTCGCCTTCACGCTCGGCACCAGCCCGGTTTTTTTCCTCGTGGCGTACTTCACCACCCAAATTGGGGCTGCGCTTGAAAAACACTTCATGCGTTTTGTGGCGATTGTGGTTTTGATTTTGGGGCTTGTGACCTTCGATAACGCCCTCAACCTGCTCGGCGCGCCTTCGGTTTCCGGCCTGTTCACTGCGCAGCAGGCCTCCGCCGCTGCTTCCGTCGAAGCCTCCGACAATCTCACCCTGCGGGCTGAAAATCGGGGCTATAACCCGGCCCGCCTGGCGGCCCAGGCAGGTGTCCCGGTGACGTTGAATATCGTCACCGACAACACCACCTCCTGCGCCCGCGATTTCGTCATCCCGGCGATAAAGTATTACGTGCTGCTGCCTGTTACCGGGACCGAGACCGTCCAAATCCCGCCCCAGCCTGCCGGGACGACCATGCGCTTTACCTGCTCGATGGGCATGTATACGGGACTGATTGAGTTCAAATAGATGGTCGAGTAAGCGGCGGGGGTCTTGGCATGGGCAATGACCTGTTCGACTGCCGCCGCTGTATCGAAATCATCGAGGATATTTCCTATGCCCCAAAGAACCTACACCATTACCAACATGGAATGTCCCAACTGCGCCATGATTTTAGAATCCATCGAGGACAAACTGCCCGGAATCCGCGAAATCAGCGCGAGTTATAAAAAAGGGCAGGTGACGGTCGAATTCGATGAGAAAATGGTCAGCGAGGCCGAGATTTTGGCAGCGATTCAAAAAAAGGGGTACACTGTCGAAGCATGAGAAAAAACGCCGGGAAGGAAATACCCCGGCGTTTTCTATTTCTACAGTCTCAACCGCGCAAACCGTTTTTGGGACGTGGAAAACGCTGAATACGCGGATATTTACAGCCTATCCGAAAAGTGTTCTTGCGCCCTCCCGCCCGGACATTAATGTCCGGGCTATTCATCCAAAGCCGTCCCAAGACGGCTAAAACCCGGCTGTTCAGTCCGCTTAAGCGGACTTTGTACGGGTAGCCCGGCGATTTATCTCCGGGCGGCGTCGGCGTGGCGCGAATTTTCGGATAGGTTCTTAATGATTTCCCGCGTTAATCCGCTCTCGTCCGTGTCCCATTTTCAAAGCAGATGTGGCAAATTCATATAAAATTTGTCCAAATTCGTTGTATTAAAACCCGCGCTTGGGGATACAATATTGGTATCCGCCGGAGGAAAACAAATGCAGCCTGCCCAGGACTCCAACCAACATCTGATGTTGCTTTACCGGCTTGCCCAGGATTTCAACGCCGCCTTCGACCCCGATGCGGTCCTCGAGCGCACGATGGATGATGTCATCACCATCACCGAGGCCGAGCGGGGTTTTGTTTTGTTGGCCAACCGGCAGCCGGGCGGGAAACACATCCGCCTGGCGGCGCATGGCGCGGAGCGGGGCGTTCTCGATGCGCAGGAATATACGCTCTCGCGCGCGATTATCAACCGGGTGATTGAGCGCGGGGAATCGCTTTTCTCTGGCGATTCCCCGCATTTTGACGTGGATCCCGGCCCTGTCGTTCCGAATCTAAACTGGCTGTGCGTGCCGATGAAATCGAAAGGCGGAATCCTCGGCGCAATCTATGTCAGCCGCACCCAGCGCGGGCCCTTCTCCCGCACCGACCTCGAATTGCTCTCGGTCGTTGCGGCCAGCGCGGCCTCGGCGCTGGAAAGTGTCCATCTCTACCGCGAGACCGAATCCCGCCTGAAAACGCTCGACCTGTTGCACCAAGTCAGCCAGGAAATCACCTCCACGCTCGACCTGGAGCGGGTGCTTACCACGACAACGCTTTCCGTGAAAGAACTGCTCGGCGGCTCGACCGCCTCCATTCTGACCGTCGACGGCGACGCGCTGACCTTCCAAGTGGCAACCGGCAACTCGTCGGCGGAAATCAAGCCGTTTCGCGTTCCGCTGGGGCAGGGGATTGCCGGCTGGGTGGTGGAACACAAACAGTCTGTGATTGTGGATGATGTGCAAAACGACCCGCGCTTTTTCGGCACGCTCGACAAAAAGACCGGCTTCGTCACCCAAAACCTGATAGCCGTCCCGTTGGTGGTCAACGACCGGGCGATAGGGGTCATCGAGGTTTTCAACAAACCGGGTGGATTTACCTCCGCCGACCAGGAATTGCTCGCCACCTTTGCTTCCAGCGCGGCCTTCGCCACCGAAAACGCCCGCCTGTATCGACTCGCGGTCGAAAAAGGCCGCCTGGAACGTGAGTTGCAGGTGGCGCGGCAGGTGCAGGCCAGCCTGCTGCCGCACGGGATGCCGCGCCTGCCGGGCTGGGAACTGGCTGCGGCCTGGCTGCCAGCCCGCGAGGTGGCCGGGGACTATTACGATTTTATCCCGCTCCACTCCGCTCCGGGGACTTTCCCGCTGGAAATGACTCCTGACCAGGCGCGGAAACTCGGCCTGGTGATTGCCGACGTGGCCGACAAAGGCACGCCCGCCGCGTTGTTCATGGTCAACGTCCGTTCCACCCTGCGCGCCAGCATGTTCGATGCCGATTCGCCGGTACATGGCCTGATACACGTCAACCAGTTGGTCTGCGCCGATTCGCACGACGGCATGTTCGTGACCCTGTTCTACGCCCAGATTAGCAGCATGGATGACATCGTGACCTATGTCAACGCCGGGCACAACCCGCCTTTCCTGCTACGCGCTTCCAGCAGCGAGCCGGAACTGCTCACCCGCACCGGCATGGCGTTGGGCGTTGACCCCTCTGTCCTGTTCACCCAGCGTACGGTCGCGCTCGAAGCGGGAGATTTCATTCTGTTCTATACCGATGGCGTGCCTGATGCCTTGAACGAAGCCGGGCGAGAATTCGGGGAGGCTTGCCTGCGGGAACTGGCTATCGCCCACCGGGGGGACTCGGCGATGGGGATGGTGGGAGCCATCGAAGCGGCGCTCAAAGCGCACATCGGCGGGAGGCCGCCCTTCGATGACATCACGCTGATGGCGTTAAAGCGATTGTAATTTTTTTCCTGATAGACTTTGACACCGCTTGGGGTTACAATCCCGGGCATGTCAAACATAGCACACCTGAAATTCAATGATTCCGCGCCGGATGTCGAGCTGCTGACAGTCGAAGGGCAGCCCATCCAGCTATCTGCGCTCTGGCAGGGTAAGGTGCTGGTGCTGGCCTTCACCCGTCATTTCGGCTGCCCGCAGTGCAAAGAGATGATGGACAACCTGGCGCAGTTCAAGCCGGAGATGGCCGCCAAAGGATTGTCGCTGGTGGTCGTCACCCAGGGGACGCCCGAAACCGCAAAAGCCTTTTGCGCCGAGCGCGCGCCGGGCGTGACCTGCCTGGCCGACCCGGAACGCGCCGCCTACCGCGCTTATGGGCTGGCGCGCGCCAACTGGTGGCAGTCCATCCTGTCGGCGCGGGTCATGCGCTCGAACCGGCGGCTGGCGCGTGAGAAAGGCTGGAAGCCCGAACTGCCGCCGCCCGGCCAGGACGCGATGCAAATGTCGGGGACCTTCATCATCGGCCCGGAGGGCAAAATCCGCCTGCCGTACTATTATGACGATATTGCTGACCATCCGCCGGTGGAGTTGCTCCTGCACGGTGTGATGGGCATGGATTGGGCAACGCCGCTCGATGCGCCGATTGCCGGGGGGACGGAGTGAGTATGGGCCTGGCTTTTTATCTTGCATTCAAAGAAATCTGGCGTAACAAGGGCCGTTTTTTCCTGGTCAGTTTGGTGATTGCGCTGATAACGCTCCTGGTCTTGTTTATTGCCGCGCTCGGCGAGGGGCTGGGAACCAATAACCGCGAGTACATCTCGAAACTGGACGGGCAGTTGGTGGTGTTTCTGGAAAAATCCGACTACATCATCAGCGCCAGCCGCCTGCGGCAGGCTACCCTTCGCACGGTGCGCCGCGTAGATGGCGTGGATGACGCCGGGCCGGTTTCGACCTCCAGCACTGCCATCCTGCTGCCTCCGGGCGGGGAGAATGAAGTGCTGAAAGTTTCCCTGCTCGGCGTGGAAGCCGGCCGCCCCGGTATGCCGCAACTCACCGCCGGGCGCGCCTTCCTTTCGGCCACCGCCCGCGAAGTGATTGTCGACCAGCGCGTGCTGGACCGCAGCGACATCCAAATCGGCGACACCATCACCATCCGCTCCACGCAGGGCGTCGAGGACGAGTTTTTCGACCTGAAAGTCATCGGCGCGACCACCGGCCAGGCATTTTTCTTCCAGCCAGCCATATTTGTTTCCCCTTCGGTTTGGGAAAAGGTGCGGCCAAAATCGGACGCGGAGCTGGGCAACACCGTCCCGTCCATCAACATCATCGTGGTGCGCGTTACAGACCCGGCCCAGGCCGAACAAGTGCAGGCCAACCTGCTGAACACCATCAACAAAATCGAAGTGGCCGACCTACAGACCACCATCAACAACATTCCCGGCTACACCGCCCAGCAAGGCACGGTGCAAACCCAGGGCGGGTTCACCCTGCTGATTGGCATTCTCGTCATCGGCGGCTTTTTCCAAATCCAAATTTTGCAGAAAGTGCCGCAGATTGGCGTGCTGAAGGCGATTGGCGCCTCGAACCCGGTGGTGGGCGCGGCGGCGGTCATCCAGATTACGCTGGTGACGGCCTTTGGCGTGGCGATAGGCGGAGTCCTGACCTACCTGTTTTCACTCGGATTTCCTCCCACTGTGCCATTATTCTTCAACGGAACCGCGTCCGCGCTGGCGCTGGCAGCCCTGCTGCTGATTGGCCCGCTGGGCGGCCTGGTCTCGGTCATTTACGCGGTGCGTATCGAACCGCTCAAAGCGCTGCGGCTATCGTAACGCGGAATTTATTCCGCATTCAGGAAAACAATAATGAGTGTAATGGTCAATATGCCTGCCCGCGGCGCAACTGCGGGCCAAATGAACGAAAACAACACCGTTGCGTTGGAAGTCCGCAACGTCATCAAGACCTTTGCCACCGACACCGGCGCGATTAACGCCGTCGATGATGTCTCGTTTTCGGTGCGGCAGGGAGAGTTCGTCGCGCTGGTCGGGCCGAGCGGCTCCGGCAAGACGACCATGCTCTCCATTCTGGCCGCCCTGCTCACGCCGACCAGCGGACAGGTGTTGATTGACGGGCAGGATTTGGCAACGATGAACGAAAAGCGGCGCGTCCAACTGCGGCGCGAGAAAATCGGCTTCACCTTTCAGTCGAACAACCTGATTCCGTTCCTGAACGCGGTCGAAAACGTCGAGTTGATGCTGCGCCTGAACAACCGCCTCGACAAAGCCGGGCGGGTGCGCTCCGCCGAACTGCTGGCCCGCCTGGGGCTGGGAGAACGCCTGCGCAACCTGCCCAGCCAGATGTCGGGCGGACAGCAGCAGCGCGTAGCGATTGCCCGGGCCTTGATTCACTCCCCGACGGTGGTGCTGGCCGACGAGCCGACCGCCAGCCTCGACACCGAGCGCGCCTTCCAGGTTGTTCAGACCTTCGCCGCCCTCATCCACGAGAACAACCGGGCCGGGATTATGGTCACGCACGACCTGCGCATGTGCCAGTACGTCGACCGCGTCCTGCAAATGCGCGACGGCAAACTGGTGCGGGTCTATGAAAGCCGCGAGGAGATTTTGGCCCTGGCGAGGGGTGGGGAGCATTCGATGTAAGTGGTGGAACTCGTCCTGGCGCAGGCGGCTTATGGCTGGAGCGCGGATGCGCCATGGATTGCGCTGCCGCCAAAACCGAGGCAGGGTGATGAGCATTTTACTACCTTGACCCCTCCTGAAATTTCTTATACAATGGAATTAAGTTTTTCCTTAATGATGATTTCATGAAAACCATCGCCCCGCTGACCTCCTTTGACCAGATAAAGCTGCTCTCGGACCCGCGCCGGATGGAAATTGCGCGCCTGCTGATGGCCCAGGCGGCCACCCTCAGCCAGTTGGGGCGCGCCCTGGGCAAGCATCCGGCCTGGGTGCAGCACCATATCAAGGCGTTGGAAGCGGGCGGGCTGGTCGAAATTGCCGAAGTACGCGTCAACGCCGGGGTGACGGAGAAGTTCTATCGCGCCCGGGCCGGCGGGTTTCTCGTGCAAGAGATGGTTTTGCCGCAAAGCCTGAAACCCTGCCTGGTTTTTTCGGGCAGCCACGACCTGGCCCTCGAGCGGCTGGCGCGGCAACTTGCCCCCCACATCGAAATCCTGGTTCACCCGGTTGGCAGCCTGGATGGGCTGGTCAACCTGCGCATGGGCTTGTGCAGCCTATCCGGCGCGCACCTGTTGGATACCAGCGGCGCGTACAACACCCCCTTCGTCAGCCGCCTGTTCCCCGACCGGCGCGTTCACCTCGTCACCCTGGCGCGCCGCACCCAGGGCTGGATGACCGCTCCCGGCAACCCGCGCGGCATTCGGGGCGCGGCGGACCTGCTCCAGCCGGGACTCCGCTTCGTGAATCGGAATCCCGGCTCCGGCACGCGGCTCTGGTTAGACGGCGAACTGCGCAGGCTGGGAATCGCTCCCGAAACGGTGTCCGGCTGCGGGCAGGTCGTCAAAACCCATACCGAGGCCGCGCTCGCCATCCAATCCGGCGAAGCCGATGTCGCCTTGGGGTTGGAGGCCGCCGCCATCCAGCATGGGCTGGATTTTGTGCCGCTGTTCGACGAGCGCTACGACCTGGTGCTGCCCGAGGCAGGCCTGCGCGCCCTCGCGCCGCTGCTCGATACGCTCCAAACCGCCGCCTTCCGCCGCGGCGTAGGCAGCCTGCGCGGCTACGACACGGCGCATACTGGCGAGGAAATCGCGTTCCAGTGATATTTTTTTACGCCCGATATTAAGTTTTTCTTTAATGGAGAAAAATGTGATATTTACGACCCGCAACATCCTGCTGACCCTGTTCATGCTCCTGCCCCTGGCGCTTTCGGCCTGCCTGACGCCTGCCTCCGTTTCACCGGCCAATCCCAACCTGATTCTGGCGACCACCACCTCCACCCAGGATTCGGGCCTGCTGGATGTGCTGGTGCCGATGTTCGAGAAAGAAACCGGCTACAAAGTCCAGACGATTGCCGTTGGCACGGGCGCGGCCCTGAAAATGGGCGAGGAAGGCAACGCCGATGTGCTGCTGGCCCATGCCCCGACCTCGGAAAAGGCACTTGTCGAGAAAGGCGTGATCAAAGACCGCTTGCTGGTCATGCACAACGATTTTGTGATTGTTGGCCCCAAGACGGACCTGGCGGGGATTAAAGGCAAGAGCGTCCTTGACGCCTGCAAAATGATTGCGGAAACCAAATCCGCTTTTGTCACGCGCGGCGACGATTCAGGCACGCACAAGGCCGAACTGGCCCTGTGGAAAAAGGCCGAACTCGACCCGGCGGCTTTTTCACCCGACTTCTACATCTCCAGCGGCCAGGGCATGGGCGCTACCCTGACAATTGCCTCGGAAAAGGAAGCCTATACCTTCACCGACCGCGGCACATACCTGTCCACGATGAACAATCTCGACTTGGAAATCCTGGTCGAGGGCGATACTGCCCTGCTCAATGTGTACCATGTCATGACCGTTGACCCGGCCAAGTGGCCGAAGGTCAACTATGATGGCGCGCTGGCCTTTGCGCAGTTCATTGTACGCAAGGATGTCCAGAAAATGATTGGCGAATTTGGCGTGGACAAGTTCGGTATGCCGCTCTTCTTCCCCGACGCGGGCCGCGACCCGGCGGAGTTGGGAATAGATTGATAACAGTGTCAGGTATCAGGTTGTCCTGGCGCTTGACACCTGATACCTGACACCTTCCCACCTGACACCTGATACCTGACACCTTCCCACCTGACACCTTCCCACCTGACACCTCCCCATGTCCGAAATCTTCCAAATCACCCTCCTTTCCCTGCAAATCTCCGGCCTGGCGACCGGTATCAGCCTGTTGATGGGGCTGCCGCTCGGCACGCTGCTGGCGCTGGGCAAATTCCCGGGGCGGTCGCTGCTCCTGAGCCTGATTAATACCGGCATGGGCCTGCCGCCGGTAGTGGTTGGTTTGTTCGTGGCGATGATGTTGTGGCGCTCCGGGCCGTTCGGCGGTCTGAAACTGATTTATACCCCGACCGCGATTGTCATCGCCCAGGTCATTATCGCCTTCCCGGTCGTGGCCGGGCTGACGGCCTCCGCCCTGCAAGCCCTCGACCCGCGCTTGCAACTGCAACTGCGCGGGCTGGGCGCTTCGACCCCGCAAATGGTCTGGATGTTGTGGCGCGAGGCGCGCATGCCCCTGCTGGCGGCCCTGATGGCCGGGTTCGGCGCGGTAATCTCGGAGGTCGGGGCGAGCATGATGGTCGGCGGCAACATCCGCTACCAGACGCGTGTTCTGACCACCGCCATCGTGCTGGAAACCGGCAAAGGCAACTTCGACCTTGCAATCGGGCTGGGCGTTTTGCTCCTGGTCATCACCTTCCTCGTCAATTGGGCGTTGACGGTCATCCAACAGAGGAGCGCAAGGCGATGAATGCGGAATGCGTGACCCTGCGCGATGTATTGGTTAAACGCGGCGGACGGGTGGTCTTGGAAGTGGAGGAATTGAGCGTCCGAAAAGGGGAGGTGCTGGCCATTATCGGCCCGAACGGGGCGGGCAAAAGTACCCTGCTGCTGACCCTGGCGCGCCTGCTCAAGCCGGAGCGGGGCAAAATCTGGTTCAACGGCCAACCGGCTTCGGCGGAGTCGGAACTGGCCTATCGCCGCCGCATTGCCCTGGTTTTGCAGGACCCGCTCCTGTTTGATACGTCCGTCTACGAGAACGTCGCCCTCGGCCTGCATTTTCGCGGCGCGCCGAAAAGCGAAATCCAGCCGAAGGTGGGAGCCTGGCTGGAGCGGTTGGGGATTCCACACCTGGCGAAGCGCCGCGCCAGCGAACTTTCGGGCGGCGAGGGGCAGCGCGTCAGCCTGGCGCGCGCGATGGTTCTGGAACCGGAATTATTGCTGCTCGATGAGCCATTCGGCGCGCTCGACCCGCCCACCCGCGCCCGCCTGCTCGATGACCTGGGACAAATCCTGCCGGAAAGCCGCACCACCACGATTTTCATCACCCACAACCTGGACGAGGCGCGCAAACTGGCCGGGCGCCTGGCTGTGATTATGGATGGCCGCCTGCAAGCCAGCGGCGCGCCGGAGGAGATTTTGCAAACCTTCGCGGCGCTGTATGGGGAATGAGCGCGTTTACCTCACATCCTCGCCAAACGACGGCGTTTCGACTGTAGAAATCACGGTTTTCGCTGCCAGGTCGATTTTGGCGTGGTAGTTTTTGTCATCCTGGTAGTCATCATCACCCGGCACTGTGGCCGTTTTGGGGCTGAAGTGCGAGTTACCTGCCAAGTCCTTCCCAGGTTGGGGAAAATGTTTCCGGCGAGCGGGTAAGCGAACCCGAAAGTTGCAATCGTTCGTGCTACAATTTGCGTACCATTTTTTACCGC
>DAOTZM010000038.1:0-1722 GCA_034434035.1 Anaerolineales bacterium
GATTTTACCCCACTTGGGATAATCAGTAAAGCATTTGCCTGTACCAGCGAGAACAGGTTGCCCGAACCCTGGTGGCCGGTTAATCTTGCTGTGGATGTCCCGTTTTCGCGCGTGACCACTGCCCGCAGGTAACTTTCGCGCCCGTCACTTTCCACCGCCTCGGCCAGGACAACCCGGGCTGGTTCCTGTCTCGCCGTTTCGATGCCGCCCAGCCGCCTGAGGGCCGGCCGCGCAAAAACCAGAAACCCCACAAACGACGAGACCGGGTTGCCCGGCAGCCCAAAAAACGGGATTCCTTTGTATGACCCAAAGGCCAGCGGTTTGCCCGGGCGCATGTTCACCTTCCAGAAAGCCAGCGCCCCGGCGCTTTCCACCACTTCCTTGACGAAATCGAACGCCCCCACGCTCACCCCCGCCGACGAGATGATGACATCCGCCCCGGCTTCCACCGCCCGGTCGAGCATGGCCTGGACGGCCTCGCGCTGGTCGGCGGCCACGCCCAGGCGCAGCACTTCGCAGCCCGTTTGGGCGGCCAGCGCCGCCAGGGTGTAGGTGTTGGTATCGCGGATTTTTCCGTCTTCGGGCGGCGCATCCACCGGCAGCAGTTCGTCGCCGCTCGAAACGATGGCAACCTTGGGCTTACGGTATACCGGGAGAGTCGCCGCGCCCAGCATTGCCAGCATTCCGATGTCTTGCGGGCGCAAAACCTGTCCTTTTGGCAAAATCTCCTGCCCGGCGCGCAGGTCTGCGCCGCGCTTGCGGACATTTTCGCCCGGCCGGACCGTCTTCTGGATGTGAACCAGTTGTGGGGCGGGCGTTCCGGCGGCGCGATGGCCGAAGTCGGTATCCTCCACCATCACCACCGCGTCTGCCCCGGCGGGCAGTTTGGCCCCGGTCATAATCCGCGCCGCCTGGCCGGCTTGCAGCCTGAAATCGGGCGATTTCCCGGCAGGAATATCCTCCACAACCGGCAGGATGACCGGCGCGGCAGCCACATCCATCGCGCGGACGGCGAATCCGTCCACGCTGGAGTTGTCGAAAGCCGGTAAATCATCTCCAGCGCGAATAGTGTCCGCCAGCACGCGACCGGCGGCCCCTTCCAGCGGGCATCGGGTTGTTTCGAGGGGAGAAAATTGGGTAAGAATGCGCTCGCGCGCTTCCTGGACGCTCAGCATGGGGCCGTCCTTTCCAAAGCGGCGAGATTATAACCGATATGGGCGCAAATTCAAGGAGTTGTCATGGGCGCAGCAATTCCAAATTCAAAAAAATGAGGAAAAATATGATAATGTTCTGTCACCATGACAAAACAAGCTCTCAGCCTCCAAAGCATAATGACTTATTTTCGGAAATGCTGGTCAACCGCGCCCGATGTGCGAAAACCAAGTAACAGCACAAAATACACCATTGCGGACGGTATCCTGGCAGCGTTTTCGGTCTTTTTCATGCAATTCAGTTCTTTCCTTGCACATCAACGCCTGTTACAAAATAAAAAAGGGCGAAACAATGCCCGCAGCTTGTTTCAAGTGGAAGAAATCCCAAGCGATCCGCAAATTCGGAACTTGGTTGACCCACTCCCCATCGCCTGTTTTCATACAGATTTCGTGGCGCTGATTTGGCGTGAAAAACCCAAAACCTGTACACGGAATTCTCTACCGGACAAACTTCGTGTTAGTTTGTCATTTCGAGCGACAGCGAGAAATCTTCTCCCAGTGCGCAAGATTT
>DAOTZM010000039.1:0-9402 GCA_034434035.1 Anaerolineales bacterium
AATAAAAACTTGGACGCGGACGAGAACGGACAAGAGCGGATTTTAAGATTTTTCTCCGCGTATTCGGCTCTTGTCCGCGTCCCAAAAATGGCGTTGACCAATTACCAATAAAGTCTAATGCGTATTTTTGTGGCCGCGGAATGAATTCCGCGTTACGATTTAATGAACGTGATTTGTCACCGTTTTGTAACACCGCCGTCACCGGTTGGAAACAGGGGACAGGTACAAATAGAATGGCAACCATTTGAAAGGCCATGCCATGAACCCAACCGAAACCATCCAATCTGCCCAAAGCGGCGACCTGAATTCCTTCAACGAACTCGCCCTGAAATACCAACACCGCCTGTTCAACATCGCATTGCGGATGCTGGGAAGCGAAGCCTGCGCCGAAGATGCCGTCCAGAATGCCTTGATCCTGGCATATCGCGGCCTGGTCCGCTACCGGGGCGGCTCCTTCGATTTCTGGCTGCTGCGTATCTTGAAAAACGTCTGCTGCGATGAACTGCGCCGACAGAAACGCCAGCCCATCTGCGCGCTGGAACCCTGGCTGCATAACGACGAAGAAATCGAGACGCCCGGCTGGCTGACCGACCACGCCCAAAACCCAACCGGGCAAGTGGAGACGGCCGAGTTGGACAGGGTCATCCAGAACGGGCTGCGCAGCCTGCCGCTGGAATACCGCATGGTGATTGTCCTGGTCGATATCGACGGCCTGGACTATGCCGAGGCGGCCCGGAGTATCGGCGTACCCATCGGCACGGTCAAGAGCCGCCTGGCGCGCGCCCGCCTGAAATTGCGCGCCATTTTGATGGGCCAGCCCGACCTGCTGCCAGGAGACTATTCCCAGCCCAGGCCGCGCCTGTCGCCCCAAATGATACTGGCCGGATAGACGCTCCTCGCGCTGTGCAAGAGAGGGAATTCCCACAGCCCGGCCCTGCAACTCCCGCAAAAGCGGTAGAATGCTGCCATGCGCAACGTTTTCATTTCGGAGCCCTCGACATGAACACCCGGTTGGCAATCCTGACCTTCTTCGTCCTCCTGATTCTCCCGGCTTGCGGCGTATTGGAGATTGGCCTCGAAGAACTGCCTCCCCGCGAAACGGCCGCCCTGCCCCCCACCCTGGCATTTCCCCCCACCGTCACCATCGCGCCCACCCCGCCTGCCGATTTCGACCCGCTCCGGCCCGGCCAGAAAATCCGCCTGACTTCGATTGGCATGGTGGATAAGATGACGGGATGGGGAATCGGGCAAATCGAGGGACAGGCAAGCGACACCCTCCTGCTCACAAGCGATGGAGGCCGCGCCTGGCAGAATCGCACCCCGCGCGCTGCCCTGCAAACCCCGCCCCCACAGGGACTCAGCGCGACGGCCTTTTTCGGCCCCGGCGGCCTGGCCTGGGTCCTCTTCACCGGCCGCGAAGCGTACACCCCCTCCGGACAGGTCGTCTGGCGCACCTCGGATTACGGCCAGACCTGGCAGGCAAGCGCGGAACTGTCCCTCGAAGGACTCCCAACGGAACATTTCCTTCCAGACCATTTGGGGTTTCTCGATGAAAGGCACGGCTGGCTGATGGCGCGCCTCGGCGCGGGAATGAGTCATGATTACATCGCCGTCTTCCTGACCGATGACGGCGGTCAGACCTGGCAGCGCGTTCTCGACCCGCAGCGAACCCCTGCCTTGATGGCCTGCCCCAAAACCGGGCTGGCGTTTTCCACCCCACTCAACGGCTGGCTGACGGGCGATTGCCCCGGCCTGATGCCCGGCCTGTTTCTCTATTCCACCCGTGACGGCGGGGAAACCTGGCAGCCGGTCAGCCTGCCCGTCCCCCCCGGCCAGCCCGCCAGCCTGTTCACCGGGAGCAATGCGGGCTGCGGCATTCCGATATTGGCATACACCGGAGCGGATGCGGTCTTGTTTTCGGTGCGATGCAGTCCATATAACGGGGGAAAAGCCTCAGCCTGGCTGTATGCCACCCAAACAGGCGGAGCCTTCTCGGTCCGCGCCCTGCCGCAGCCTTATGGCAAGTTCCAATTTTTGAATCCACAGGAAGGCTGGTTCATCGGCGCGCAAACTGGCGACCCGGCTGCGCCCGGCGAAATTTATCACACCGTCGATGGCGGCCAAACGTGGAAAGCGGTCATCCTCACTGCCTGGCAGGGAGTCCCCAATTTTATCGACTCGAACACCGGCTGGGTTATCGCCCAATCCGGGGAAAAATTGGCACTGGTCTACACGGCCAACGGCGGCGTGTTATGGGAAGAAATCAATGCGGTGGTTGGGCAAGAATAAGCAAAACATCCCGAAGGTTGCCGGGAATCGGTAAAAACCACGCCGGGAAACCTTCGGGACGGTCTCTTACTTTTGGTACACCGGCAGCCGCAGGGTAAAGACCGTCCCCTGGCCGAAGCGGCTGCGCAGGAAGACCTCGCCGTTGTGACGCTCGGTAATCGCCCGCACCAGCGCCAACCCAATGCCGCTGCCCGGCACGCCGCGCGCATTTTCACCCCGGTACAACTCATTCCAGACCAGCATGGCGTCCTTTTCGGGAATCCCGGCCCCGGTATCAGCCACTTCGATAACCACCCGCGCGCCATCCTCGAAGGCGCGCAGTTCGATTGTTTTACCGGGCTGGGTAAATTTGAGGGCGTTATCCAGCAGGTTGTGGAACAGGAGGAACAACAGGTCGCGGTCGCCCGGAACCGGCGGCAGCGGCCAGGGGGCCTGGGGCAGAGTCAGCGTGATGCGCCGCCCTTCGGCTTCGGGACGCTCCTCGGTCATCGAAACCACATCCTGCAAAAGTTCGCTCATATCCACCGGGGCGCAGTCCAGCGGGCGGATTTCCAACTCGGCCAGTTTGCGCAAATCGGCCAGCAAGCGGCCCAGGCGCAGGGTTTGGGCCTCCACGCTGTCGATGATTTCGCGTTGGGGAGCATCGAGGCTGGTTCCGGTCAAGTTGGCGAGCCCGGCGCGCATCGCCATCAGCGGGTTCTTGAGTTCGTGGTCGAGCCGCCGCAAGAAGGCGTGCCGTTCGATGGCCGTCTCGGACTGGAGCCGGTTGACGAGGTTGCGCTGGTTGCGCTCCTCCCTGGCCCAGCGCAGCCACTCCATCGTCAGCCCGCCAGCGGCCAGGAGACCCAACAAGAGCAAAATCGTCCCCAGGTCGGCGCGCAGGTAGGCCACCCGGTTGGGCAGCCATTCCAGCCACAATATCGCCGCCAACAGCCCGCACAGCATAACCGGCGCGGCAGCCAGCAGCCCCCACAGCCAGTGTTTCATGCCTGGCCCTCCACCTTCCCGGCAAAGCGATAGCCTTCGCCCGGAACCGTTTCGATGTAAGTGGGGATGGCGGCGTCATCGCCCAACTCCCGCCGCAGTTCTGCGATGCGCGTATCGACGCTGCGCGTGCCAACCGGGTAATCCCATCCCCAAACGGTTTCGAGCAGGCGCTCGCGGCTGATTAATTCGTCGGGATGGGTCATCAGGTATTCGAGCAAGGCCACCGCCTTGGGCGTCAGGGTCAGTTCTTCGCCCTCCAGGAAAACGCGATGGGCGCGGCGGTCGAACATCAAGCGGCCCGAAACCAGTTTCCAGGCTGCCGCCAGGGGAGGCTGGCCGGGGCGGGCGCGGCGCAGCACCGAACGGATGCGCGCCACCAGTTCGCGCGGGTCGAACGGCTTGTTGATATAGTCATCGGCGCCTTCCTCCAGCGCCATGGCGCGCTCCGAGGCCTCCCCCACCTGGGTCAGCAGGATGATGGGCGTCCAATCGCCCTCCTGGCGCAACTGGCGCAACACCTGGCGGCCATCCATGCGCGGCATGAGAACGTCCAGGATGACCAGGTCGGGCTTGAGATGGGAAGTTTGATGCAAGGCCTGGGCCCCATCCCCGGCTGTGCTAACGAGGAACCCGGCCCGCTCCAGGAACGGCGCCAGGTTGGCCGTGATGGCGGTTTCGTCATCGACGAGCAGGATGCGGGGGGAGGAATTGTCCCAATTTGACATAAAAACACCTAACGGGCACGAGAGCGGGCAAATTGATTGTACCCGATGTGTATGTCAAACTTGTAACAGGGGTGTGTTGGTTGTGTTACGCCAAAAGGCAGCCTGCATAATATTGTCGCTGCGGCGCAGTCCTTCGATAAAAGCATGGATTTTATCTTTTTTATTCCAGTTCCTTCAGCCGTTGCGCCATCAGGAAAATGGCGGTGGCGAGCAGCAGGGCAATGAATATCCAGTACCAGAAGTGGAACATAAGAATCAGGGCGCTGACGACGGCCAGCAGGGTGGTGATGGCGGCCACCGTCTCGACGAAGGCTCCGCGCAGAATCGACTCAATCACCACGAACAGAATCGTGGCAACCGCCAGCCCGGCGGCCAGGTAGTCTGGGGTAAAAACCATCAGCGCGGCAACCGTGAACAGGAGCAGACTCAGGCTGATGGCGGCCCAGGTCTGAGCGGCGCGTTCGAAGCGCACTTGCGCGGCGACAACCGGCTCTGCCAGGCGGTGGATGTGGGCCCGCGGGTCATCCTGAATGCCCTGGCGCAGCCGCTCCAGGCGTTTGGTCAGGCCGTCGAGCAAGGCGGCGTTTTCCGAAAATTCACGCCGCAGGGCGCGGACTTCGGCCCCCAGCGCATCTTTGGCTTTTTCAAGGGCGGCATATTGCTTGGCGAGGTGCGGGTTGCCCTCCATGCCTTTCAGCTTGATGCCGAGGGCCTGCAATTCCCCGGCTTTTTGCGGAATCTGCCAATCGAGTTCAGACTGGCGCGCGGCCAGCTTGTCGCAGTTTTCTTCCAGCAGGGTCAACGATTGGGGGGGCGGGGGGACCTTATCCAGCCCGGCAAAACCGAGCGGGTCGTACCACGAGCCGCGCGGGGAGCCGTCCCGGTTATACATTGGCCCGGCGGGGGCGTTCTCGCCAGAGATGGGGTCGCGGGCGAAGAGTCCCCACAGGCCGCGATATTGACTGACCCAGGGGGTGGAATCATCCACCAGCACCGGCGACCAGGCCGCAGGCTGGCCGGCCCCAATGGAAAAGCCGTCGCCCCGGGCATAGTCCACGAATGGAATCCGGAAGGGGTCGAAGGACTTCTGTCCCAACGTCTCGGTCCAAAACTGGTTGAAGGCCGCAAAGCCGCGCCGCGCCCAGCCGGGCAGGTCGAGGTGGGCTTCGGCCATGTATTCGCCGGGGCGGAAGTAGGAGGCGTGCGACCCGGCCCCGACATAGACGACCGGGTGGCCGTCCACGAAATCGAGTTCACCGGCGTCGTCCCAGCGGCGGCGCAGGTCGTCGCCCTTGTAGTCGTGCGAGGCGTAGGCCAGCCATTCGGGGACGAGTTGGTCGCCTTGCTGGTAGAGGTAAATCGAAACGTGTTCCCAATCGGCTTCGTGGTCGTTGACGCCGTTGAAGCCGGAGCGCCAGTTGTTGTAGCAGTAAAAGTACCAGTATTGCAGCACCGTCCAGCCGTTGTGCCGCGCGACGCGCCCGTAGTAGGGGTAGCGCGGATTTTCCTGCTGGATGCGATGGCAGGCGATTTCGGCGGCAGCCGCCAGGGCCGCCGGGACGCGCCCGCGCAGCAGGAAGGAGGCCGAAAACAGGGCATCCACCACGCGCGGGAGCAGGCCGCCGCGCGCCAGGCGTCCCAGCCCGGCATGGAAGACGTTGTCGCTTTCGGCATTCAGGCGGGCCTGCTCGGCCAGGGCCAGGGCGGCTTCGGACAGGCTGAGCGGCTCGATGAAGCGCAGGTAATGAACCGTGCCAAAGGGGGCCGGGCGCGGTTCGATGAGTTTTTGCAGGTCGAGTTCGCCCTGCGGCACGAGCAGGGTATCGCGTCCGCCCCACTCGCCCTGGCTGCGGGGGCTTTCGGGCGCGTGCGACCACAGGCTGGATTCGCGCACATACGTAGCGACATCGGTTGGACAGAATTTTTCGCCGCGCGTGAATTTTAGCACCGGCTCGAAGCGGCGCAGCAGGCCGAAATCAGAAGCGTCGGCGGACATGGTTGTCGAGCCTGGTCGAGACATGGAGGGGCGGTCAATCGAGGCGTTCACCGGGGTCTGTCCTGATTCTAAAAATGCGCTGGACATCGGCCTGGTTGAGGGCCAGGGCGATGAAGGTGTCGGAGGCCATGACGATGTAGTTGGGGCGTCCGTAGAAGTAGCCGAGCAGGGAAACGGTCAGCGAGATGGCCGTCCAGACCATCAGTACAATCCAACTCCAGCGTTTCATGCGCAGGAAGCCGGCCAGCACGATGATGCCGCTCAATGAAAGCAGGGAGTAGACCGTGCTGGTAAAGAGCGCGCTGCCCAGCGGGGTCAGGCGCAGGCCGTCGAAGAGCGGGCCGGTCAGGCCGGTCTCGAAAATCCCGGAATCGCGCAAGGGTTCGATGGCCTGGTAGAGCCGCACCAGGAACAGGATGAAGATGGCCCAGGCGATGAGCGTGACGGCTATCGGACGCTTTTGGCGGTTACGTTTCAGTCGAAACATCGTTTTTGTATCCGTTGTCATTGTGGCTGCTTTCTAACTTGCGGGACGTTTTCTCCCAACCTGTAATAGTATACAATGACCGGCGGCCTTTTTCAAAACAAAAACAGGAGACAACCTTCGTCTCCTGTTTTGTCTTCTAAAAATCGGCGTGGATACTTCCTTTAGGAATTTGCCGCAGGTCGTAGGGCGTGACCTGGTAGACGTAATAGTTCAGCCAGTTGGAAAAGAGCAGGTGGGCGTGTCCGCGCCAGCGCACCTTGGGCGTGGTGGCCGGGTCGTCGCCGGGGTAGTAGTTGCGCGGGACGTGGATGGGCAGGCCCTTGTTCACATCGCGGTCGTATTCGCCTTTCAGCGTCAGCGGGTCGTATTCCGAGTGGCCGGTGACGAAGATGTGACGGCCATCCTTCGAGCCGGCCAGGTACACCCCGGCTTCTTCTGATTCGGCCAGAAGTTGTATCTCGTTCACTTTTTCGATGTCGGCCCGGCGGATTTCGGTGTGGCGCGAGTGCGGGGCGTAGAAAGTATCGTCGAATCCGCGCAGCAGGCGTTCGCCTGGCGCAAGCGTATGATGCTCGAAGACGCCGAACATCTTGCGGGGCAGGGGATATTTCGGGATTCCGTAGCGATGATACAGCCCGGCCTGCGCCCCCCAGCAGATATAAAAGGTCGATTCCACATTCGTTTCGGCCCAGTCCATCACGCGGGTCAGTTCCTGCCAATAATCCACTTCTTCAAATTCCATCTGCTCTACCGGCGCGCCGGTGATAATCAGGCCGTCGAACTTCTCTCCTCGCACCGCCTCGAAGGTTTCGTAGTGGTTGAGCAGGTGTTCGGCGTCGGTGTTTTTCGATTCGTAGGTGGCGGTGTGCAGCAGGGTCACATCGACTTGCAAGGCCGAATTACCCAACAGGCGCAGCAACTGCGTCTCGGTGGCAATTTTGGTCGGCATCAAGTTAAGGATAGCCATGCGCAGGGGACGGATATCCTGGCGTTCGGCGCGCTCCTGGCCCATCACAAAGACGTTTTCTTGCTCCAGGATGGCGCGTGCGGGCAGAGTGGATGGAATTTTGACGGGCATAAAAACTCATTTGGTGATTGGGTGATTTTGTGATTGGGTGATTCTCAATCGCGCCACCCAATCGCTCAATCGCGAAATCAGGACAAGGCTTGGTCGAGGTCCCACAAAATATCATCAATCTCTTCCAGACCGATGCTGAGACGGACGAAATCGGGGCTGACCCCGGCAGTGACCTGCTGTTCGGCGGTCAACTGGCTGTGGGTGGTGGTGGCGGGATGGATGGCAAGCGACTTCGCATCGCCGACGTTGGCGAGGTGGCTGAAGAGTTGCAGACTCTCGATGAATTTGCGGCCCGCCTCGGAACCGCCCTTAATGCCAAAGCCCAGAATCGCGCCCGCGCCCCTGGGCAGATACCGCTGCGCGCGCTCATAGTCGGGATGGCTCTTCAGGCCGGGGTACTTGACCCAGGCAACCTTCGGGTGCTTCTCCAGGTATTCGGCGACCGCCTGGGCGTTTTGGACATGCCGCTCAACACGCAGGGAAAGCGTCTCGATACCCTGGATGGTCTGCCAACTGTTGAACGGCGACTGGCAGGCGCCGATGTCGCGCAGGACATGGACGCGGGCTTTGATGATGAAGGGCGGCAGGCCAACCTGCGTCAGCGTGGAATAGACCAGCCCGTGATACGACGGGTCCGGCTCGTTGAAATTGGCAAACTTGCCGTTGCTCCAGTCATAATTGCCGCCATCGACGATAATCCCGCCGATGCTGGTGCCGTGTCCGGCGATGAACTTGGTGGTGCTGTGCGTGATGACATGCGCGCCCCACTCGAACGGTCGGAACAGGTAGGGCGTGGCGAAGGTGTTATCGATAAAAAGCACCAGTTTGTGCTTTTTGGCAATTTCGGCAGCTTCTTCAAACGGGAAGACCGAAATATCGGGGTTGCCAAGCGTCTCGCCGTAGATGATTTTGGTGTTGGGCTGGATGGCCTTCTCGAAATTCTGCGGGTCGGACGGGTTGACAAAGGTCACCTCGATGCCGAGTTTGGGCAGGGTGTACTTGAACTGGTTGTACGTCCCGCCATACAGGCGGCTGGAGGTGACGATGTGGTCGCCCGCGTTGCAGAGCGTAAAAATGGCCTGGGCCTGGGCGGCGTGACCGCTGCTGGCGGCCAGCGCGCCAACCCCGCCTTCGAGGGCCGCGATGCGCTGCTCCAGCACGTCGGTGGTTGGGTTCATCAGGCGGGTATAGATGTTGCCCAACTCTTTGAGCGCGAATAAATTGGCGGCGTGTTCGGTGCTTTTGAACTGGTAACTGGTGGTCTGGTAGAGCGGCACGGCGCGGGAGCCGGTAGCCGGGTCGGGCGAATAGCCGGCGTGCAGTTGTTGGGTGGCGAAGCCGAACTTGCGAGTTGTGGTGGACATGATGCGTATCTCCTCTGAATATGTGTAGAGTCCGCCCTTACCAGGAGAGATATGTCTGCCTGCGCGCAGCGCGGGCAAAAAAAATCACCTCTCCTGGAAGTACAAGAAGAGGTGCGCGTGTTTACCATCCTCTCATCTTCCAGATCGTACTGCCGGAATTGGCACCTTGACTTTGCAGTCAGGTTGTCGAGGCTTCACAGGGCCGGTCCCTCCGCCTCTCTGGATAAGAGCGTTTATGAAGTTGTATTCGCAATCCCTTTGCGAATTTCGCCGTTTATATCATCTGTAAATCGGACTGTCAAGGGTTAATTTGAAATCACAGCAATTCCAAATTCAAAAAAATGAGGAAAAATATGATACTGTTTTGTCACCATGACAAAACAAGCCCTCAGCCTCCAAAGCATAATGACTTATTTTCGGAAACGCTGGTCAACCGCGCCCGATGTGCGAAAACCAAGTAACAGCACAAAATACAC
>DAOTZM010000040.1:0-11051 GCA_034434035.1 Anaerolineales bacterium
GGGCGCATTACGACCTGTCGAGCGGGGAAAAACTCAAAGGGTTCAAGGGCGCGACGGAGTTGGAAGAAGAACGCCAGCGCGCAGCGGAAGAAGCCCGAAAACGCGACCAAAGGCCAAAGATTGTGGTCAATGCCAGGGGCGAGGAGAAACGGGTCGGCGAGGAACCGGTTCGTTTGGCAGGAAACAGGCGACAGCGGGGAAAGTCGGGATAAATTTCGTTAAACGGCGTGATGCTCATCGCTGTCAGGAATGCCGGGGAAACGGTAAAATACTCCCGTTAGAACATCTGGAGTTTTTCGAGTTCACGAGGAAATTATGACTCTTCACGAGCAATACCTGCGCTGGAAAGAAACCACGCGCAAGAAGTCCATCGACCGCTTCCCCGAACGCAAGCCAAAATTCCAAACATCCTCCGGCATCGAACTGCCGCCCATCTTCCTGCCCGCTGGTCTCGATACGCCCGAAAAGCACGGGCTACTCGACCAGCAAGAATCCGATTATATGGATAAACTCGGCTTCCCCGGCGAGTATCCGTTTACGCGCGGCGTGCAGCCGACGATGTATCGCGGGCGTTTCTGGACGATGCGCCAGTACGCCGGTTTTTCGACCGCCGCCGAATCGAACAAGCGTTACCGCTACCTGCTGGGCGCGGGCCAGACCGGGCTTTCGGTGGCCTTCGACCTGCCGACCCAAATCGGCTACGACGCCGACGACCCGATGGCGCTGGGCGAAGTGGGCAAGGTCGGCGTTTCGATTTCGTCCATCGAAGACATGGCGACCCTTTTCGATCAGATTCCGCTGGATAAGGTCTCCACTTCGATGACCATCAACGCCCCGGCAGGCGTCTTGCTGGCGATGTACATTGCGGTCGGCAAACAGCAAGGCGTGGAGCCGAAGGCCCTGCGCGGGACGATTCAAAACGACATTCTGAAGGAATATATTGCGCGCGGGACGTACATCTTCCCGCCTGCCCCGTCGATGCGCCTGATTACGGATATTTTCTCGTACTGCGCCCGCGAAGTGCCAAACTGGAACACGATTTCGATTAGCGGCTACCACATCCGCGAAGCCGGTTCGACTGCCGCCCAGGAGGTGGCCTTTACCCTGGCAAATGCGATTGCGTATGTCGAAGCGGCGCTCAAGGCCGGGCTGCAGGTCGATGACTTTGCCGGGCAGTTGTCGTTCTTCTTCAGCGCCCATAACAACGTGTTGGAGGAGGTCGCCAAATTCCGAGCGGCGCGGCGGATGTGGGCAAAAATCATGCGCGAACGCTTCCAGGCGCAGAAGCCATCCAGCTGGCAGTTGCGCTTCCACACCCAGACGGCCGGTTCGACCCTGACCGCCCAGCAGCCGGAAAACAACGTGGTGCGGGTTACGCTCCAGGCGCTTTCCGCCGTGTTGGGCGGGACGCAATCGCTGCATACCAACTCCATGGACGAGGCCCTCTGGCTGCCGACCGAGAAATCGGTCCGGGTGGCGCTGCGCACCCAGCAGATTATTGCCTGCGAATCGGGCGCGGCGGATTCGATCGACCCGCTGGCCGGTTCGTATCTCATCGAACACCTGACCGACGAAATCGAGCGTCTGGCCTCGGACTACATTGCCAAAATCGACAGCCTGGGCGGCGCGATGAGCGGAATCGAGCAGGGCTGCCAGGCCAACGAAATCCAGAATGCGGCTTACGAAGCCCAAATGGCAATCGAACACGGCGAGCAGGTGGTGGTCGGCGTCAACCAGTTCCAGGTCAATGAAGAGATGACGCTCGAACGCCAGGTGATTGACCCGGCCATCGAGACGGAAGCGCGGGCCAGGCTGGAAAAACTGCGCAACAACCGCGATAACGCCAAAATTGCTGAACTGCGCGCCCGGCTGGAAACTGCCGCCCGGGGCAGCGAAAATCTCATGCCGCTTTTTGTGGAATGCGTCGAAAACAAGATGACCCTCGGCGAAGTCTGCAGCACCCTGCGCGGGGTGTGGGGCGAGTACGCCGCGCCGGTGTTTTAAGTGGGGTCAGGGGTCAGGGGTCAGGTGTCAGGTGTCAGGGGTCAGGTGTCAGGTGCCAGGTATCAGGTGTCAGGTGTCAGGGATGGCCGGGGCTGTCCCTGTTTTATTCTTGCTGATTTGCTTCCTTGTGCCTTTGTTTCCTTGTATTCCTGCTTCCCTGCAACTTTTCCATTCCCGAATCATCCAAGAACGTGACAACCCAAACGAACTCAAGGAGATTCAACCATCATGGAAATGCTCATCGACTTCCCCGGCGGCGCGCGCGTCGACGCTCATTTTGGCTCATTCACCGTCCACACCGACCAGCCCCCGGCGGCTACTGCCCCCACGCCCTTCGCCACGTTCCTGGCCTCCATCGGCACCTGCGCCGGGATTTACGTCCTGGGCTTCTGCCAGCAGCGCGGACTGCCGACCGAGGGCATTCGCATCCTCCAGCGCATGCACAGCAACCCTTTCAGCGGCATGGTCGAGAAAATCGACCTCGAAATCCAGGTCCCGCCGACCTTCCCCGAAAAATACCGTCCCTCGCTGATTCGCTCCGCCGAACTGTGCGCCGTCAAGAAGCACTTCGAGAACCCGCCCCAAATTGGCGTCACCACCAAAGAAGTTGCCACGGCCTAAGAGAAAGTTTTCTGGCATCAGATCCTCTTTCATCCTTTGTCGCAGGTGAAAGAGGTTTTTTATTCCTGGTGAACATACCTGCGGCGAACTTGTTATGACTTTAGTTTCGCCAAAGATGAAATTTGTTCATCCTTCACCTGCCAGGTCAGATTTTTGGCAGAGTATACAAAAATAACTGTTTCCGGTAAAGTCTAACGCCCACGAGTCAGCCGACAAACTACCCTGCCGGGCAAGCCGCTTTCTGGTTTTTGGCTGCTTTCCTGGTCGATGCGTTATTCGACAAAGTGTTAGAGCTGGCGGGAGAATAACTTAACGTCCATTAATCCCTGAATTGACGCATACCCATTTTGCGGGTATCCTTTGACCCTATGACCCTTTCACGACGCGATTTTCTCAAACTGGTCGGCGGCGCAGCCGGGTACCTGGCGCTTCGGCCCTTCAGCCGCGTTTTGCCCCTGCCGGAATTTCCCCAGGGCGAGCGGCTGGGACGCCTGGTCGCCACCCTCGACCTGACCTCCGTTCCCCGGGCCGATTATCCCTCGGTCGGCCGGCTCTATCCCGATACGGTGGTTCCCTGGCTGCGCGAAACCGTCGCCCAGTCCAATGACCCGCAGGTCATCAACCAGCGCTGGGTCGAGACGCCGCAAGGGTACTTGTATTCGGCCTACGTCCAGCCGGTGCAGAATCGCCCCAACGTACCATTACAAACCCTCCCCGCTGGTCAAAATGGGTTTTGGGCCGAAGTGACCGTTCCTTACGTCGATTTTGTGGTGGAAAATGCCGCGCCGGTCTCTCCCTGGCTCAAGAACGCGGTCGAATTCCGGCAGCCCACCCGGCTCTATTACAGCCAGGTGATGTGGATAGACCAGATTCGGGTCAGTGATGTGACCGGCCATATCATCTACCGGGTCAACGAGCGCTATGGCAGTTACGGCGATATTTTCTGGGCCGAAGGGGCCGCCTTCCGCCCGCTGACCGCCGAAGAAATTGCGCCCATCAGCCCAAATGTCGACCCCTCTCAAAAGCGCGTCGTCGCCAACCTGACCTACCAGACCATCTCCTGTTACGAGGGCCAGAGCGAAGTCTATTTCTGCAAGACTTCCAGCGGGCGCAAAGTGGATGCGCAGGGCAATGAAACCGCCGCCTGGTCTACCCCGCTCGGAGATGGGCATCGCACCTGGCGAAAATTGATTTCCGTCCACATGGCGGGCGGCACGGTCGATGCCGGTTGGGATACGCCCGGCGTCTCGTGGAGCGTGTTCTTTTCAGGCAGCGGGGTTGCCATCCACTCGACCTTCTGGCACAACAACTTTGGCACGGCCCGCTCGCACGGCTGCCTGAACGTCCTGCCCGAAGACGCCAAATGGATTTTCCGCTGGACGACCCCCATCGTCGAACTCGAACCGGGCGATGTGACCGTCGGCATGCCCGGCGGCACCCAGGTTGATGTGCGCGAGAAAAAGTATTGATATGGAGTGCGGAAGCCTGCTTTCGCATGACGAAAGAGTGCTTTTGCAATTTTGGTTGAGCCGGGTCTCGATGCGCAGCAAATATCGCTGCTACGCGACCCTCGACATTTTACGAGGTGCTGCATGGAATTGAACGTATCGTTTGGGCTGGCCTTCCTGGCCGGAATTGCCTCTTTTCTCTCTCCCTGCGTCTTCGCGCTGGTGCCGGCCTATGTCGGCTACCTCGGCGGGCGGGCGGCGGGAGGAGAATCGGACGCCAATAACCGCTTCATCACTTTCACGCACGGCCTGGCCTTTGTGCTGGGCTTCAGCGTCATTTTCATCCTGCTTGGCGTCGCTGCATCCGCGCTGGGCGGGCTGCTCTACGACCTGCGCATTTGGCTGGCGCGGCTGGGCGGGCTGGCCATCATCATCTTCGGCCTGCACATGATTGGCGTCTTCCGCATCCCGCTGCTGGAATACGATACCCGCGTCCAGAGCCTGCCCGACCCTAAACTGGGCTATCTCTCCTCGGCGCTGATGGGCGTTTTCTTCTCGGCGGGCTGGTCGCCGTGCGTGGGGCCGGTGCTGGGCGCGATTTTGACCTTCGCGCTGAACGGCGGTTCCGTTGCGTATGGCGCATCCCTGCTTTCGGCTTACTCCGCCGGGCTGGCGATTCCGTTCCTGATAGCGGCGCTCGGCATCGGCTGGGTCACAACCACCCTGCGCAAATACGGCAAAGTCATGCGCTATGTCGAAATCGGGATGGGCGTGCTGCTGGTCATCGTTGGCGGGATGCTCATCTTCGGCGTATTCAACCTGCTCGCCCGCTACGGCGTCTGGTTCGACTTCGGCCTGTAAAACGAGCCGCAATGCTAACCGTCACCCTGCTTTCCCGCGCCGATTGCCGCCTGTGCGAACAGGCCAAAACCGACCTGCAATCGCTCCAGTCTGAAATTCCCCATGCCCTGTTCGAAATCGACATCGACAGCGACCCGGCCATCCAAAAAAAATATTTCGACCAGGTTCCCGTCGTCGAAGTGGGCGCCTATAGCCTGAAAGCGCCCTTCACCCGCGCCGAATTGCTGATGACGCTGGGAGCGGCGCGCGACGCCCGCAGCCAGAACCAGCGCCTCGTCAGGAATCCGCCCCCCGCCAACGGCGCCGATAAATTTTCATACTGGATAGCCAATCATTGGCTGGCGGTGGTGATAGCCTTGTTTATTCTCTATGTTGGTCTGCCCTTCCTTGCTCCTGTCCTGATGAAATCCGGCGCAACCACCCCGGCGCAGGTCATTTACACGGTCTACAGCCCGCTTTGCCACCAACTTGGCTTCCGTTCCTTCTTCCTTTTCGGGGCGCAGCCCTATTACCCGCGTGCCATCGCAGGCGTCGACGGCGTGATGACGTTCGGCGAGGCCACTGGTATCGACGAGAGCAACAACGGCCTGCTGGAAGCGCGCCGCTTCGTTGGCAGCGAACGGCTGGGATACAAAATCGCCCTGTGCCAGCGCGATGTCGCCATTTACGGCGCGATTATCCTGTTTGGGTTCGTGTTTGCGCTCACCGGGCGGCGCATCAAGCCCCTGCACTGGGCGGGCTGGCTGTTCATCGCCGTCGCGCCGATGGGCCTGGACGGGTTCTCGCAATTGTTCAGCCAGTTGGGGCTTTTGTTCATCAACGACCTGCTGCCGTTCCGCGAATCCACGCCCACCCTGCGCGTCATCACCGGCTTCCTGTTCGGGTTTGGCACGGCCTGGTTCGGCCTGCCGTATGTTGAAGAATCGATGCGCGAGACGCGCGATTCGCTCGCCCAAAAATTCGCCGCCCCGGTCAAAAAATAGCGGCTATGGAATTTCGCAATTCGGACGGAATCCGATTCCTGACCTTCGACATCTTCCCGCCCGAGGTGGTTCACGCCGTTTTCACCCGCCAGGGAGGGCTGAGCCCTGAACCCTGGCGCTCCCTCAACGTTGGCGGGACGGTTGGCGATGAGCGTTCCCGCGTCCGCGAGAATCGCTATCGTTCCTTCCGCGCCCTGGGACGCGAGACCGGCTCGATGTTCGATGTCTGGCAGGTACACAGCGCGGATGTCGTCCTCGCCAATGCCCCGCACCCGCGTTTCGAAAACCCTCCCGAATTCAAAGCCGACGCCATCATCACCGACAACCCTGCCGTGACCCTGTTCATGCGCTTCGCCGACTGCGCGCCCATCCTGCTCTACGACCCGGTCAAACGGGCGATTGGTATCGTCCATGCTGGCTGGCTTGGCACGGTGCGCCGCGCCGCGGGCGAGGCCGTCCAAGCGATGAAGGCGGCTTTTGGCTCGCAACCGTCCGACATCCTGGCCGCCATCGGCCCCGCCATTGGCCCTGACCACTACGAAATCGGTCATGATGTGGAAGAGCATGTGCGCTATGCCTTTGGGAAAGACGCCGCTTCGCTCCTGCATCGCAATCATGGCCCCAAAGCGCATTTCGACCTGTGGGCGGCCAACCGACTCGTGCTGGAGCAGGCTGGCGTCGAACAGGCGCAGGTGGCCGGGCTTTGTACCGCCTGTCACCCCGAAGACTGGTTCTCGCATCGCGCTGAGAAAGGCAAAACCGGACGTTTTGGCGCGCTGATTGCGCTGGCTGGAGAGTGAAGGTCGAGCAGCCCGGTTTTGGCGTATCGAGACTGGGTCGCCGAAAACAGCGTGTAGCCAGAAGAGCATGTGAGTGAAATTGCAATGGATTCCGTGGATACATCCCTTGTAGAAGCCATCCGTTCCCGTTACCAGGCCATCCGCGCCCAAATCGACGCGGCGGCGCTGCGCGTTAAACGGGAGCCGGCCTCGGTGCGGCTGGTGGTCGTCACCAAGACCCACCCCGTCGAAACGGTGCGCGCGGCAGTCGAGGCCGGAATCCGCGATTTTGGCGAGAACTATGCTGAGGAAGCGGTCGAAAAAATCCGCGCATTGGGCGAGGTCGAGGGACTGCGCTGGCACATGATTGGACACGTCCAGAGCCGCAAGGCCGACCTGGCGGCGGGACATTTCCATCTGATGCACTCACTCGACAGCCTGAAACTCGCCAACCGTCTGGAGCGTTTCGCCGCCGAAGCGGGGCGGCCCCTGCCCGTTTTGTTGGAGTGCAACGTGGGCGGGGAGGCCAGCAAGTTTGGGTATCCGGCGTCCACCTCGGAAGACCTGCAAGCGCTCAGCCGCGAGATAGAGCAAATCGCCCTCCTGCCGCATTTGCAGATTCGCGGCCTGATGACCATGCCCCCGCTTTACAGCGACCCGGAGCAAACCCGCCCGTTCTTTGCGAGGCTGCGCGAATTGCGCAACTTCCTGGCCGCGAGATTCCCCGCCATTTCGTGGGACGAACTTTCGATGGGCACCAGCGCCGATTTCGTGGCCGCGGTTGAGGAAGGCGCGACGATTGCGCGGGTTGGCACGGCGATACTTGGCTCGAGGCCGCCGAAGGGTTGAATCATTTTTTGAAGGAGAAAATCGCATGAATGTCGTTTTGGCCCAGGCCATCAGTTGGTTTTCGCAACTCGTTGTGATTTTGGTATTGGCGCATGTTATCCTGTCGTATTTCATGTCGCCCTACCACCCCGTTCGCTCGTTTGTAGACCGGATGGTCGAGCCGCTGCTCGCGCCCATCCGGCGGGTGGTACCTTTGGTGGGGATGTTCGATTTCAGCCCAATCATTTTGATAATTCTGGTACAATTAATTGCGCGAGTTGTTATATCACTACTGTTCCTGTAATGAGGTGATTATGGAAGCCAGGAAATTTCGTTTGCACGATGGCCGCCGGGGGGCTGCGCTGGCCGTGCGGGTGACGCCGCGCGCGAGTCGCAATGAAATTACCGAAATCCAGCCGGATGGAACAGTCAAAGTGCGCCTGACCGCCGCTCCCGAAGCGGAAGCCAATGCCGCATTGGTTGCCTTCCTGGCGGGCGTGCTGGGCGTAGCGGAGAACAAAATCGAAATCGTAGCCGGGCAATCGGGGCGCGATAAACTCCTGGCGGTACAGGACATCGAAAAAGACGAAGTCCAGCAGCGGCTGCTGGCCTACCTGGAATAAACCGAAACGACCGGCTCAAAAAGCCGGTCGTTTTTTTTGGAGTCCATCGGCTTGCCGATGGGACGGCAAGCCGTCCGACTCCATATCACTGCATCGGACTGTACAGGGCGCGGTAGAGGGTATAGGCTTCGTAGATAAAGCGAATGTAACTGCGCGTTTCGGCAAAGCGGATGACTTCCACGAACAGGTCATGGTCGCCGTTGGCAAGGGACTGCCAGGCAGCGGCGTTGCCCGGCCCGCCGTTGTAGGCGGCCAGGGCGGCGCTGGTATCGCCGTTGAGCAGGCGTCGGTTGGCGCCGAAGTAATGCGCCCCCAGGCGGATGCTGACCGTCGGGCTGTAGAGGTCTTCTGCATCGTAGTTGGGCGGCCAGCCGAGTTGCTCGGCCACGCTTGCCCCGGTGGAGGGGATGATTTGCATCAGCCCGCGCGCGCCGGCCGAGGAGCGCGCGAAACCCTCGAACAGGCTCTCCTGCCGCATCATGCTGGTCACGAACAGCGGGTCGAGGCCGTTTTGGGCGGCGGCCGGCCAGACCAGGTCGGAATAATACAATCCATAGCGGGCATACTTGAAGTAGGCGGGGGCGTTGTTCAGGCTGTCGGCGTGTTTTTCCAGCCCGGCCAGGGTCAAAACCTGGCGCAGGGCGAAGATGGCCGGGCGGTACGCGCCCAGGTCGAGCAGGTAATTTCCCAGCCGGAAGGAGTCGGCGGCGTCGCCGGCGACCGCCTCGCGCAGCGACTCGAATTCGATGCGCGCCAGGTTGTACAGTCCCATCTGCCAGAGTTCCGCGCCGCGCCGCAAGCGCGGGTCGTTGGCGAGTTGGCCGGGGCCGCGCAGGTCGGTTTCGGCGGGCAGGTTGAACTTAATCCGCAGCCAGGCTTCGGCTTCCATCCGCCCGGCAGCCAGGTCATAGTCCGGGTTCATCAAGGGCGGCGGGGCGAAGGGGGCGCGGCCTTCGAGCAGGTCGCGCGCTCGGACGCTGTAATATTCAAAGGAGTCAATGGCTTGCGCCTGCATCCAGGCTTTGCGGGCGTTTTCCACATCTCCGCTGGCCTGGTAGGTTTTGCCGGCCCACAGCAGGGCGCGCGCCCGTTCGGAGGGGGCGGTGACGAGTTGCAAGGCGTTCTGGAAGTTCTGGTTGGCGCGGGCGTAATCGCCCAGGCGGTAGCGTAAAATCCCGGCCTGGAACAGGGCGTCGGCCATGCGGTTGTCGGATGGGTAGCGGTTGGGGAGCGACTCCCACAGGTTTGCAGAGTGGTCCAGCTCCCCGCCGCGCTCGTAGATGCGGGCGGCTTCTATCAGGTAGGGCAAGGCCGAGGGCGAGGCCGAAACTTCGCGGGCGAAGGTCTCCAGGCTTTCGGCGGCGGCGGCGTGCTGGCGCAGGTGCGCCCATTGGGTATAGGCGCGCTCGCCCCAGGCGGCGGCCCAGAAAGCGTTGTCGGGATATTTCTGGATGAACTCGTTCCACAGGTCGAAGGCGGCCTGGAATTCGCCCATTTCGCGCAGGGTGAGGGCTTTGTAATGCAGGGCGGTGCCGTCGTGGGATGGATTTTGGGCGATGTAACGGTCGAAGGCGGCCAGCGCCACGCCGTATTGCCGGGCGAAGTAATCTACCAGGCCGCGCTGGAACTCGTTTACCGTTTGACCAGCATCCACCAGCCCGACCAGCGCGTAATACGAGTCGATATAACGGGCATAGTTGTTCACGGCATCTTGCCAGCGGTTGTAGGCTTCTTCCTCACGGTTCATCTGCATCAGGGCGCGTCCGGCCAGCAGGCTCATGCGGGCCTTGAGATAATCCTGGCTGGCGGCCGCGTAAATCTGGTCATACATGCCCAGGGCGATGTCGTATTCGCCTGCCGCGTAAGTGGTGTTGGCAATCTTGATGCGGATGTTGAGCGGGTCGGGTTGTTCGGGCGCGGCCAGCGCGGCCTGGTAGGCAGCCAGGGCATTGCTGGTCTCGCCCAGGTTGAGGAAGGCGTCGCCGCGCCGTTCTTGCGCATAGGCGTCGAGCAGGCCGGGGCGGGCGGTCAGGTATTCCTGGTAGGCGGCGGCAGAATCGGCGAAGCGCGCCAGGTTGAAGTAGGCCTCGCCGAGCAGGAAATGGGCTTTGATGGCCTCCTCGCTGCCGGGGTAGGTTTGGGTCAGCTGGCGCAGCGGGGTAAGCGCGGCGAAGTATTCCCCATCGCCAAATTCGGCGCGCGCCTGGCCCCATAAGGCCTCGCGGCGGATGGCGTCTTCGGCGCTGGTTTCGAGCGCCACCTTATATTCCTGCCGCGCCAGGGCGTAATCGCCGTTGAAAAGCGCTTTCTCGCCGATGCCGATGCGCGCCGCCGGGAGCGGAGTGGGCGTGGGCAGGGGCGTGGGGGTGATGCTGGGGGTGGGGGAATGGGTGGGCGTGGGAGAAGGCCCCGGCGTGGAAGAGGGCGGCGGGGGAGATGCCTGGGGCAGGTTACAGGCCGAAAGCGCAATCAAGACTCCGGCCAGGAAAATCCATCTCATTGTAGACATTGCGCCCTTATAACGCCTTAACAAGGGGGTGTCAATCCCGCTCCGCTTCGTTTCGGGGACTTTGCCTGAAAAGGAGCGCAAAATCTCCCGATTTTGTCCGAAGTCGGGAGACTTCGGACTCCAGAATGTAATTCTTTGACGAATGCCCCATCCCGTGCTAAAATACGGCTCTCACACCGACGCCCTCGCGGGCGTTTTTTCCTGATAGAGCGAAAGTACGCGAAACGAAGTGGAGCAGATGAGAACTGTTTTTTGGGAAAACGGACAACTTCGCATGATTGACCAGCGCCTCCTGCCGGAGACGTTTACTGTCGTATCGTATCGCGCCCATGCGGAAGCGGCGCAGGCGATTACCGACATGGTGGTGCGCGGCGCCCCGGCGATTGGCGCTGCCG
>DAOTZM010000041.1:0-2122 GCA_034434035.1 Anaerolineales bacterium
GCCCGCCTGTTAACCGGCAAACCCAAAGCCCGCGCAGCAGACGGCATCCGCTGGCTGAAACAGATGGTCGAAACGCTCAAAATCCCGGCGCTGAAAAAATATGGGATTCAGGAATCCGATTTCCCCTCCATCCTTGCCCAGGCCCAAAAGGCCAGCAGCATGAAAGGCAATCCAATTGAGTTAAACGAGAGCGAACTGGGGCATATTTTGGCGCGGGCGCTTCAGCCTGACCGCTGACCGCTTCTTCTTGATTTGCTTTCAAGGAACCAACCGCCCAACAGCACCGCCAGCAGCGCCCCCAGGTTGTCGTAAACCAGCACATCTTCCAGCGAGGCTTGCCTTCCCGGCGTAAACGATTGATGGAATTCATCGGTCGCAGCATAGAGAACGGCCAACAGCCAGGCCAGCCAGCCTTTTTTAGGGCCAAAGCCCATCCAATACCAGTATGAAAGCGCCAGCAGGGCGTAGCCGGTAATATGCCCTCCTTTTTTGACCAGGGTATCCCAAAAACCATAATCAGGCAGTTCGGAGGAAGGCGTGGAGGAAAACAGGAAGATGGCCGCCATCAGCAGAATGGCTGGCAGCCAGCGAGGAATTTTATTCACGAGAAAACAGGCGCGTTGAATCAAGATTTTTCTCCCAGCAAAAAACGTTCTGTTTTGTTGATTATAATTGGCCCAGAAGTCAAAACAGCGGGGAAATATTCCCGTCGAAAACAAGGAGAAACGATGTCCAAGCGAAAAGAAGAACTCCGGCGGCAAAGGGAACAGCGCGCCAAAACCATCCAGTTGACCGGCATTGCGCTTGCCGTTTTGGTGGTCGCGGCCATTGTGTGGATGTCCTGGCCCAAAGAGACCCCGTCAAACGGGCAGAGCGGCCAATCCGCGCCGGTTACCGCCAAACAATACGACGCCCCCCCACCGATGACGATTGACGCGACCAAACAATACTTTGCCACCTTCAAAATGGCAAAAGGCGGTGAGTTCGTCATCCAACTTTACCCCGATAAGGCCCCCCTCACCGTCAACAGTTTCGTCTTCCTGGCGCGCGAGGGCTATTTCGACGGGACAACCTTCCACCGCGTCCTCGAAGGATTCATGGCCCAGGGCGGCGACCCAACCGGAACCGGCATGGGCGGCCCCGGCTACAAATTCCAGAACGAAGACAGCGACCTGACCTTCGACAAAGCCGGAGTGGTGGCAATGGCCAACGCCGGGCGCGACACCAACGGCAGCCAGTTCTTCATCACCTTTGGCCCAACGCCCCAACTGAACGGCGATTACACCATCTTCGGGCAGGTCATCGAAGGCATGGAGGTCGTCAACAAAATCACCCGCCGCGACCCCAACCAGCGCCCCGACTATACAGGGGATGTCATCGAGAGCATTACGATTTCAGAACGATAAACCGTGTGGATTGATAATCCGCCCTGCTCTTTCCCAACCGCCCAATCCAGGCTGTAAATATCCTCCACCGGCAGCGGGAAGGGTTTCCTTAAATGCGCTTGCTTGTTTGCTTCCATCGTGATTCATCCTGTGGGACATCCAGACCATGCTGCCGCTGCACCTGTGTTCCTTGCTGGTGTGGGGCGGCGCGCTGGCGCTGGCAGCGCGCAACTACAGCGTTTATGAGTTCATGTATTTTATGGGGATTGCCGGGGCTTTGCAGGCGCTCCTGACGCCGGATGTGGGACTGTACGGTTTTCCGCATTATCGTTTCTGACAGACTTATGGACAGCGTGAATCAAGTCCGTATAATTTTTGCGGCAAAAACCGTTTTGGACGCGAACACTTGCGCCTGCGCTGCAAGTGCAGGTGTTACGCGGAGAAACGCGGATTGTTTGAGAAATCCGGCTGCATCCAGCCTTTTCCGCGCTCGCCTGCGTCCAAACCAAGGCTTTGAAAAATGAGCGAATCTGAATTATTGTACAACTGGGTTGAGATGGGAACGCCGGTTGTCATTCAGTATTAGGGAGTCCGAAGCATCCCGACTTCGGACAGGTTGGGATGTTTTGGATTCCGGTCAAAGAAAAAAATAGATGGAAACCTCCCTGGAAACTCAAATTGGACATCTGCTTCGCCAAAAAGGGTGGAAGCTGGCAACCGCCGAATCCTGCACTGGC
>DAOTZM010000042.1:0-15921 GCA_034434035.1 Anaerolineales bacterium
CCCCTCTCCCAAAGGGAGAGGGGGAACCCTCACCCCTGGCCCCTCTCCCAAAGGGAGAGGGGAGACCCTCACCCCTGGCCCCTCTCCCAAAGGGAGAGGGGGAACCCTCACCCCTGGCCCCTCTCCCAAAGGGAGAGGGGGATAAAAGAATGACTATCAAAACCAGCATGAACATGCTCGCGCCGTAGCCGGCGTGCGCCATCGTCAGCGAGGGGTCGAGGCCGGAACCGTACAGGAACGGGAAGGGGAATGGCCCCAGCCCCTGGATTTTCCAGTTGTTGTAAAGCACGGCTTGCAGGCTGGAACCGGAATCGGCCCCGGAGCCAATCAGCGTGACCGAGTTAGAGATACGGGTGAGCAAACTGGCCGGGAGCAGGAGCAGTATCCAGCGCGCGCCGCCCACGAAGAGCAGGAATCCCGCCGAGAGCGCGGCGGCCACCCGGCTCTTGGTCAATCTCTGCGCCAGGAACGCGCCGTAGAAGAGGGTCAATGCCAGGGTCAGGCCGCGCGCCAAATCCATTGCCGCCCAGGGCGGGGCCTCGGTCAGGCGCGTGAACTGCGCAGCGACCAACAGCAGGAAATAGTGATAACTCCACAGGATGCGCGGGTCATAGACGAAATGCGGCGGGATGTCGCCCAGCGCCATGCTGGAGAGTTGGGTCAGGTTCTGGTAATCGTCGAAAATGCCCAGTCCGCGCCCGATGAGGGTGAGGAAGAAGGCGAGGGCGGCGAAGGAAAGCCATTGAAAAATACCCCCCTCGTTCCCCCTATTTTCCGCTGAACTTCGCGGAAAATGGGGGGAGGATAGGGGGGTGAACGGCCATGCAAGGATAATGCCAATCGCAAGCGTCAAGATTGCGGCCAGCCAAAAGGCGATTGTGGTTGGGAGAAAGCGGGCGGTCAGGTTGGCGAGCAGGGCCGAGAGGGTCAGTCCGAGGCCCAGGCCGAGCAACCCGCGCTCGTGGGCGGGAATCTCGAAACGCGAGAGAATCAGCCAGCCGCCGAGGGCCCACAGGGCGAGCAGGATAATCAGGGGGAGGAGGGAGAGTTCGGAAAATAAGTACATGGGGAGTTGGGAAGGATGAAAGATGAATTCCAAATATCGAATATCGAGTAACGAATTACGAATTACGAATTACTTCCTTGAACACGGTCTCGTATTTCTCCACAATCACATCCAGGTCAAACGCCTTCGCCAATTCGCGGCTTTTGGCCTGGGCTGATTGTATCGCAGATGGGGAGGCGAGCAGGCTTTCGAGGGATTCGGTCAGGGCGTCCAGGTCGCCAGCCGGGAAGAGATGGCCGTTTTCGCCGGGTTGGACCAGTTCCACGTTGCCGCCGGCGTCGCTCAGGACGAGCGCCAGGCCCATCGCCAGGCCCTGTACGCCGACGACGGGCAGTCCCTCCGAGCGGGAGGGCAGGGCCAGCAGGTCGCTAACAGCCATCCGGTCGAGAACCTGTTCCGGCGTGACCCAGCCGGGGAAAGAGAAACGCTCCATCAGCCCGGCGTTCTCTACCATCTGGCGCGCCTGCTCGAAGAGCGGGCCGTCGCCAGCCATCGCGCAAGTCCAGGGCAGGCGGCGCAGGCGAATCAGGGCTTCGACCAGGTGGGCGGGGTTTTTCTGCTCCATGAATCGCCCGGCAAACAAGATGCGCGGCGCGCCGTTCCCAGGCTGCCAGGCCGGGAGGGCCGACAAATCTACGCCGTTGTGGATGACTTCGATGGGGACGCGGTAATGCTGAAGCGCCAGGCGGCGCGTAAATTCGCTGACCGCCACCACGCGCGCGGCGTGTTTCCAGATGGAATGCGTAAAGGGGTAGATGAACTGGAACCAGCGGTCGGTTTTCTCCGGCACCGCGCCCGGCACGTCGCCGAGGTGGGCGGTCAGAACGTAGGGAATGCCGGTCAATTTCGAGAGCGCGAAGGCCGCCGCGCCCGCCGGGACCGCAAAATGGGCGTGAATCAGGTCGGGATGCCACTCTCGGATGAGTCTGCGCCCCGCCGCCACCGCCGACCAATCGTAATTCGCCATCTCGAGCAATTCCGCGCGGAAGGCGGCCCGCCGTTTCGAGGGGATGCGCTCCACCTGCACGGATTCCACCGTCTCGAGGGCGGGCAGGCCGTCGAGGCGCGCGGTCAGGATGCGGATTTCGTGTCCGCGCCGCGCCAGGCCGAGCGCCAGGTCGCGCGCCACGCGCCCGCCGCCGCCGCCGACCGGGGGAAATTCGTGGGAGAGGACGAGGATTTTCATGGTTCGAGATTCGATGTTGGTATTCGATATTCGATGTTCGAATATCGAATTACGCTTCGCTTTGCAAGTCTTTTTCGACCATGCGTGCGGCGATGGCGGACACCCACACCGCCCCCGGTATCGTGACCAGCACAATCAGGAAGCGGGTGATGACGGCCAGGGCGGAGGCCTGTTCCAGCGACGCGCCGAGCGCCACGAACAGGGCCGCGTAGGTCACTTCGCGCACGCCGTAGCCATTGACCGAAATCGGCAAGACCGAGAGGAAGTAGGCCACCGTTTGCACGGCCATCACCTGCCAGAAGGAAACGTCCATGCCGAGTTGTCGCGCAACCAGCCAGGTGGAGAACATGGGGGTCAGGTTGGAGGGCCAGGCCGACAGAAAAGCCCAGGCAAATGCCTGTGGGCGGCCAGCCCATTCGCGCAGGGCAGCGGCGATTTTGGGGAAATATTTCTCGGTCAGCGCGCGCGGGTTGACTGGCAGCGCCAATGCCAGGAGCGTGTTCAATTTTGCTCCAAACATGATGAGCGGCAGCGGGACGAGGCAGGTCATGGCCGCCATGTTGATAATTCGGTCGAGCGCCACCGAGCCGACCGCCACTGTTTTGCTCTTTGCATAGGGGTACACGGCCGCCATGCGCAGTCCGTCGCCGCCAATGGTGGAGGGCAGGAAGTTGGAAGCGAAAATTCCGCTCCAGGTGATGCGAAACGCCTGCCAGAAGGTGATGTTTACGTCATGCGCCCAGAGCAGGGCGCACCAGCGCAGGGTGTTGAAGGCTTGAGAGAGCAAATAAAAGCCAACAGCCAGCGCAATTGCCCACCAGGAAATCTCGCTGAGTTGAATCCAGACCACGCTCCAATTGAGGCGCAGGATAAGCCAGGCAAAGAGCCCCAGGCTGAGCAGCGTGCCGCCCCAGCGCAAGGCGGCCTTTGTCGAAGAACCACGTCTCATTCTGACAGCCTTTCGAGAGCGGGTAAAATTGCATCTCGCGCGGTCTGGGCTGTTTTGGCGGGGGGCAGTTCCAACTGGTAGAGCGGAATTTCCTGGCAAAGTTGGCGCAACAAGTGGCGTTCTTGGGACTGCCAGTCTTCCAACCAGGATGTTGAGAAAGCCCCAGATTTCTTGAGCAGATGGATGAAGTGCCGCGCCTCGCCAAAGTTCATGCGCAGCAGGCTTTCCACTGCTTCCTGGCGGTTCTCCAATGAGGTCAGGCGCGCCTGCTCGCCCCGCTGAGATTCGCGGGGCAGGCCGCGTTGCAGTAAAACCAGTGCGGCAGGCCGGGCGAGGGGGGCAATGGGGGCCTGCGGCCACAAGCGTTGGAGGGGCAGCCGCACAGGCCACTTCAGGCGTTCACCGCTCCAGGCGCGGGCGCGGCCAAAAAACTCTAATTTCAGGCGTTCCCACAACGTCAGTCTGTTTGCCGCTTCGGGAACCCAGCGCAGCAGGGATAAATACAAGTGTGAGCGGGTGACATAGGCGCGGCTTCCTTCGCCAGGGCGCAGGAAGACATAATCGTCGGCGTGAATTTGCCAGCCGCCGCTTGCCAATGCCAACGAGGTGGTGGTGGTTTTTCCGGCTCCGCCTTCGCCGGTCAGCAATATACTTTTGCCGTTTTTTACCACGCCGCCCGCGTGCAGCAGCAGAGTTCCCTGCCCGGCAGCCAGCCAGCGCAGCGAAGGGTGAATCAGCATGTGATGAATCATGGGCAACGCCCAGGAGTTGCTGCAGGCGGATATTTGTACCGCTGTCTGTTGAAGCTGAATCGCATATTGCCATGTTGCCAGGGCTTTATGGCGATGCGCCGTCCAGCCGGGGCGCGGGCGGTTTTCGATTCTCACTTGCAAGGCGGGCAGACTGGTTTTCGGGGCGTTATCGGCGTGAAAAGCGTATTCCCCAGCAAAAAAATCTCTTGCCAGCGGCCAATCTGTTTCGACTTGCAGCGCAGCAGCCTGCTCGAAGGTGAAAAACAAAGGGTTCATGGGCAAATTCCCGGCTCGGCGCGCGGCGCGAAGACCTCGAAGCGGCTGTGGTCTGAGTCGAACAGGGCCACCGGCTCGTAATGGCACAGGATGTAGGGCGAAATGCGCATGTTCCAGGCGTTGTTTTCCTCGGCGAACGGCTCGCCTTCTTTGATGAACAGGTTTTCCTTGCCGCTTACGATGAGCGCGAAGCGTCTGGCGCGCAAATCGCTGTAAAACTGTTCGAGCATTTTGCGGTTGTTGCTCATGGCGGCTTCCATCAGGGTCACGCGCTCGTATTCGGGAAACATGGCCACATCGATTTGCCCAAAGGTGACGAGGTGCCGCTCGGTGGTGAACAAGACCGGGCCATCCGCCGATTCGGCCAGGGTTTTCAACTGTTGCAGGTTGTTCGCTGTCCAGTCCTTATTGTACGTGACGAGCGGCATAAGGGAGGGGATAAGGAACAGGAGCGGGATGAGCAGCGCGACTGCCGCGACCGGCCAATTGCAGGACGGACGAGACGGACTGAAGTCCGTCGTGCCCTCGCTGACCACTTTGCCGCCGATAAAATAAGCGGAGACTATCCCAAGCAGCACGGCGTAGGCGTCCATGTTGTGCAGGTCGCCGCCGCCGCCGATTTTGGCGCTAACGACCAGACTCCCGCCGAACAGGACCAGAATCATGCCCCACAGCCCAACCCAGCGGATGGGATGCAGGCGTTTCCACTGGAGCGTTGCCGCAGCCAGGACGCCCAGGAACGGCCCGCTGACAATCAGGATGGCCGGGACGATTCCGAGCGGGAAGAGCGGGTTCGGCCACAGGCGATACCAGAGCAAATCGGAGGTGAAGCTGGAGGCGAACATCTCCGGGTTACTGGCGTTGCCAGAGAGCGGGATGTAGGCGGCCTGGGCAATCAGGGCGGAGAGCAGGCCAGCGATTGTCCAGAGGAAGGGCCATTTCAGATATTCGAGTATTCGAGGTTCGATATTCGATACTCGAATACTCGAATATCGAACCTCGAGCAAGTAGATTGCCAGCGCAATCATGGCGGGCATGGGGAACCAGTTGACGCGGCTGACCCCGGCCCAGAGCGAGGCGAAAACAACGGCTATCAGCGATCGCCAAGGATGTTTGGGTGAGACGAACAGCAGCGGGACGAAGACCATCACGGTCAGGTGATAGTAGACGCCGACCAGGAGCAAATAGAGGAAGAACCATCCGGCGAAGAGCGCGGGAATTCCTAATTTCCTACTCTCTAAGCCGGAAAAGAAACCCTTCAACCACGACGGCAACAACGGGGCGCGACGGAAAATCTTAAGTGCCTTTACGTCGTGTTCCGTCGTTGCCTTTGTGGTAATTTTCGATTGCGAATCAGGGATTAGGGCGCGCCAGGCCAGCGAAACGGCGACCGCAGCGGTTAGTACAATCCATAAGAGGAACTGCCAGAAGCGGTGTTCGGTGAGGCCCCAGGACGGAATCAGGTAGGCCAGGGATTGCAGGAAGTAGCGCGTTGGGTGCAGGGTGGAGAGGGGGAAGGTCTCTCCGTAGAGCGATTGGGAGAAGTAGAGCGAGGCGTAAAAGTAGCGGCTCGTCTCGGACCAGCCGAGCGAGAAGGGGTAATCGGACACGGCGCGAAAACGGATGAAAATCTCGTAGGCCACGCCGAGACTCACCAGTGCGGCGGCAAACCCGCCCTGCCAGGAGGTTTTAAGGGCTACTTTCAGCGCGGCGGAGGCCAATAGAATCAGCCACCAGCACATCCAGTAGAAGAGGATGGTCGTCAGCACCGGGTCCTGCGTGGAGCCTTTGACCACCTCCCCGACGCGCAGGGTAAATTTCAGCCAGGGAATCAGCAGGAGGATGCCGGTAAACAGGCCCCAGCCCAGCCCGCGCCAGAAGAGGTTCGAGAGCGGAGTCAGTTCGAGCCACGAGACCAGCCTTTCGACGCGAGAATCCCCCGGTTTCATCCAAAAAAACAGGAAGACGCAGCCTGCCAAGACGCCGAGATAAAGCAATAGCGCCACGCCCCAGACTGAGCGATGGAGGATGACGCCGATTTCGGCCCAGCGCATGGCCGACCAGACCAGGATGGCGAGGTTGGCGAGGAAGGTGAAGACGAAGGTGGTTTGCCAGAAAGTTTTAGGATTCGTCATCTTTGGGGAGTTGGGCCAGGATGCCTGGCAGGGTGAACGCGCCCGGCAGGCTGGCAATCATCACCAGCAGGCGGTGGAAAATGGCGACGGTGGCGCCGATGGAGGGGTCGACGCCGCCCAGTGCCGCGAGCAGGGCCGAGTTGGTCAGTTCCTGCCAGCCGTAGCCGTTGATGGAGATGGGAACCAGGCCGACGAAGTAGGCCAGGCTGTAGATGCCGATGATGCGCCAGGGGGCCAGTTCGGCGCCGAGGGCGTGCAGCAGGACGTAGTTGGCCGAAAAGGAACAAAGCATGTGCGCCAGGGCGAAGGCCAGCGCGAGCAGCAGGAAGCCCGGTTTTTTGAGCCAGAGGGTAAGCGATTCGAGCGCGCGGCGGATGAAGCCCCAGCCTTTTTGCCACACGTTGGGCGCGGCGGCGGATGAGGCGGCGAGCGGCGCGGCCAGCCAGACCTGGTACAGCCCAAGCGGTGCGGCCAGCGACATGCCCGCCATGTTGACCAGCCGGTCGGCGGCGATGGAGGCCAGGCTGATGGCGCGGTCGCAGCCCATTTGCATGGCCCCGGCCAGGCGCACCACGTCGCCGCCGATGGTGGTGGGCAGGAAGTTGGAGGCGAACAGGCCGGTGAAGGTCAGCGAGGCGGTGTTGCGGAACGAGATTGGCACGCCGCCGGAGCGCAGCAGGGTGTACCAGCGCAGGGTGACGAAGAGGCGCGAGGCGAGTATCAGGCCAAAGGCGGCCAGCAGGTCGAACGGGGAGACCTGGCGCAGGGCGGCCAGCACTTCGCTCCCGTTACGGGCGAGCAGGAAGGCGAGCAGGAGGGCCGAGAGCAGCGAGCCGCCGGCGCGGAGGATGGTTTTGCGGTTGGTTTTGAGCCAGTTGGTAGTCATCAGTAATCAGTGTTCAGTATCCAGTAACCACATGGGTTTTATTTAGTTTGTTCACCAAACGGAAACTCAAGTAACGCATAATGCCAGAGCGCAATACATAAATCAGGAAGATTATCTGGAATTTTGCCACTGTGGGAAATCAATGCTTGGCTTTGATAGCGAGTATCGGTCATTTTGGCGTTGCGGGTGTTTTTCATGTCCCGTTTACGGGGCTTTGTAAGAATAGCCCGGTGTTCACCAGCGGGTGGTCTGGCGGGCGAATCCAATTTGTTTCGACGGGGCATTTTACGGGTCAGGCGCGCCAGGCGCTTTTGTTATAGTATTATGGCGCAGGATTTGCGCTATCAGCGCAAATCATAGCAACCTTTGGTTGCGACCCGCGAAGCGGCTGCGCTATGAAAGTTGTGTAAAGACTTCAGGTTTTTGTTCTGCAATCCGTAGCAAGGCTGCCGCAGGGCCGCTTGGTTTGCGCCGCCCTTGCTCCCAATCTTGGACGGTGCGTAAACTCACGCCCATTAGACCCGCAAAAGCTGATTGGGATAAACGCAATTTCGCCCGAATGGCTTGCACGGGCGCAGGCTCTTTCAGCGTATGGATGCGCAAAGACTTCTCACCAGCCTTGTGAGCCTTGATTTCCTGGATACCTTCAAGAATTTCCTGACCAACATCACGGTTAGACATTTTCGATTTCCTTTGCAATTTGACGTAAAACATGCGCGGGGATGTTCTCAACTTCGTTTTTGCTGTAAATGGTCAACAACCAAATTCGTCATCAGACAAATATTCGTAAACGTGCCTGGTAAAAGCGGAGGCTTCGATGAATTCCATGAACAGATTGTACGGCTATGCCGTATCCTTTGCAAGCCTTTTTTGCCCGGTTCTACCGGTTTTTCATCGCAGGCTGGCAGTCTGCCAACCCGCAGACCACCTACCCGCTTCCCTGCTTCCGTGTTTCCCTGTCTACTTGTTTACTTGCTTCCCTGTCTACTTGTATCCCCGCCTCCGCCCGATACCTTTCCCGCAACTCAGCCAGGCAACGGAACAGGCCGTTTTCCTGGAGGTACCAATGCTCCCAGCCGTTGCAGGGCGCATTGTCCATATAGTGACGGCCAGCCTGGTGAATGCTGCCCTCGAAGCCGTCCTCCGTTCGCAGGCGGCCATCCGGCTTGATGACGGCGACCCTGGCCTTGTCTTTCCCGAAAAACAAAGTCTGGCCGGGCTGCAAGCAGCCGCTTTCGACCAGGGCCGAAAAATCCACCCGTGGGGCGATTCTGGCCTTGCTCCTGACCTCGAACACCGCCGGGTCGAAGGCTTCCGGGCGAACCGAGTCAATCCGGCGGCGGGCGAGTTCGATGTATTTTTTCTCGCGCTCGAGCCCAATCCAGTTTCGATGCAATCGCCTGGCGGTGACGCCGGTCGTGCCGCTGCCGAAAAACGGGTCGAGCACGACATCGCCGGGCTGGCTCGCTGACAGAATCACGCGATAGAGCAGGGCTTCGGGCTTTTGGGTGGAGTGGGCTTTCGCGCCGTTTTCATCTTTTGCCCGTTCCGCGCCGGTCGCCAGCGAGAGCAGCCACCAGTCGGAACGCATTTGCTTTTCATCGTTCAGGCCTTTCATGGCATGATGATTGAATGTGTATTTCGCGCCCTTGCCGGTGCTGGCCCATATCAGCGTTTCGTGGGCATTCGCAAAGCGCACCCCGCGAAAGTTGGGCATGGGATTGGTCTTGACCCAAATCACGTCATTCAGAATCCAAAATCCCAAATCCTGCATGATGGCCCCGACCCGAAAAATATTGTGATAAGAACCAATCACCCAAATCGTTCCGGTCGGCTTCAGGACGCGCTTGCAGGCGGCCAGCCATTGACGGGTAAATTCATCATAGGATTGCATGGACTCGAACTTGTCCCAATCGTCATCCACCGCGTCTACCCGGCTCATGTTCGGACGGTGCAGCTCGTTGCGTAACTGCAAATGATAGGGCGGGTCGGCGAAAATCAAGTCAATCGACTTTTCCGGCAAGGAATTAAGAGTTTCGATGCAATCGCCTTCGAGAATTTGATTTAAGGGGAGTTCCATGCGCCTTCGTCTCCAGGGAGGCCAGTTGACTAGTTTACCTGTTTACTTTCCCGCATATTCGGCGTGATTGTAAGCCTTATATCCCGATTTTGGATATTCCGAATTGGGATATAAAATTCAACCATGGCCAGGCGAGATGAGCATAATCAATTGCGACACGCCTTACTTGAAGCAAGGCGTAAAAAAGGTTTGACTCAGGTCGAAGTTGCAGAGAGCCTTAACAAACCGCAATCATTTGTCTCAAAATATGAAAGCGGTGAACGGAGGCTGGATGTTATCGAATTTATTAAGGTCTGTAAGGCGCTCAGGATTGACCCAGCAACGATAATTGCGCAACAACTGGAGAATAACAATGACTGAAAAACAGACGATTCTCAAACGTTGGGGAATTACCGAACAGGAGCTTACCGAACTTGTCGAGCAAAACCCAAGTTTGCGGGGAATCTTGCTGGGTTACGTTGCGGAAAAGAAATTCCACGATAATTTTTTGAGTCATCCTGATATTACAGAAAAACAAAAAGACGATGACCATGACAGAAAGAAAAAGGGAGACCGCCGAATCATTTACAAAGGGCGCGCAATCCTGGTCGAGGTCAAGAGTCTGCAAACCAACAGCGTCGAACATTTCGATGACGATACCTGGCAAGGAAAAGTCCAGGTGGATGCAAGTGATAGGCGCATGGTTGCCCTGCCTGATGGAAGTACACTCAATACAACTTGTTTGTTAAGGGGCGAATTCGATGTGTTGGCGGTTAACTGCTTTGCCTTTGGGGAACAGTGGCGATTCGCTTTTGCCATGAACACAGAATTACCCCAAAACACGTTCAAAAAGTACACAGATTATCAGAGAAAACACTTACTGCCGTCATTGATGACTGTCGACTGGCCCTTAAAGCCGCCTTTTACCGATAACTTTTTCGAACTTTTAGACAGGCTCGTCAAAAAATAGTTGCTTTGAATTTTCTCAAGCCTTTTTCTTGCCGTTCTGATTAACTTTCACGAACACAAGAAAATAACTGTGGTTTTTGCGAGCATGTTTTTGCTTGATAAGGCGGGAAATTCCTGCCTTGTTTGTTCTTACGACAACAAACAAATCTTTGGTATAAAAGCCCATTTTTTCATAATGATTGATTATCTCGACGTGTGTTAACCATTGGCGATTTGCCGAGACCTCATCCTGGCATTTGACAATCATCACGCCATTGGACTTCAGTACGCGGTAACCTTCGGTACCTGCCTTGAAATAAAGGTCTGTTACTGCCGCATGCCATTTCGGCCCTTCGCTTTTTTCATTCCCATTCGAATAATATTCTCGAAAAGCGGAAAATGAACCATTGCCTGCTTTATGGTCTTGATTGTTACGTAACAGCCCTTCCATGTATGGCGGGTCTAAGACCACTACATCGAAACTTTCATCCTGGTATGGCAGGTTCCTGCAATCAACGCCTGTGGCAATATCGCTCGGAAAAAATTCATACTTTGATAAATCTACATTCCGCCAAAACACCCCATTCCCGTATGTCACATCAGCAATTCTCGAACCATCTGGAACATGCAGGGCAAGGATTTGAGGAAAAATATCTGCGTTGCCATTAATAGATGCAGACATCACGACATTGGTTGTCGAGATTCCTCCTTGAACCCTTTTTTTCTGGTCAAAAAAAGCCAATTGTTTTGGTGTCATAACGATAATAATATCCTGATATAGGATAACCGGCAAGAGAGCAGATGCGCCTTTGCCCAACTACCCATTTCCCTGTTTACTGGTTTCCCTGTTTCCTTGTCCACTTCCCTACGACTCCGCTTCCCCGGCCCGAATCACCCTCCTGACCGTATAGGTTGGCTTTTGCTGCGATTCATGATAGGTGCGGACGAGCAGTTCGGCAATCAGGCCCAGCAGGATGGTCTGGAACCCGACCAGGGCCAGCATGACCGAGAGCGTGAAAATGGGCGAGGTCAAGATGTCGATGTCGAGCAGCAGTTTGCGCGCCAGCAGGAAAATCATCCCTAAAAAGCCGAGCGCGCCCATGATGAATCCGCCGCCGCCGAACAGGTAAATCGGCTTGGCCGAGTAGCGCGTCAGGAATTGCACCGCTATCAGGTCGAGGATGACCTTGAGGGTGCGTTCCAGGCCATATTTGCTCTTGCCAAACTTGCGGGCATGGTGTTTTACCGGCATTTCGTAAATTTTCGCGCCGACCGCGTTGGCATAGACCGGAATAAAGCGGTGCATTTCGCCATACAGCCGGAAACCGGTAATCACCTCGCGGCGGTAGGCCTTGAACGTGCAGCCGTAATCGTGCAGGCGCACGCCGGTCACGTTGGAAATCAGCCAGTTGGCGATATGCGAGGGCAGGTTGCGCGTGAGAGCGTTGTCCTCGCGGTTTTTGCGCCAGCCGCTGACCACGTCATAACCTTCGTCGAGTTTCGCCAGCACAGCTGGAATATCTGCCGGGTCGTTTTGCAGGTCGGCGTCGAGAAAGAGAATCACCTCGCCGCGCGCATGGTCAATCCCGGCGGCGATGGCAGTCGTCTGTCCAAAGTTACGGCGGAACTCCACCACGCAAACGTGTTCGGGGTCTTCCGCAGCCAACCGCTCCAAAACATCCATCGAACGGTCGCGGCTGCCGTCGTTGACGTAAATCACTTCCCACGAGCGGGCCAGGCCCGCCAGGGCCGCGCAAATTGCCGCGTGCAGGTGCGGCAGGCTTTCTTCTTCGTTGTATACCGGGATGACAATGGATAAGTCCATTTCAGAACACCATCACCTTTCGTACACGGATTACACGGACGAACACGGAAAAAACTCGGATTTTAAGGAGATTGAAAACATTTTCTTGCTCTTTTCCGCGCAAATCCGTGAAATCCGTGTCATCCGTGTCCTGCTTTTCACGGCAAATCCTGGAAAGCCACATCACTTTCTTCGATACACCAGCACCGCCGAACCGGGGCGGCACGACTGCGGCGCGGTCTGCAAAACCAACTCGAAACCGGCCAACTGCGCTTCGGTCAGGCTCTCGCGCTCCAGGTCGCGCTGTTCCATCAGCACGAAATCGGCCTGCGCCAGCCACGCATCGGCCAGCGACTGGTTCCACCAGCCATAGCGCCGGATGGCCGCGTCGTCGTCCGAAATGCGGAAGGAATAGACCCCGTGCAGTTGGCCGGGCAAAATCTCAATGCCCGGCAAGTATAACAGCGTGGCGGGCGAATACCCGGCCCAATAGACCTTCGACCCCGGCGGCACGACCTTCATCAGCTCAGCGCCCGCCGCCTCGTAAGAGGGCAGCACATCGGCGGGACAGTCGTAAGCCTTGTACTCGCCCGCGAGGAAGGGCGAGGGCGCAAACAGCGTTCCTATCAGGATTAAAACCACAAACCCCGCGCTGAATGCCCTCACCCCCGTCCCCTCTCCCGGCGAGAGAGGGGTGAGGGGTGAGGGGCGGAGAAAAAACAACTTCCCGGCGAGGAAAATCACCAGCCCGAACGCCACTGCAACAGCCACCGGGAACCCGGCCTGTACGGCGTCTGCAATTTGTTCGTATTCCAACCCGAATTTGTTGGCAAAAACCTGCCAGGTTTGCGCCCCGCCAAAGCCCGGCATGGGCAGCGCCAGCAGGCGTTTGTAGAAATTCTCCGGCAGCGAATCGTGGACCAGTCCCTCCGCCGAATAGGCCATCCCGCCCAGCAGCGCCAGCAGGGTCAACCCGCCCGCCAGTTTGCGCCACAGCGGCGGATTCCAGTTCCAGCGCGGCAGGGTCACAGCGGCCAGCAGCAGGCCAATCCCGGCGTAGAAGGTGGTGTAGGTCTGGAAGCAGAAAATGCAGTAGTCATTCCCCAACGCAGCCCAGGCATGCAGGATGAAAGAGGAGAGAAGGAAGAGAAGCAGGAAAATCGCGGCTCTTTCCTCTTTCATTTTTCCTCGTTCCGGCCAAAAGACCATCGCCGCCAGGCTTCCCACCAGCGCCGCGAAATGGGCGCGAAAGGCCAGGAAAAAGCTGGCAACCTTCAGCAGGAACGCCGTGCCAGATTTCCAGACCGGGGTATTGGGCGGGGCAAAGAAGTCCGCCAGGAACGGCAGGGGCAGCCACCTGGCCCATAAGCGCAGGATGTTCGGCCAGTAGAGCGCGTGCGCGCCGCCGAAGGTGACGAGCATTCCGGCCAGGATAAAGAAGAACCCACCCCAGCGCAGCTTTGGTTTGCTGAACAGGACATACAATCCCAACAGCGGCAGCAGCAGGAGCAGATTAATCCGCACCATCACCACCGCCCCGGCCAGCAGCCCGCCCAGGAACAAGTGCCACCACTTCCGGTCACTGCCCAGCGAGAAGAACATCGTCCAGGCCAGCAGCGCCGCCACCAACCCCTGCGAGGCCGCCAGCGCCGACATGCGCGCCGCCGCCGGGTTGAGCGCCATCGCCCACACGACCGCCAGGGCTGCCCAGCGTCCGCCCAACCGGCGCGCCGTCAGCCACCAGCCGAGGATGGAGAGTATTCCCAGCGCGAACGAAAACATCCGCCCGGTGACCAGCCCGGGGCCAAAGAAGACCTGCGCGCCGCCCGGAATCAGGTATGAGAGCGGCATCTGGTTCATCCACAGGCCGTTATCCTGGAACGGGAGGTACGCGCCCGAAGCCAGCAGCCAGCCCTTGTACAGGTACAGCCCTTCATCCACCACCGAAAACTGGACGTGGACGAAATGCCACATCACCCCGGCATAGGCAAAAATACCTGCCAGCGACAGGTAATCTGCCAGGAAGGGGCGCGCGCGGAAAAAGGCTGTCAGGCGTGACATGGGGAGAATTTTATCCGCCAATCTGCGCTAATCTTCGCTAAAACTTGATTGGATAAAATTCGCGCAGATTGGCGAGGATTGGCGGACAAAAATGAAAACCGAGCCGAACTACTTTCGGGATGAAATCAGCCGCAAGTCCGATTCGACCATCATCTCGACCAGTTCTTTGAAAGAGACTTGGGGCTGCCAACCGAGTTCCTTTCGCGCTTTGGCCGGGTCCGAAATCAGCAAATCGACCTCGGCAGGGCGGTAATAGCGCTGGTCTTGCACGACATAATCTTTATAGTTGAGACCAACATAACCAAAGGCCAATTCGCAAAACTCGCGCACCGAATGGGTCTCGCCGGTGCCGATGACGAAATTATCGGGCGTTTGATGTTGGAGCATGAGCCACATCGCTTCGACGTAATCCCCCGCATAACCCCAGTCGCGCTGCGATTCCAGGTTGCCCAGGCGCAGTTCCTTTGCCAGGCCGAGTTTGATTTTGGCGGCGTGATAAGCGATTTTGCGCGTCACGAACTCGATGCCGCGCCGCGGGCTTTCGTGGTTGAACAGGATGCCCGAAGCAGCGAAGATATCGAACGACTCGCGGTAGTTGATGGTAATCCAATGCCCGTAGACTTTGGCGACCCCATACGGTGAGCGGGGGTAGAACGGGGTGCTTTCACGCTGCGGCACTTCCATCACTTTGCCAAACATCTCACTGGACGAGGCCTGGTAGAATTTGATTTTGGGATTCACCAGCCGAATGGCTTCCAACATCCGCGAGACGCCCAGGGCGGTCACTTCGCCGGTCAGGATGGGCTGGCTCCACGAGGTCGGCACGAACGACTGCGCCGCCAGGTTATAGACTTCTTCGGGCTGGTATTCTTCGAGCAGGGCCACCAGGGAGGATTGGTCGTGCAAATCTCCCTGGACGATGGTGATGTCGTCCTGGATGTGGGTCAGGCGTTCGAACGTCACGGTGCTGGAACGGCGCACCATGCCAACAACGGTGTACCCTTTTTTGAGCAGGAATTCAGACAGGTACGAACCGTCCTGGCCGGTAACGCCGGTGATCAAAGCAGTAGGCATGTGTTGATTCTCCTGAAGATAAATTCAAACGCTGAATTATAACGTATTCCTGGGGCGTATCGCCTGCCATGCCCAATCGGCGCAGCCAGCCGAATAACCACACCCGGCGCGGACGCCAGTTTGCTCCCCATCCCCAGAGCGCGCCGGTCATATCGGGCGTGAAGGCCGTCCCAAAGGCTGTTTTTCATCTGCCTTCGGGACGGTTAAATCATTTTAGCCCTCATACCCTCTGGGATGGCCCTTGTGCCACTCCCACGCGCTGCTGAGTATGTCGTGGATGTTATCGTGCCGAGGCTGCCAGCCCAGCTCGCGCCGAATTTTCTGCGAAGAAGCCACCAGACGGGCCGAATCGCCGGGGCGGCGCGGCATTTCCTTGACCGGGATGACGCTGCCGACCACCGCGCTGGCGGTGTCTATCACTTCGCGCACCGAGAAGCCGTTCCCCGAACCGACGTTGTAGACCAGTTTATCCTTCTCCGCCAGCGCTTCCACCGTCAGGATGTGCGCCGAAACCAGGTCGGCAATGTGGATGTAATCGCGGATACAGGTCCCGTCGGGCGTGGGGTAATCCGTTCCATAGATGTAAGCATATTCGGCCTGGCCGAGCGCCACCTGCAAAATGCGCGGGATGAGATGACTCTCTGGCTGGTGCGCCTCGCCGCGTCCGGGCAGCGCCCCGCTGGCGTTGAAGTAGCGCAGCGCGGCGAAATGCAGCCCGTGAATCT
>DAOTZM010000043.1:0-15152 GCA_034434035.1 Anaerolineales bacterium
TTTTCCAGGTACACCCGGGCCGCCAGGGTGAAATTGACATCCCCGGCGCTATTGAGGGGACTGTCCTCCTGGCGCAGGTGGCCGGGCGTGGAAGCAGAGAACCGGATGGCGCTGCCCTGCTGGCCTGCGGCTGCCGTCACCGTTCCCTGCGGAGTCAGGAAATCACCGCCATGCTGGTTGGCGCGCGGGCCGCCGCTTTTGTCCATCCCCCACCAGGCGGCCAATCCAACCGCCAGGGGGTCATCGAAACCAGGCAGCGCGGCAGCGAAAGACGTCCGATACGACAAATTGCCGCTGGCAGGGTCATTGGGCAGCCGATGTTTGTTTTGCAAAAACGGTCGCTGGGGGAACGATTTGCTGGAACAGCAAAATAAACAACATGCCGCAATGGATGAGCAGTTTCATCATAGCCTCCTGCTGACTTCGTTGGGTTTTAGAGCCGAGATCCTGAGTCTATTATCGTAAAAAATTGCGCATTTGGCAAGAGAAATAGGACCCACTTTGGTTGGGAAATATTTCCCAACGGTTCGTTTCTGCTGCAAACAGGCAATCGAACGCAACCTCCGGTACTATCCAAACCAGGGCTGAAACTTGTATAATCTGATGTGAAAGGAGAACGCCCATGAACGTTTCCGAAGCCATCCGCGCCAGGCGCGCGGTGCGCAAGTTTTTAGAGAAGCCGCTGTCCGATGAAGAGGTTCGAGCAATTCTCAACGCCGGGCGGCGCTCGCAGTCCTCCAAGAACAGCCAGGCCTGGCAGTTCATTGCCCTCCGCGACCGGGATACGCTCCAAGCGCTTTCGACCTGCGGGGAGTGGGCCGGCCACCTGGCCGGGGCAGCCTTGGGGGTGGCTATCCTGACCCCTGACCCAACCGAAAAATTCCAGACGATGTTCGACGCCGGGCAGGCCGCCGCGTTCATGCAGTTGGCCGCCTGGGAATTGGGAATCGGCTCCTGCCCGGCTTCCATTTACGAGCCACAGAAGGCGCGCGAGATGTTGGGTTTCCCGCCAGAATGGCACCTGCGGATTGCCCTATCGTTCGGCTATCCGGCAGAAGAATCCATCCTCACCGCCGCGCCCAAAAAGGGCGGGCGGCGCGGCCTGGACGAGATCGTCCATTGGGACAGGTGGTAAATACAGGGAGCGCAGCCATGTCGATGACCACAACCACCATCCTGCGGGTCAACGAAGCCAAGCGCATTGGCATGTTCAACAATTTCACCAAGACCCTGCACGAATTGGTGAACCTGCCGGTCAGTATTTGGGTGCCTGATAAGCAGCGGCGGCAGCTGCGGATGGTGGCTTTCCAGGGCATGCCATCTGCGCTCAAAGAAAATGCGGTCATCGCGCTTGGGGAACCGGGCGTGATTGCGGATGCGTTCCGCACGATGCAGACGGAAATTGTGCCAGATGTGCTGCGCGAGCCGCGCTGGAAGCACAAGCAGGAGGCCGCTGAACTCGGCTGGGTTTCGGCCTTATGCGCCCCCATCAACGTCAACGGGCAGGCCGAGGGCGTCATGACGGTCTACACCGGGCGGGGCCGCACCGGCAACCTGAACGGCCTCAAAACCCTGGCCGACAATTTCGTCAACCAGATTGCCCTGACCATCGAGGTCGAGAACCGCCGGGTGGTGCTGGAAGCGCTGATGCATATCAGCCAGAAGTACGAGACGGTCTCAGACAAACTCAAAGACATCCTGCAAGGGATTGTGAAGGCCAGTTGCGAGGTACTGGGCGCTGATTGCGCCGTCCTGTATCCTTTCGACGCGGAACGGGACATGTATTACGACCGGGCGCATGTCGTTTCGCACGGCCTGGTCGAGCCGCTGGAACTGAGTGAAAAACCGCGCGTCAACTGGAGCATGGCCGCGCGCGTCATCCAGGAAGGCGAACTGGTCATCCATGACCTGGCCGCCGAACATCCTGACCGATTACACGACCACTTCATCGAACGGGAGAAGGTACGAGCGTTCATGGCGATTGCGCCGCGCGCCAGGGATACCGCCCTGGGCCTCTTGTTCATCAACTACCGCGCCCCGCATAAATTCACCAAAGAAGAGCAGAATTCCATCCGCCTGTTTGCCCACCAGGCCGGCATCGCCATTCACAATGCGTTCCTGTTCAGGCGTTCGCAGAGGCAAACCCAGGCGCTCAAGGAACTGCATGAGATTGGACCCGGTCTCTTATCCATCCCATCCCGCAAAAAACTCAGGAATGTGCTGGACGAAGTGGCGCAAACGGCGCGTAATGCACTGGGGGCCGACCTGGTTGACCTGTATCACTACAACGCGGAGGAAGACCGCTTCCTGCTGCCGCCCTCGCTGGCCGGGGAACGCAGCAGCCCCAGCCCAAAAGCCATTTACAGGGACGATGTCTTGTACCAGTTGTTCGACGCCCGCAAGCCGCTCTACATCACCGATTCGCAGCGCGACCCGCGCACCAACAGCCCCTTTCACCCAAACCGGCCTGCGGATACCCAAACCAGGATGCGCTTCGTAATGCGGGAGCGCGTTCAATCCACTGCCGCCATCCCGCTCATGATAGACGGCAAAACCGTCGGGGCGTTGTTTATCAACTACCGAACGCCGCAGACCTTCCCTGAACACCAGCAGGAACTCATCGAGATTTTCGCGGCGCAAGCGGCCATCGCCATTGCCAACGTCGGTGTGTACGAAAGTTCGCAAAAACGGGCCGAGGCCCTCAGCCGCCTGAACAGCGTCTCCGAAAACCTGATTCAATTGAGCGAAGGCGCCGCCGAACTGCCCCGCCTGCTGAAGCAAATTGCCGAAGGCGCGCGGGAGGTGCTGGAGGCCGACCTGGTCGACCTGTACCAGTACGAGCAAAACCGGAACATTTACCCAATGCCGGTCATCGAAGCGGGAGAGCGCCTCCAGCCGGTTCTGAAAAATAAAGTCTATCGCACCGACATCGCCTGCGCGGTGGTGGAGGTGGGCCGTCCCTGGTACGTGGACGATGCCGTCAACGAGCCGGCCCTGACCAAACCCCACGAAGCGCGCCCGGAGCAGGTCAAAGAACGCTTCGTCGTGCGTGAAAAAATCCAATCGCTGGCAACCGTTCCCATGAAAATCGGCAGCGAAATCGTGGGGGTCCTGTTCGTCAGTTACCGCCAGAAACAAGGGTTCTCAAAGCCGCAGCGTGAGTTGGTTGAGTTGTTCGCCGCCCAAACGGCCATCGCCATCCGCAACGCGCGCCTGCTCATCCGGCGCAAGGCCCTGCTCGAATCGGGCAACCTGCTGGCCTCGCAAGTCAACCGAACCGAAAACGAACTCTTGCGCCTGATTTACGAACAGGTCGACCGGTTCATGGACAGCCGCAACCTGACCATCGCGCTCTTCGACGCCGAGCGCGGCGAAATTCGCCCTGGGCTCACGCTGCGCGATGGCAAGAAACAGGCCGGCGCCGGATGGCAAATGGGGCAGCGCTGGCAGGAACATATCCAGTCCATCCTCTACAACCGCCGGGCGGTCTTTTCCTCGAAACGCGCCGAACTCGACTCCGGTCATTTCTCCCCCGAAGAAGCCTTCTTTACGTCCTGGATGGGCGCGCCCATGCTGGCTGGCGAGCGCATCTTGGGAGCGATTGTTGTCTATCACGAACGCGAGAACACCTATACCATTGATGACCTGTCTGCCCTGCAAACGATTGCCAGCCAGGCTGCCGCCGCCCTGAACAACACCCGGCTCTACAGCGCAGCCCGCAGCGAGGTGCTGGCCGAGCGGCAACTCGCCACGCTGGGGCGCGCCATGGCCGCTATCGAACACCGCGTCAACAACACGCTCAGCATCATCCCCCCCAACCTGATGCGCCTGCGCAGCCGCCTGGATACGCGGGATGACGAACTCGAAGAGATTCTCGGCATCATCGAGCGCAACACCCGCTACACCTCCTTGCTGCTCAAGCGCATCCGCGCGCCGCTGCTGGAGGTCAACCCGGTGGAGGTGGACGTGAACGCCCTGCTGACCGACATCTTCAACAAAGAGCGGCGCGAGTGGACCGCCGACCGCACCCGCTGGCTGGTGGAAGCCAACCTCGAACCCTGCCCCGGCTTGCCGGTGGTCAGCCTGCCGGCCGGACAGATTTCGGAAGTCTTCCAGAACTTGATTCAGAACGCCTACCGCGAACTGGATAAAGCGCACCGCGCCCGCCAGGCCGGCAAAGACCAGCTCCAGTCCTTTGTCGGCGCAAAAATTGTCGTTTCTACTGCGCTGGAAGACGGGAAAATCAAGGTGCGGGTCAAGGACAATGTGCCAGGCGGGATTCCAACGAAAATCCAGCCGCGCCTGTTCACCAGGCCGGTTTCTTCCCCCATCCAGGGCGAAGGCTCCGGGCTGGGATTGTGGCTCAGTAAAATGATTATGGACAGCCTGGGCGGCGACATCCGCATCGAATATACCGGCATGATTGGCACAACCATGCTGGTCGAAATTCCGCTGCCCGAACACAAGGAGGAGGACCGTGCAAGGGAAAATCCTGGTCGTAGATGACCTGCCCGATGTGCGCAAAACTGTAAGCGGCCTGTTACGCGACGAAGGGTATCTCGTCCACGCCGCCGCTTCGCGCCAGGAAGCCCTGGAAATCCTCGAAAACGAACGATTCCATATTGCCGTCCTGGATGTGCGGCTCGACGAAAGCGACGAATATAACCAGGATGGCATGGAACTGCTGGCCGAAATCAACCAATTCTACCCTGCCATCACAGTTATCATGTTGACCGGCTACGCCGATGTCGAAATGGTGCGAAAAGCGCTGCTGCGCGTCAACGGCAGGCAGCCTGCCTGCAGCGTGGTGCTGAAAAACGAAATGATGGGCCTGCCCGAAACCGTGCGCGGCGCTTTCCAGGAATCCCTGCGGCTCAACCTGGAACTGGTCATCGAAGACCCCCAGGCCAGCATCGAACAACTCGCCGGGCAGGTCCGCTTCCCCAACGACGGGAAAACCCCCTCTACCGAAGATGCCGCTCTTCAAATCCGCGAAATTTTCTGCAAATTGTTCTTCGAGTGCGAAACCATCCGCCTGGGACAAATGCAGCAAGGCTTTAGCGGCGCGGCAGTGTTCCAGGTAACGCCCACCTACCAGGGCAAGGGTCAGGGCCAGGGCGTAGTCGTCAAAGTCGGCGACCGGGGAGAAATCAGCGCGGAAATCAGCAACTACGAAAGATATGTCAAAGGGATTGTGGGCAGCCACCGCATCCCCGAAGCCCTGCGCAGCGCCCAAACCCGGCATCTTGGCGGAATCCTGTATTCCTTCATCGGGCTGGGCGGCCAGACCGAAAACTTCGCCGGGGTTTACCAATCGAACGGACTGGATGACCTGCTGCCCGTCCTGGACAATCTCTACCGCGAAACGCTCTTCCCGCTCAAAGACAAAACCGGCCGCATGAAGGAAAGTTGCGACCTGCGCGATTTCTACCTGCGCCACCTGCACCTGGGTGACGAAAAACTTCAAAGAATTGCAGCCGGAATCAGCGCAGGGCAGGCTGTTTTCACCGAACGCGCCGATGGCTCCTGGCAGTTCGGAACCGAAAGACTCCCCAACCCGCTGCGCTGCGCCAGGGGCGCAAGTTTTCGGGCCGATGGCTTTTACAGCACCATCCACGGCGACCTGAACGGGCAAAACATCCTGCTCGACCCCCACCGCGCCACCTGGTTGATTGATTTCCTGACCACCACCGACGACGGCCACATCCTGCAAGATTACGTTGCGCTGGAAACCGACCTGCGCTTCCGGCTCGTCCCGGAATCAGGATACAGCCTCGAGGCGCTGATTCAGTGGGCGCGCGGCTGCTTCGAGGGCAGCCTGCTGGCCGCCCCGCTCCCGGCAGCCGCTTACGAGCATCCCGGCCTGCTCAAGGCCCATCGCGTCATGCTGCACATCCGCGCGCTGGCTGCCCAGACCACCGCCTATAGTGAGCGCGCTTACCTGATTGCGCTGTTCTTCAACTCCTTGCGCGCCGCCACCTACAGGGAAGCCAGCAACTTCACGCGCAACCACGCGCTCTATTGCGCCGCAAAAATAGCCAACCGGCTGATTGAATTGTAACCTGGCGCCATCTGTAAACAATAACGACAAAAGCCCCGCCGCGCGCGGGGCTTTCTCTTGTCATGAAAAATTCAGGCCAGGCCGATTTTCTTGAGCGACTGCTCCAGGGCGTCCACCGTCACCGGCTTGACCAGGAAATCGCGCGCGCCGCCCTGCATGGCATTCGCGCGGGTTTGGGGCTGGTCATCCGAAGTGCAAACAATCACCGGCACATTGGTCAGGCGCGGTTCGCGGCTGACAAAACTCAGGATGTCGAAGCCGGTTACGCCGGGCATATTAATATCCAGGAAAATCACATTCGGCGTCTCTGCCCGCAGGATGGCCATTGCCGGCCCCGGGCCATAGGCCGGGCGCGCCTGGATTCCCAGCGCCTTCAAGACCCTTACCATAGAATCTGCCGTAGAACGATTATCGTCAACCACAAGTGCTTGAATCATGAACCTGCCTCCGCAATGATTGTTCCCATGATACCCGTATCATACCCAGGAAGCGATTTTACAGCATTTTGGAATGATTGCGATTGCATTAATTCGAACAAAGGTTTGAGCAAATCACTCTCCGCATACACTGTAGGAATGACCAGGTCGTACCGTTCGTGGAAGAGCGGCACGAAATCGAGTTCCAGGGCCTGGGCCGCCGCCGGAATACCCAATCCGCAATCGGCCCGCCCCGAAGCCACAGCCGCCGCCACGCCCAGGTGAGTATACTCTTCCTCCTCGTATCCGTGAACCTGATTCGGCGTAATTCTTAACAAATTCAAATGATAATCGAGCAGGACTCTCGTCCCCGCGCCGCGCTGCCGATTAATGAACATGACCTCGCCTCGAACCAGGTCCTGCAAGGAACGGACTCCCTTTGGGTTGCCTCGCCGCACCATTAACCCCTGCTCCCTCCGAACGAACCCCACCAACTTAACCGGCACGCCGGGCAGGTATTGTTGCAGGTAAGGCAGGTTGTATTCGCCTGTTTCCGGGTCGAGCAGGTGCGACCCGGCGATATGCGCTTCGCCGCGCCGCAGCGCCGCCAGCCCGCCCTGCGAGCCGACATTGGCTGAAACCAGCCGCCGGTTGTAACCGGAGAGATGCTGCGCCAGCAAATCGAGAATGACATCATGCGAGCCGATGCAGAAAATCGTCTGGGCGATGTCGTTCATCGAGCGCATCAACCGCACGCGGACAGATTCGCCTGCCTCCACGCCCTGAACCCCGCGCGGCAGGACCACCAGGCCATCGGCGCGCACCAGCGACGTGATGACCCCCGCGCCCCGCGCAATGGGCGCGGCCAGCGTCTTCTCGCCCACCTTGCCCACCACGACCCGGATGTAATCGTCATCCCCCGGCGGGGAGGTTGTTTTGCGGGTGATATTCGCCGCAATGACGGGCTGTTCGGCGGGGCGGCGTCCCAGCCAGCGGGCAGCCAGTTCCTCGACGAAAATTTCCACCGTCAGCGCGGCAGAGACCGGGTAGCCGGGAACGCCAACGATGGGGATTTGCGATTTTTGATTCTTGAGTTTCGATTGCCGGTCGAGCATCCCCAGAATTACCGGGTGCCCAGGGCGGACGGCGACGCCATGCACCAGCAGTTCTCCGAGCGACTCGACCACCTGGGCCGAGAAATCCTCGCTCCCAGCGGAAGAACCGGCGTTGAGCAGCACCAGGTCGCAGGTTTGGGCGGCCTCGCTGACGCGGGCGCGAATGGACTCGAAATCATCCATTGTGATAGGAAACCGCACCGGCTCGGCGCCCATTGCCTTAAGTTGGGCGGCCATGACCAGCGAGTTGTATTCCAGGATGTCGCCCGGCTTCAGTTCCGCGCCAATCGGCACCAATTCCGTGCCGGTCGGCAAAATTGCTACCCGAGGGCGGCGCGCCACAATGACCGAAACATGCCCTGAGGCAGCAATCGCGCCCAAATCGAAAGCGCGCAGCGCATGCCCGGCAGGCAAAACCAGTTGGGTCGCCACGATGTCTTCCCCCAGCGGGCGAACGTGGCTCCAGGGCGTAACCGAGGCGCGAATCCGAATCGCCGCCGGTTTGCGCGGGTCGGGGGCAATCCCTCCCTGGTCATCGAGCGGCTCGACATTTTCGATAGGGATGACGGCATTGGCCCAATCGGGCAGGGGGTCGCCGGTATCCATATAGGCAGCCTGTTGCCCGAAAAGAAGCGTCACCGGCGCGGAGGGCATTGCCCCGGCAGCGGCTTCGGCGCGGACGGCGAACCCGTCCATCGCGCTGGCATGGTAGTGCGGCGAGGACTTGAGCGCCCAAATCGGTTCGGCCAGCACCCGCCCCAGGGCATTTTCATCGAGCGGGATGACTTCTACGCCCAGAACTTGCCAGAGTCCGGCTTCGCGCAGGGCGGTTTCCAATCGTTTTTTGGCTTCAGAAAGGGGAATATCGTGAAGGTAGACAGCCATAACAATTTACATCAAGAATACATCGACAAGTTCTCCGGCGCTCAGTCCATTGGCATCGGGGTGGATTTTTATCAGGCCGTCGGCGGCGGCCAGGGTGAAGATGAGATTGGATTTGCCGAAGATGGGTTCGGCCAGCCAGCCTTCGCCCCGGTCCTCTCCCTCGCCCCCAACCCCTCTCCCTTTGGGAGAGGGAAGTAAGCGCACCGGCCACCAATCCTCGCGCCCGGCCTGCGAGGCCAGGTTGATGGTCAGGCGGGCCGGAATGCTGGGCTTGGGCCTGTCGAGCGGCAGGCCGAGCAACTTTTCTATCACGGGAACGACAAACAAATCACCATTGACCAGCGCGCTGACCGGGTTGCCGGGCAAGCCAATCACCGCTTTGCCGCCGCACACGCCCAGGATGGTCGGCTTGCCGGGCCGGGTGTTGATGCCATGCGCCAGCACGCCCGGCTGGCCGAGCGAGGCAATCACCTCGGCGGTCATATCGCGGGTGGAAGCCGAGGAGCCGGCGGTGATGACCACCACGTCGCATTCGGCCAGGGCTTTTTGGGCGGTAGAATAAAGGGCCTCGAAATCATCAGGGATGATACCGTAGTAAACCGCCTCCCCGCCAGAGCGTTGAACGAGCGCCGCCAGGGTATGCGCGTTGATGTCGCGCACCTGGCCTGGGGCGGGAGACTGTTCCGCCGGGATGACTTCATCACCTGACGAGATAAGCCCAACGCTTATTCTATTTACTACACGCAATTTGGTGATTCCGAGCGCCATCAGGCCGCCGATTTCGGCGGGCCGCAGCCGGCTTCCGCGCCGAAGGACGACCTGCCCGGCTGCCACATCCTCCCCTGCCAGAATCAGGTTCTCGCCGCCCGCAACGGCGCGCAGGAGTTCGATTTCGTTGCCCTCTTGCTGGGTATATTCGAGCATGACGACCGCGTCGGCCCCTTCGGGAAGCATCCCGCCGGTGTGAATGAGGGCGCATTCGCCGGGGCGAATCGCAAAGGACGGGGCCGCGCCCATCGGGACTTCACCCGCCAGTTTCAGGTAGCCGGGCAGGGATTCGGATGCGCCGAAGGTGTCGCGGGCGATGACAGCGTAGCCATCGACTGTGGAACGGGGAAATTCGGGGAGCGGATGCGGGGCGAGGATGTCTTCGGCTGTCACCCGGCCAAGGGCAGCCGCTGTTTCGATCACGGTGGACTGTCGCAGCGGAGTCAGTTCCGAGAGCAGTTTCTCGCGGGCAGAATCAGGGGGGAGCAGGGTCAAGAATTCGGGCATGATTCAGTATCCAGTGTTCAGTATCCAGAAAATACCACCGTCCCGAAGGCTTCGCCGCGAGCGTTCAGCCGAGCGGTTTGAATAGCGCAACCAGGTTTTTCAAGCAAACCTCACCTGCACTTGTCGCGCAGGCGCAAGTGTCGGGACGTTGGATTTATCGCAGCCAGAAGGTGATGGTGATGAGGTAGGCGGTGAGACCGAAGACGACGGCGGCGGCGATGTTGAGGGCGTTCCAGACCGGCCTGGCGCCTTCGGCAATGTTGCGCAGCATGAGCATCTGCCAGGCGGCGATGGGCAGGGTCAAGAGGGAGGGCCAGGTCAGCGGAAACGGGACCCCCAGGAAAGGCAAAACCGCCAGGAAAAAATAAGCAGCGATCAGCAGGCCGTTGTGAATGGGAACGGCCCTCTGCCAAGACAAACGCATAAGCAGGACGCGCCGCCCGTATTTGAGATGGCCGGGATATTGCTCGAAGGAGATCGCCAGCTGCCAGGCCAGCGCCAGCAGAAAGAGCGGGAAGGTAAAACCGGTCAGGAAGGGGTGCAGGTTGGGAGAAACCATCAGGAAGGAGATGGCCGGGGTGAGAACGGCCAGCAGGAAGGCCGCGACAACTTCCCCAATGCCGCGCTCGACCAGGCGGATGGGAGGGACGGCCAGCGAGAGGCAAAGCAGCAGATACAGGATGAAGAGCAAGGCGTCGTTGACCGGCAAGCTGCCTTGCAGGTAGAGCAGGAAGGCCAGCAAGGCGGCGACGGCGATGAAAGCGGCGCTGACGGTCAAAAGCAAGGGGCGCAGGGCTTCGCGTTCCGCGCGGGTTTCGCCGGGGAGAATCGGCTCAGTCGGCGGGCGGAAGTATTCGATGAGCAGGTTGGAGGCAGCCAGGAGAAAAAGCAGCGACAGACCGCCCGCGATTTGGGCAAGCGGGTTCAGCAGGCCGCCCAGGTAACGGGCAATGCCCAGGCCGAGGCCGTAGGCCAACAGGGCCAACAGGAGGTGGATGGGGCGGGTGAGACGCAGGGTGGTGGTGAGTGAAGGCATATAAGGTCAGGATTCGAGTACTTTACGCAGGTCGCGCAGGTGAATCTGGTTGTGGCGGTAAACCATTTTGACCATTTCGGCCAGGGTGGTGGGGCCAAGGAAGGGATGGCGGCCCTGTTTTCGCAGGTCTTCTTCGGTAAAGGAGGCGGCCAGGGCGGTCATTTGAGCGCGAACCGCGCGAAATTGTTCGAGCAATTCGGCAGGAGAGATTTCGATGGTCTTTTCCTGCTGGCTGGCGTTATAACGGTCGATATCGAAATCTTCCGGCGCGCCGGGGCCGCCCGCGCGGATATCGGCAAATAGTTTCAGGAAGCCCTTTTCAGCCGTTACAAAATGCGCCAGGACGTTGCGCATTGTCCAGGCTGGGCCTTCGGTATAAACCGGGGCTTGCCACTGCGCAGGGGAGAGGGCGGCAAAGAAGGCGGCAGTCTTTTCGCCTTCGGTTTGCAGGCGTTCGGCCAGGAAGTCGGGGGTGTCGGGCATGAGGGTCTCCAGGGAGACAGGATAAATCCTGTCTTACAAAAGCGAGTAGCCGCCATCGACGGCAATGGTTTGACCGGTAATATATTCGTTATCGAGCAAAAATTCAAGGGAGCGGGCAATTTCCTCGATACAGGCAGCGCGCTGAATGGGCAGGCGCGAAACCAGGCGGCTCCACTCTTCGGGCGGGATGTCATCGGAGGGCAGCACCAGCCCCGGCGCAATGGCGTTGACCCGCACTTTCGGCGCAAAGGCGCGCGCCATGATTTTGGTAAGTGATTCCAGCCCGGCCTTGCTGACGGTGTAAGCCGCGAAGCGCGTCCAGACCTTTTCGGCGGCGATGTCAGTGATATTGACGATAAGTCCGCCCGCTTCCATGCGCTGGTACGCCTGCTGGGCGCACAGGAAAGGCGCGCGCAGGTTCAGGTCGAGAATCCCGTCCCAATCGGAGACACTGGTCGAACGGATATCGCCGGCGCGCATCCGGGCCGCCGAGCTGACCAGCACGCGCAGCCCGGAGAGTTGGTTGGCCGGGTCAGCCAGCAGGCCATCGAGCGCGGAGAACAACCCTTCGACCTGGGCCGCATCCGTCAGGTCGGCGTGCAGGGGAAAGACCGGCACGCCCAGAGCGCGGAGTTCGAGGGCGGTTTGTTCGGCGCGAAATTGCGAGGCGTGGTAATGCAGCAGGATGGCGTATCCGCGCCGGGCCAGGGTCAGGGCAAAGGCGCGCCCCAGGCGGTGGGCGGCGCCGGTTACAAGCGCGAGGGGGAATTGGCTGTCCAAGCCGTTGACCTGCATCGCAAACTCCTTACAATAACCTGTCTCCGCCATCGACCGAGTCGGTGCGGTAGTGACAGCCCCGGCTTTGGCGATTATGACGGGCAGCCTGGGCCACAATCAACGCTGTTTCGACGGCATTCCGCAAGCCAATTAATCCATCGCTGAGTTTGGTCTTGCGGTAAAACGTCTCAATCTCGTTTTGCAGGTGGCGCAGTTCGCGGATGGCGCGCGAAATGCGGTCGCCGGAGCGAATCAGGCCAACGTAGTGCCACATAATGTTCTGGATGGTTTGCATGTCACCCTGAATTAAGGCCGGGTCGGAGGCCTGAGTCAGGTTGGATTCATCCCAGGCTGGCACCGAGTTCGGTTCGGGATAAGACAAATGACCAGCCTGCTCCATGATTCGTTCGGCAGCGCGCTCGCCAAAGACCAACCCATCCAACAGGGAGGTGCTGGCGAGTCGGTTCGCGCCATGCACCCCGTTGCAGGCCACTTCGCCAACCGCATACAGGTTCTGAATGCTCGTTTGTCCCCAGGTATCCACTGCCACCCCGCCACAAGAATAGTGCGCGGCAGGAACAACGGGAATCGGCTCGCGGGTGATGTCAATCCCGACCTTCAAGCAGGCGGCGTAAATGTTCGGGAAGCGTTCTCGCAGCCGGTCGGCGGGCATGTGGCTGCCAATATCGAGCAAAACATGTGAGTACCCATGCGCTTCCATTTCGCTGTGAATGGCGCGGGCCACCACATCGCGCGGGGCAAGCTCCTTCCAGCGCGGGTCATATTTTTCCATAAACGGCTGCCCCGCCGGGGTGAGCAGGATGCCGCCTTCGCCGCGCACTGCTTCGCTAATCAGGAATCCTTCCGCGCCGGGGGTTGCCAGCGCAGTCGGGTGAAACTGGATGTATTCAGCGTTGATGATGCGCGCCCCGGCGCGGTGCGCCATTGCCAGCCCGTCGCCGCGCGCGCCGGGCGGGTTGGTGGTATTGCGGTAGATGCGCCCCAATCCGCCGGTTGCCAAAATCGTCGCTCTTGATAGGGTGCGGTGAATGGCCTTGCCGTTGCGGTCAAATACATAAGCGCCATAACAGGCCACGGGGCCGTAGGTATCGAGCGGGTTGCGCGAATGGTGGGGGTAAGTGATTAAATCGACAGCGGTGGCATTGGTCAGCAGTTCGATGTTGGGCTGGCGGCGCACGGCAGCCAGCAAGTTTTCGACAATGCTGCGCCCCGTGCCATCGCCGACATGCAGGATGCGGCGGCGGGAATGGGCCGCTTCCTGTCCAAAAGCCAGTTCGCCGCCGGGGTGACGGTCGAAGCGGATGCCTGCTTCCGTCAAAAGGAGATTTTCCAGCCTGGGCGGGCCTTCTTCGGCCAGGATTTTGGCCGCTGCGGGCAGCGACGCCCCGGCCCCGGCAGCCAGGATGTCTTGTACCAACAAATCTGCGCTGTCATCTGCCCCGCGATGGATAATACCGCCCTGGGCATAATTTGAGTTCGATTCGCGCGCGTCTGGCTCGCGGGTAATCAGGATAATATGGCACGCCGGGTCTTTAGACAGCCTGAGCGCCGCAGCGGCCCCAGCAATGCCGGAGCCAATGATGAGTACGTCGGTGGTTTTCATGAGGGGTCGTTATTCGAGTATCGAATGATCGAATATCGTCCTATCCAATCTTTATCATCCGCTCCACCGCCTGGAAGGCCCTCACCCGGATTTCTTCGGGGACTTCGATGACCTGGCGGTTGCGCAGCAGGGAATCGCGCACGTTTTCCATCGTAATCATATTCATGTGCGGACAGCGCACCATGCACAGGCGCAGCAGTTCCTTATCGGGGTTGGCGGCGGCGATGTTATCGCCCATCGAACATTCGGTCAGCACCAGGAAGTGCGGCGCATTGCTCTGCTGGACGAATTTAATCATGGCGTTGGTACTGCCGGAGTAATCCGATGCTTCGACAACATCGGGCGGGCATTCGGGATGGGTCAAGACGACCACATCGGGAAATTGTTCCCGCGCTGCGCGAATGTCTTCGACGGTGAATTTCTCGTGAACTTCGCATTTGCCATGCCAGCCAATCAACTGGACATCGAGCAGTGAATCCGTCTTCTGAGCAAACGATGGAAAAATAATGTGTTTGCCCGTCTCCCTGGCGACGTTGCTTGCCAGGTACTGGTCGGGCAGGAAGATCACCGTCTCAGACTTGAGCGACTCGACCACCGCAATCGCATTGCCCGAGGTGCAGCAGATGTCGCTCTCGGCCTTCACATCCGCGTATGTGTTGACATAGGTGACGACCGGCACGCCGGGATATTTGCGTTTCAGGGCGCGCACATCCTCGGCGGTGATGGATTCGGCCAACGAGCAGCCTGCCTTTTCAGCCGGCAGCAGCACGGTTTTCGTCGGATTCAGGATTTTGGCCGTCTCGGCCATGAATTTGACGCCGCAAAAGACAATCACGTCTTTCTCGGTCGAGGCGGCTTTTCGGCTCAAGTCCAGCGAGTCACCGCGAAAATCTGGAATCGCGTGAAACAACACTGGCTCCATGTAATTGTGGCCGAGGATGACGGCGTTGCGTTCTTTTTTCAGCTGGTTAATCTCGACGGCGATTTCAGCTTTGTAATACAGCTCAAAATCGGGGACGAGTTTTCCCAGGCTGATTTTCATTTCTTCGTAAAGCGCTTGCGCTGCGGGGTTCATAAGACTCCTTTTGAGAAGGGCGGGCGGAATGTATTCCGCGTTACGATTAAACTTTATCTACCAGACATTAGCGGCAATAAAAACTTGGACGCGGACGAGAACGGACAAGAGCAGATTTTAAGATTTTTCTCCGCGTAGTCGGCTCTTGTCCGCGTCCCAAAAATGGCGTTGACCAATTACCAATAAAGTCTATTGAGAATTGCTCACAATTTGACGGCCTGGGGTTGGTTTGGCATTTCCTTACTGTATAATCAATAAAAAGAGATGCAAATTCGACAGGCTCAACAAACATGGCGCTGAAAATATTATCGATAGACGACGACCCATCCATCACCAAACTCATCCGCATCCTGCTCGGCATCTATGGGATGGAGGTTCTCACCGCCAATAACGGCAAAGAGGGGC
>DAOTZM010000044.1:0-1875 GCA_034434035.1 Anaerolineales bacterium
TGGATGAACGTCAGGTGCTGGCCTGGCTCATCGGGGTGGAGCTTGTGGAATGTTTTGCGGTTCTGTTTTTGGAGCGCATCGAGCATGGGCGACGGCTCGAAGTTGGTGAGCAGCAGGAGGAAGCGCCCCGGTTCTAGTTTGCCGAGCAGTTCATTGACCCTGCCGAGCGGCACCTCGCCGCGCTGAAGCAGTTCCGTGCCATCGACGGTGAATTGCGCTTCCCCGGCAATCCAGTCCGGGTCATTCGCGGCGCGCGGGATTTCGACCACCGGGCTGGAGGCTGCCTCCGCGCCGAGTTCCTGCTGCCCAACCGCCCGCCGCAGGGTGTTGACCAGTTTCCCGGTATCCATGCCGCCGACCTGGGCGACCTTTTCCAGCGTGGCAAGTTTGCCGACCGCGCGGCGCAGGACCGGGTTTTTCAGGTTCTGGAAGGGCGGGGCAATGTTCATGATTTGGGCTTCGAGTTCCGGGTAGGTTTCCAGCAGGTCGAAGAGTTTGGTTTGGGAGGTGATGTCCATGGTGTGCTTCCTTATGGGCCGTCTTGGTCTCGATACGGCGGCGCTGGTTGAGCAGCGTTCTTTGCGCATCGAAACCGCCGCCTACTCGACCAGCGACGGCCTTAACGGCTATTTTTTCTCGTCATACATCAACAGGCGGCGCTCGCCTTCCAGCGCGCGGACTTCGGTCAGGTCCTGGGTCACTTCGAGCGTTCCCATGTACCCGCCCTGGGCGTCGCGCACGGCGTAGTAGCAGATGTAAATCAGCCGTCCGCGCATGTTAATCCAGAAGCGGGCGCGCTCTTGTTTGCCGGATTTGAAATCTTTGACAATCTGGTTGACGATATGCACGCTCTTGGGCGGGTGGCAATATTGCACCTTGCGGCCCAGGATGGCGCGCGAGCGGTCGAAAATGCGCTCCCTGCCGGGGCTGAAGTAGCGCACCGTGTCGTCTTTGTCTACGAAGGTCAGGTCGAAGGGCAGGGTTCCAAGCGCGGCGATTAACTCCTCGAGCGAGAAACTGCCGGTCGGCATCTGGATTCTGCCTCCCGCCGCGGCCGGTTTCTTAATCTCCTTGTGGAATCCACCCTCGGGCGTCCACTCGAACTGCGGGGCAAACAGGCAGTAGCCGTACTCGTCGCTTTGCAGGTAGATTTCGTACCAGTCCTGTTCGGTCAGCAGGTTGAGCGCGGTCGGGAACATGATTTTCTCTTCCTTGTAAATCATGTCGTCGACGGCTTCGATGGCCGGGGTGACGGTGAACAGGCTGTAGGCCCTGGCTTCGGCGGCAGTCATCGCCTCCACCTGCTGCAACCCGGCGATGGTCTCTTTCAGCAGGTTGCGGGCTTCATCGTGTTTGCCCCACATCACCATCGGCGGGCCGGGCAGGTTGTTCTTCTCGAAGAAGGGGAAGAGCAGGTATTCTTTGCGGCGATAGTGCTTGTCGACATCCATCAGGTTGTTGAGCAGGGCCTGGATGGCGCGCATTGGCTCGGTGGCGTCTTGTTCGTCGGGCAGGGCTTCCAGTTTTTGCATCAACAGGCGAATTTGCGCGGTGGTTTTCACCAGTTCGCGGTTTTCCTGCACGAAGGTATGCACCGGGTGGCCGGCCACTGTTTCGGGGGTTTCGCTCAGGTCGAGGTGCTTTTTCAGCACGCGGGTGTGGGTGTCGCACAACTCCTGGATTTTCTCGGCTGAAATGCCTTCCTGCACCAGCTGGACTTCCATCAGGAAGACATCGCTGTAATCGGCTTCGTCTAACATGGTTTCGAGTTGGTGCTTCACCTGTTCTTCGGAGACGCCGTTGTGCAACTGCCGAATCAGGTTTTTCATGATTTCTATACGCTGCTGGCGGTTGTTGATAATTTCGCTCATGGGG
>DAOTZM010000045.1:0-2476 GCA_034434035.1 Anaerolineales bacterium
ATACCGTTCCCGGGCCGCCTGCTCGGCCAATTCCGCCGCATGCCAGGGGCGCTCGGTGCGCGCCAGTTTGTAATCCACGCCTGCCTTGCGCAAGCGCGCTTCGATGGCCGGGATGGACTTTTCGCCCAACCCGCGTCCCGCAACCGGGTTGACAATGACAAAATATTTCATAAGGCCTCCAGAGTTGGCGTAGTTTATCACTAAAACACCATAACAAAACAAAAAGCACGGCGTTGGCCGTGCTTTTTGTCCGTTCCTGAACGTTTACCCTTTTTTCGCATCGAACTCTGGAATGCGCCGGTAGCTCGACCGTTCCTTGTTCAACGTGTGACCCAGCGCCGTGGCAATTTCATCCATCGAATAGGTATCTTCGTGTTCCAGGATTTGCTTCATTAGCCGCAGGTGTTCTTCCAACGCCTTCATCTCTGCCTGGAATTTCGTCAGCGTGTCACCGTTTGCCTGGCTTTTCAAGGCATCTTTGGCCTCGTGCGCCTTTTCCAGCGCCTGCATGGCATTCTGGATGCGCCCTATCATCAAATCCCAGTCTGTCATCGCGGCCTCCCGGAAGCGTGAACGCGCCTCCAAATTCAGGATAGCACGCTGCCCCCTGTTTTTCAAGTCTCGCGCATACTCTTCGGGCGTATCCAGGTCCTTCAACACCGTCTCGTCGCAATCGACATATAAAATCTCGCTTGCGTGAGCGTTCAAGAACATCCGCGCCGTATGGGCAGCCGCCAATTCACTCCACAAATCGCGTTCCACCAGCCAGGGATGGCCCCGGCGCCTATCGAAGCTGGGAAGAATGAGACGCGAACCGGAGATTTCCCAGGCTGAAACAACCCTCCGCGCGGACTCCAGACTCAACTGCGGCTGGTCTCCCAGGGCAACCAGCGTGGCAGCCACCTGTGGGCCCAGTCCCGCCAACCCCGCCCGGATACTGCTCATCATCTCCCCGGCCTCATATTGCGCGTTGAACACAGCCCGCGCCGGCAGGGATTCCGCCAAACGCGCCACCTCCGCCTCGCCCGCCTCCCGCGCCCCTCCGGTAACGACCAGGATTTCGCCTACGCCGCCATCTGACAGCGTGGCCGCCACCTGCCCCAGCACCGTCGTTTGACCCCAGGGCAGCAGCATCTTGGGCTGTCCCATCCGCCGCGACATTCCCGCCGCCAAAACGATAGCCGCTAGAGCATGATTGGTCATTGGTAAGTCGTAACTCATCTTAAGTTCATTGTCATGTTTTCCGGCTCTTCGGTTTTCCGGTTCTCTGCTTCCACCGTTGTCCGCATCCGTTCCTCTGTTTCATCCGTTGTCATCATCCGTTCTCCCCCACAACATCAATTTACGATAATCGTCTTCGTCATCCACATCGAACAACAGACTCTCATCATGCCAGGGAACATACTCCACCGGGAACTGGCGCATCACCGCGCGCCCGCCCACATCGCCCTCCAGCTTCATCAATTCCGGGAACGTGACCCGGTCGAACAGAACCGGGTTGGCCCGCCGGTCCGCCGCCAGCGGCGCGACAATCGGGAATAACCCCTCCGCGTGGCGGCTTTTGAGTGCATCCAACACATGCGACGTCACCTGCGGCTGGTCAACCAGCAGGAAAATCGCCCCGCCTATCTCCCTCTCCCAAATTCTGCGCTCTCCAGCAGCATTTGGGGGAGGGCCAGGGAGGGGGCTCAGCCCCGTCCTCACTGCCGCCGCCTGCCCCTCGCGCCACTGCGCATTCCGCGCAATGAGTACCGGCAAATCACGCACCGCCGCCTCGACCTGTTCCGCGTATGCTCCGGTCACGACCACCACCGGCGAGAGTCCTGCGGCCAGGGCCGTTTTGGCAACCCGCCGTACAAACGGCTCGCCGTGAAAATCCAGCAACTGTTTGGGTTTTCCATAGCGCGACGCTTCACCCGCCGCCAGCACGATTCCGGCGATATTCTCATGCGCAGCATGGATTTCCTCGCGCTGCACGCTGGCAGCCAGCACTGCATCGAAGGTCTCCAGCAGCGTTGCGGCCATGCCGCCCGCGCGTGATTTCAAATCATCCGTGTCAGCCTGGTTGAGCAAAACCACTTTCCGCGCCCCGGGCGGGATATTTTTCAGCCCGCCCTGTGGGTGTTTCAGCACCCGAATCACTGCCTCGGCGCTGACGTTTTCTCCCATTTGCAAGCCGCTCAACGCCCCGAAAATCTCCGGGCGGTGAATGAAATTCTCGTCCAGCGGCCTGTTTAGCCCGCGCATCCCGGCGGTCACAACCACCACATCCGCAAATGGCGGGATGGCTGGTTCATGCCCTGCTGGGGCTTTGAGCGGCTTCTGGCGCGAACCATCTGCCTCGATGAACAGCGGCGAACCATGAACCCTGGCTGCGGCCCTGATTTTTTCCAATTGCTCCGGCGTTGGCGCGGTGACGCGGGCGATGTCCTCGCGGCGCGGCCCGGTGAGGAGCGTCACGCCGCTTTGAAGCGCG
>DAOTZM010000046.1:0-20040 GCA_034434035.1 Anaerolineales bacterium
CTGGCCCATATTGCACGCTGGCTTTCACATGCGCTGGATATTGTCCATGTTGTGCCTGCCCGCAACACGCAATTTGCCCAATCTGATGTTCACAGACTTCCAACTTTGGCTCTGGCAGGTCAAATACCTGTCTTTTCCCAAGAATAGTGTGTTTTTCTTCGGCGCTAATTCTTCTTCCACACACCGAGCAAGCTTCCGGCAAACTAACTTGCACTTTGTCTGGCTTTTCCACCGACCGCAGGGTTTTTGACCAGGCGATTCACAAATGTTTCACGCGGGCAGGCAGGCATTAATCTCTCCTTACTCTGTAATCAATCCACAAAGCCGGGTCTGGTTGATAAAGAGTGATTACTTTCAAAATCGGGCGTGACGGATAACTGCGTTGGATATGCAAAGGACGTTTTGCTTGCGTAAAACCGAGCAAAAGACAACTTGGCCCATGCTTGTCATCAGGATACTCTTCGACAATCTCGCCATTTTGGATGGCTTCACGCATTTCTTTGACCGATATTTGTCGCAATATGCTTTGGTCAGCAGCATGACGGGTAAATTCGAACTTACCGTTTTTTGCTTTTCAAAACAAGTCTACGGACAGGCGGGCGCTTCTTGCGGTACATAAATCACAATCCGGTCCGATGCGAAAGTCTGTTCGGCGCGGTAATTGCACAAGATGGGGCGGGCCGCAAAACGCACCCAGGCATTGTTCTCCTCGCCCATAGCGTAATCGCTGCCCAGCATGGTTGTCGTCAGCGGGTCGACCACAATCATCGCAAAGCGCTGCGCGCGCAATTCAGCCTTGAACCCGTCGAGGTAAGCCTCGTTGTTCGCCATGGCCATCTCCATCAATTCCTCGCGCTCATATTCGGGGATTAATTGGACGGACTGGAGCATGTTCATCGAGATGAGATGACGCTGGGTAATGAAGAGAATCTCCCCGCCCCGGGCATGGACTGAATCGACCTGCCGCTGGAGTTCCGTTAAAACGGCCTGACTCTCCGCCTTGTTATATGTGACCACGCCAATCGAGGCGCGCTGCGCGAACCAGACCGGGACCAGCACGAGCAGGGCGGCCACTGCCCAGTGAACTTGTACCCGCTGAGGCATTTTTTCGCTCTCCGGGGTGTACCGTCCAAAGAATAGATGCGCCGCGACGATGATGAGCGCCACCCCGTAGGCGTCCATGTTGTGAATATCGCCCCCGCCGCCGATTTTCATGCTGACGACAATCCCGCCCGCGAACAAGACCGCCAACCCGCCGAGGAGCAGACCAATCCGCAGCGGGTGCATGTCGCGTCGGGCAAAGGCTATTGCCAGCACAACCCACATCGGAAGCGAGTACACCACGATGCCGGGCAAGACTCCCAGCGAATAGGTTGCGTTCGGCCACAGGCGATACCAGAGCAGGGACGAGGTCAGGCTGGTGTAGAAATCGCCGGTTTTACCGATTCCAGATAGGGCGATGTAGGCTTGCATGGAGAGGAAAGCGATGGCAGAACCGGCAACGAACCAGGCAGCGGGTTGGGCCAGGTACGAGGCAATCGACGATAGCCGGCGGGCGATGGTCTGTGGCCGATTGTCCATCGTCCGAGGGCGGTAAGGCACTTCGAGCAGGTAGAGCGCTGCCGCAATCATGCCCGGCACGGGATACCAGTTCAGGCGGCTCAGCCCGGCCCAGACCGAGGCCAGGAGGAGGAATATCCAGATGCGGCGCGAATCTTTGACGGAGAACCCCCACAGGACGAGCAAGACCGGGGGGGCCAAGTGTAAATATAACGGTAAATCGAATACAGCCAGGAAAACCCACAACCCGGCGGCAAAACGCATGGGGCGCGAATCAATCCCCAGCCGCGATAAAAGCGCGGGGGCAAGACCTCCCACCAAAACAAAGCGGATGAGAATTTGCCAGGCGCGGTGAACCCACAACGGAGAATCGAACCAGTAGGGCGGGACGAGGACGAGGTGCAGGCTGGGGTGCAGGATGGGCCAGGCCAATCGCTCGCCGTAGATTGTTTCGGAGAGGAAAAGCGAGGGGTAGTAGAAGCGGCTTGTTTCGGACCAGCCCAGGGCAAAGGGATAGTCGGTAATGCCCAACAGGTAAGCCGCGACCAGGTGAACGGCGGCCTGGAGCAGGAGGACGAGGCCAAAGGCGGCCGGCCAATCCGTTTTTGGGCGCAGCACGCGCAGCAGCCATGCGCCCCACAGCGCCAGCAGCCAGAAGACGAGGAAACGCACCCCGCCTTCGCCGCGAATCAGTTTGCCGTAGTAGGGGTGGAGCAGGAGCAGCGAATAGCCCAGCAAGCAGAACGCCAACAGGGGCGCGGCGGCCAGGCGCAGGCCGGTTGGGATACGCGCGGCCAGGTCGAAGCGCTGGAACCAGTTTTTCCAGGCGTCGTAAAAGGTCAGCGCGGTCCCGGCAAAGCCTGAAAAGCCAATCAGCCCCAGGCCGGCGAACAGGGCCAGCCAGGTTTTGCTGGCCTGCACGGTGATGCCGAGCTTGTGCGCCACGCCGAACATTTGCCAGGCGGCCAGCAGGGCCAGCAGGCCGGTGAGGGCCAGGGCGATGCGCCAGAAGATGAGACGGGTTATAGTCATCGGTCTCCAGTATTCGGTATTCAGTAATCAGTGTTCAGTGTTCAGTGTTCAGTGTTCAGTATTCAGTGTTCAGTATTCAGTATTCAGTATTCAGTATTCAAGCCTTGAGCGGAGCGGAGTGAAGTCGAAGGGCAGTGTCCAGTGGTCAGGTAATTGGTAATCACCAATCATCATTTACCAATTACTTCAGAGTAAAATCATATCATGGACGTGACCCAACACCAAACCGAAATTCTCGAAAACGAGAACTATTGGCAGCGCAAGCCGCTTTTGCGGACGATTTACCGGGCATTTCACGAGGAAATCGCCAGGTGCCTTTCCTCGCTTGAGTCGCCGCTGGTGGTGGAGTTGGGGTCGGGGATTGGCAACATCAAGGAAGTCATCCCCCATGCCCTGCGCACCGACCTGTTCCCCAACCCCTGGCTCGACCAGACCGAGAACGCCTACGCCCTGAGCTTTGGCAATGAAACCGTCAGCGACTTGATTCTGTTCGATGTGTTCCATCATCTGCGTTACCCCGGCACGGCGCTGAAGGAGTTCTGGCGCGCGTTGCGGCCTGGCGGGCGGGTGCTGGTGTTCGACCCCTTCATCAGCCTGTTGGGGCTGGTGGTGTATGGCCTGCTGCACAAAGAGCCAGTGGGATGGGGAAAAGAAATCGAATGGTACGCGCCCGCTGGCTGGGACCCGGCCCAGGCCGATTATTACGCCGCGCAGGGCAACGCCGCGCGGGTCTTTTTCAGCCGAATCACGCCCACGCTGTTCAAGGATTGGACGGTGGTGATGCGCAAACGTTATTCTGCCTTTTCTTACGTTGCCAGCGGGGGGTATTCCGGGCCGCAACTGTATCCGGATTCTTTTTATCCGAAGATGCGCGCGCTGGATGGGTTTTTGGACAACATCCCGGCGGTGTTTGCGACGCGGATTTTGGCAGTGATTGAAAAACCGGGGCCAAATTAGAAAACCTTCAGCGCGAATTAATCGTATATTCAACCGGATGTTACAAACCGTTGTATAATAATTTTAGCGCGTGGAGGCCTGTTATGGAATTCCTGCTCGATGCAAATGCAGCCTATGTTTTGCTGGTCGTCGGCATGTTACTCGTGTTGATGGCTTTGCTAACACCCGGCACAGGACTGTTCGAAATCAGCGCGCTGTTTGCGCTGGTGTTGGCCGGGTATGGCGCATATAATCTGGGTATCAATGCCTGGGCGCTGGTGCCGCTGGCGCTGGCAGTTGTGCCTTTCCTGTATGCCATTCGCGCCCCAAAGTGGCGCACGGCCCTGTTGATTACCACCATCCTGCTGGTGATGGGCGGCTCCATCCTGCTGTTCTCCGGCCAAGATGGCAGCCTGATTGGCGTCAATCCCCTGCTGGCCGGGTTCGTTTCCCTGGCCGCGAGCGGCCTGCTGTGGCTGTTCGTCGAACGCACGCTGGCGGTGATGACGAGCCCGCCCGCGCATGGCGCGCACCATCTCGTCGGCCAAATCGGCGAGGCGCGGACGGATATCAACGACGAAGGTTCGGTACAGGTCAGCAGCGAGTTATGGTCTGCGAGAAGTTCAACCCCCATTCCGGCAGGCAGCAAGGTGCGCATTGTCGGCAAGGAGGGGCTGGTGTTAATCGTCGAAACGGAAGCCTAAATTCAAAAAAGGAGAAACAGATATGGGAAACTTTGAAGTCACCGCACTTTGCCTGATTGGCTTTGTCATCATTCTGTTGCTGGTTTTCCTGGCCAATGCCATTCGGATTGTGCCAGAATACCAGAGGCTGGTTGTCTTCCGGCTGGGCCGCGTGTTGGACAGGCCCAAAGGCCCCGGCCTTATCCTGCTCATCCCGGTTTTGGACCGCGCCATCCGGGTCGATTTGCGTGAACAGGTGCGCGAAATTCCGCACCAGACCGCCATCACTAAGGACAACGCCAGTATCCAGGTCGATTTCATCTGGTACTACAAAGTGGTCGACCCGGCCGAATCTGTGTTGAAAGTGGGCAACTTTGAACTCGCTGCCCAGGGCATGGCCACCACCACCCTGCGCGCCGTCATCGGCGGCATCCCGCTCGACGATGTGCTTTCGCAGCGCGAGCATATCAACATCACCCTGCGCACCAAACTGGACGAAGTGACCGAGCGCTGGGGCGTCAAAGTGACCAACGTCGAAATCCGCGAAATCATCCCGCCGCGCGAAATTCAGGAATCGATGAACAAGCAGATGTCCGCCGAGCGCATCCGCCGCGCCGTGGTGACCGAATCGACTGGTACGCGCGAGGCCGCCATCAACGTGGCCGAAGGCGAAAAGCAGGCCGCCATCCTCAAGGCCGAAGGCCAGAAGCAGGCCGCCATCCTGTCGGCGCAGGGCGAAAAGGAAGCCCAACTGCTGCGCGCCGAGGGCTTTGCCTCCGCGCTGGATAAAATCTACTCGGTTGCCCAAACCGTCGACCAGAAGACCATGACCCTGCAATACTTCGAAACCCTGAAGGAAATGGGCATGGGGCCATCCACCAAGTACATCTTCCCAATGGAATTCACCAGCATGTTGGAGAATTTCACGAAGGGCAACAAGTAAGCGAGAATCAGGTAAAATGGAAGCCTCCCGAAACCGGGAGGCTTTTCTTATTCTTTGTGAAAACGTCCCGAAGGTTATCGAAGCGTTCAGTTCGGCTTTTTGGAACCTTCGGGACGGTATATGAAACTTGTGATATGGATATCCACCCTGCCAACCTCTTCGACTTGAACGCGCTGCGGCGTATGGAATCGGCCTGCTTCCCGCAGGATGCCTGGCCGCTGCTCGACCTGGTCGCCGTGCTGACCTTCCCAGGCGTGGTGCGGCTCAAGGGCGTCGAAGCGGGCCAGATGATTGCCTTCATCGCCGGCGACCCGCGTCCGGGTGAGGGCTTTTCGTGGATTGCCACCCTGGGCGTCCTGCCGGCCTATCGCGGCCTGGGGCATGGACGGGCGCTGCTCGAAGCCTGCGAGCGGCAACTGCCCACGCGCCGCATTCGCCTGAGCGTGCGTTCGAGCAACGAGGAAGCCATCCGCATGTACAAAAACGCCGGGTATTTCGCCATCGACCGCTGGGGACGCTATTACAACGACGGCGAAGACGCCCTGGTCATGGAAAAGACCCGCTAACCATCCATCCCAGTTATAATCATCGCCATGAACTCATCCCTGCCCGCCCCTGTTTGGGTGGATACTCCCGATGGGTTGCGCCGGATGTGCGCCAGCCTGCTGCGCCAGCCGCGCGTTGCCATCGACACCGAAGCCAACTCTCTGTACGCCTTCCGCGAACAGGTTTGCCTGATTCAACTTTCCATCCCCGGCATCGATTACCTGCTCGACCCGCTCACCCTGCACGACCTGACGCCCCTGGCCGATATTTTCTGCAACCCGGCCATCGAAAAAGTGTTCCACGCCGCCGAGTACGACCTGCTCGGCCTACAGCGCGATTATAGTTTCACATTTACGAATATTTTCGATACGATGCTCGCCGCGCGGATTTTGGGGTATAAACAACTGGGATTGGGCAGCCTGCTGGCTGAAAAATTCCAGGTGGAAATCGACAAGCGTTTCCAGAAAGCCGACTGGGGCGCGCGGCCCTTGCCGCCCGGTCTGGTCGATTACGCCCGGCTCGATACCCATTACCTGCTGGATCTGCGCGACGTTTTGGAGAACGAACTGCGCGAACGGGAACGGCTCGACCTGGCGCGCGAGGACTTCCAACGCAGCTGTTACGTCACCAACGGCAGCCGGCAGGTCAAAGAGCGTTGGGAGCGCATCGACGGCCAGCAGGACCTGACCCCGCGCGGGCGTACCATCCTAAACGAACTGTGTCTCAGCCGCGAAAAACTGGCCGAGCGGCTCAAGCGTCCATTGTTCAAAATCCTGAACGACCACGCCTTGCTCAAACTGGCCCAGACTGAGCCAGACTCCATCGACGCGCTCAAGACGGCAGGACTGAGCGAACGCCAAATTGACCGCTTTGGGCGGGTCGTGCTGGAAGCAATCCAGCGCGGGCAAACCGCCCCGCTGGTCAAGCCGACCGAGATAGAAAAACCCTCCAATGCCATCCTGAACCGCCTGAACAAATTGAAAAACTGGCGCAAGAAAAAAGCGGAGGAACTGGGCGTAGAATCGGATATCGTCCTGCCGCGCGTTTATCTGATGCCGCTTGCCGAACACAACCCGCGCACGCTGGAGACCCTCTCTGCTGTGATGAGCGACTCCCCCTGGCGGGTGGGGCAGTTTGGAACAGAAATCTTGAAATCGCTGGGCGTGAAACCCGGTTAAAGCCAGGCAGTCCGCGCGTTACAATCGTATAGCGTTCTAAAAGTCGGGCATCGAACCGCGAAGGCCGCCACACCTGCCACCTGCCCCGCGCGAAAGCAGCGCGGGGTGTGCGGGCGGCGCCAGGGAGAACGCCAGGTTTTTTGGGTTTTCTTCGCGGGCTTTGCGCGCCTGGCGGTTCAACTCCGGGTTCCTGGCTCAATTCGCCATAAAAAGGGCGCACTCTCCATGGACTTTGAGAAGACCATACGTTACAACCCAATTTCCGCTTATCATTTCTGCCAAAAGGCTGTATAATTTCGTGCCGCGCAGCAACCCGGAGAGATGCCAGAGTGGTTGAATGGGACGGTCTCGAAAACCGTTGTGGGCCTCGTGTCCACCGTGGGTTCGAATCCCACTCTCTCCGCCAACCCAAACATCCCATGCCAAGAGCATGGGATGTTTGTTATACTCTAATCACGACACAAACTATCCGAAAACTATTGGTGCTGCCCTTGAGTTTAGAGTTCGTTTTTTCGATTCTGAAAAAGCAGGAAACCTGGTTCAACAAGCGTTTAAAAACCAAAATCTGGACACGGATTTCGCGGACACTTGCACCTGCGCAAATGCAGGTGTTGGGCGGATGTATAGTATTATGGCGCAGGATTTGCGCTATTAGCGCAAATCATAGCAACCTTTGGTTGCGGCCCGCGAAGCGGCTGCGCTATGCGGATGTTTTAAGAAAAACCCGTGAAGTCCGTGTACCAAAAGGTTTTAACCAAATTGAACTCTAAACTCAAGTAAAGTAGGACAGGATTTATCCTGTCCCTGCACTGTGATACAATCTTTCCGAGCCGGAGCACCGGCCACTCCACGGTGGATTGTCCAATTCCCTGATGACTCCCAAAATCGCGCTTGTCCACGACTGGTTCATCACTTTTGCCGGCGCAGAGCGGGTGGTTGAACAGATACTTCAGGTCTTTCCCAAAGCGGACGTGTTTGCCTTGATGGACTTCATGCCCGCGCCTGACCGGGACTTCCTGCAAAGCAAACCGGTCCATACATCTTTCCTGCAAACCTTCCCCTTCCTCAATAAAAGGAATTACCGCAATTTCCTGCCGTTCATGCCGCTCGCCATCGAGCAGCTCGACCTGAGCGGCTATGATGTTATCATCACCAATTGCCATGCGGTCTCCAAAGGCGTCATCACGAGTCCAGACCAACTCCATATCGGCTACATTCACAGCCCTATGCGCTATGCCTGGGATATGCAAAATGACTACCTGGCGGTGAGCGGCCTCAAAAGCCTTAAATCCCTGCTGGCGCGTTCCATTTTGCACTACATCCGCATCTGGGATTCGACCGCCGCCAACCGCCCCGATGTCCTTTACGGCAATTCGGGATTTATCTGCCGCCGCATCGAGAAAATCTACCGGCGCAAGGCGGAGATTCTCTACCCGCCGGTCAATACCGAAGCCTTTGGTTTGCGCGCCGATAAGGAAGATTTCTACCTGGCTGCCTCGCGGCTGGTTCCGTACAAACGCATCGACCTCATCGTGGAGGCTTTTGCCGGACTGCCCGACCGAAAGCTGGTGGTGATTGGCGATGGGCCCGAAGCCCACAAACTCCAATCCCTGAACCTGCCCAATGTAAAATGGCTCGGATTCCAGCCGAATGATGTTCTCCGCGACATGATGCAGCGGGCGCGCGCCTTCCTCTTTGCCGCCAGGGAAGATTTCGGCATCATCCCGCTCGAAGCCCAGGCCTGCGGCACGCCGGTCATCGCCTTTGGGCAGGGCGGCGTCCATGAAACGGTGGTCGGCCTGGAGCGGGAGAATCCGACCGGGGTCTTCTTCCGCGAACAAACGGTGGACTCCCTCCGGGCCGCCCTCCTCGAATTCGAGCGCAATCGCAGCCTGTTCGACCCTTCCGCCTGCCGCGCCAACGCCGAGCGCTTCTCGAACGAACGCTTCCGGCGGGAAATTCATGAAATCGTCGAAACATCCTGGCAGGAGTTCCGCAAGCGATGAAACCCGTCATTCTGTACCGGGACGATGAATTTTTCTCCAATCATGCTGCGCTGCCAGTCTGGAATCACCGCCGCCGCATCATGACAAGTTTCATGCTGGTCAGTGACCTGGTTTGCATCCTGGCTTCGATGAGCGCGCCCATTTTTTCCTGGCAGTTCGTGCGCCCCGAACTGGCGCCTGAAATGTACCAGCCGCTCATCCTGCCGGTTGCGATTTTTTTCATCTTCATTTACCTGATGATGGGCTTATACCCAGGCATCGGGGTTGGCCCGGTCGAAGAACTGCGGCGGCTCTCCATCGGCACCACCCTGGGGATGCTGGCCCTGATGGGCTTGAGCTTTTACCTGCGCAATGTCAATATGTGGTCGCGCGCCGTGCTGGGGCTGGCCTGGGTTTTCCTGCTATTCAGCGCGCCGCTTGCCCGCAAAGTATTCCGTCGCGCGGCAGTGCGCCTGGGAATGTGGGGCGTGCCGGTGGTCGTAATTGGCGAAACAGAAGGGGTGACAAATATTTATAGAAACCTGCGCCGCAATCGGCTGACCGGGCTATGGCCGGTGCTGTGCGTCAGAACGGCGCCCATTACCCGGTTGTTCCCGCCGCCTTCCAGCCCGGAGGTCGGCTTCCCTGAAATCCGCGCCTTGTTCGAGAATATCGAAATTGTCATTCTCGTCCCCGAAAAAGCGCCGCTGGGCGCGGTTAAGAACGTCCTGCTCGATAAAACCCATCACTTCAAGCGCATCATCGTCATGTTCGATGACGCCCGCATGGGGTCGGTCTGGTTCACGCCCCTGCACCTGGTCGAACACCTCGGGCTGGAAGTCACCCACCAGTTAATCAATCCGGCCCAGCAGGTGATTAAACGGCTGCTGGACCTGTTCCTGATTTTCATCTCGCTGCCCTTCCTGCTGCCGCTGTGGGCGCTGATTGCGTTTGCCATCAAAGTGGACAGCCCCGGCCCGGTCTTTTACACCCAAAAACGCGTCGGTCACGGCGGCAAGGACATCCTCATCTGGAAGTTCCGCTCGATGGTCGAGAATGCCGAAGAAGTCCTGGAACAGTACCTTGCCAGAGACCCGGCTTTGCGCGCCGAATGGGAACAAAACTTCAAGCTGAAACACGACCCGCGCATTACGCGCATGGGCCGCTTCTTGCGCCGCACCAGCCTGGATGAGTTGCCCCAACTCTGGAATGTCTTGTGCCGCGAAATGAGCCTGATTGGCCCGCGCCCGATTGTCGTCGAGGAAATTCCCCTCTATGGGGATGATTTCGACATCTACAAGCAGGTTGTCCCCGGCATGACCGGCCTGTGGCAGATTTCAGGGCGCAACGATACCACGTACCAGGAACGGGTCAACCTGGATGTCTATTACGTCCAAAACTGGTCCATCTGGCTCGATATTCATATTATCATTCACACTTTCATCTCCGCCCTGCAAGGACGGGGAGCGTACTGACCCGGCTTTCCTTAAACAGGAAATGCCATCAAAATCCCACCGCCCGCCAACCGATACCCGCCGCACAGCCGATTGTTAGCCAGCCGATAGGCAGGAAACCTGACAATTCTGTAACATCTCCAGTGTGAACTTTTCATGTTTGCGCGTGTTAAATTCCCAAAAGGAGATAAAACTGTCATGTTTTCTGCCATGCTCTACAAAGCCGGTGAAATTCTCATCAAGTCCTACGCAAAATTGATGTTGAAAATGGACATCCGCCGGCAAACCGAACTGCCCGACGGCCCGGTGCTGTATGCCGCCAACCACCCCAGCACCACCGACCCGATTTTCATGCACCTGGTTTCGCCCCAGCCCATCAGCGTGATGATTGCCTCGAAAGTCTTCTCCATCCCGGCGCTGGGCGCGTACATGCGCCGGATGCGGCAAATCTCGGTTGTGCCGGGGCAGGGCGAGCGCGCGCTGGAAGAGGCCCGCCAGGCGCTCGAAACAGGCCGCTCGGTGATGATTTTCCCCGAAGGACTCATCAGCCCGCCCGGCGAATTCCATGCCCCCCGCTCCGGCGTGGCGCGGCTGGCGCTCAAGACCGGCGTCCCGGTCGTGCCGCTCGGCATCTCCCTGCGCGAGGAAAACTGCAAACGCGTGCCGACCACGCTGGAGGGCGAACCCGACATCATCACCTGGTACTTGCGCGGGCCGTATGCCGTCACCATCGGCAAGCCGCTCTGGTTCAACGGCGACGCGAACGACAAACCCCTGGTCAAGACGATTGCCGGAACCATTATGCAGCACATCCGCGACCTGGCGCAGGAGAGCAGGCAGAGGGTACAGGTAAAAGCGTAATGCGGAATTTATTCCGCAACGGAAACGGAGAACTGTCCCGAAGCTTTCTCCAAAAGGCCAACCTTGCGCCACATGCATGCCTGCATTACAAGTGCGGGTAAAACCTTCGGGGTGTTTATTTTCCTGTTTTGATTGACATTTCCCCCAACATCCTCTAAACTTCATCCATGCTCTCACGCATCTACTCTTGCGCAGTGGTCGGACTGGATGGCGTCATCGTCGAGGTCGAAGTCGATTACAGCAACGGCCAGCCTGGCGTTACCATCGTAGGGCTGCCAGACGCCGCCGTGCAGGAAAGCCGCGAGCGCGTGCAGACCGCCATCAAGAACGCTGGGCTGCATTTTCCCCGCCACCGCATCGTCGTCAACCTGGCCCCGGCCACCGTCCGCAAGGAAGGCCCGGCCTACGACCTGCCCATCGCGCTGGGCGTCATCTTGCTGAGCGGCCACCTGCCGCAGGAGAGCGTGCAGGATACCATCGTGGTCGGCGAACTCTCGCTGGATGGAATCGTCCGCCATGCGCGCGGGGTGCTGCCGATGGCCGCCACCGCCCGCCAGATGGGTTTCAAGCGGATGTTCGTGCCGGAATCGGATGCCGCCGAAGCGGCCCTGATTCCTGATTTGGAAATTATCCCCGTCAAAACATTGGCAGACCTGTACCGGCACTTAGCGGGCCGCCAGTTAATCGAACCCTGCCAGCCCTCGGGCGAGGAACCCCCGCCGCTCTTCATCCCGACCGATTTTGCCGAAGTCAAGGGCCAGGAACACGTCAAACGCGCGCTGGAAGTAGCCGCCGCGGGCGGACATAACGTAATTATGATGGGAAGTCCTGGATCTGGTAAAACCCTTTTAGCCCGCGCCCTGCCCGGAATCCTGCCGGAGATGTCGATCGAGGAATCGCTCGAAGTGACGAAAATCTACTCGGTGGCCGATGCGCTCCCGCCGGGGACTCCGCTCATCCGCCAGCGCCCGTTCCGGTCGCCGCACCACACCATCAGCCACGCCGGGCTGGTCGGCGGCGGAAACATCCCCCACCCCGGCGAAATCTCCCTTGCCCATCGCGGAGTCCTGTTTCTCGACGAATTCCCTGAATTCAGCAGCCGCGCTATCGAAGTCATGCGCCAGCCAATGGAGGACAAAGCCGTCACCATCAGCCGGGCGCAAGGCTCTCTCACCTTTAGCGCGAATTTCCAACTGATTGCCGCGATGAATCCCTGTCCTTGCGGCTGGCACGGGGATAGCCAGAAGCCCTGCGCCTGCGCCCCCTCGACCGTAACCAAATACCAGAAACGCATCTCCGGCCCGATGCTCGACCGCATCGACATCCATATCGAAGTGCCGAGAGTCGATTACGACAAACTTTCCAGCGACCGGTTGGGCGAGCTGTCAGCGGTCATCCGCGAGCGGGTGCAGGCAGCACGCCAACGGCAGTTAGAGCGTTTTTCGAACCCCGATTCGTCGAATATTCGAAATTCGGGTATCGTCTGCAACGCCGATATGCGGGTGGCCGAAGTACGCCAGTTCTGCAAACTGGAGGAAGCCGGCGACCGCCTGGTGCGGGCCGCGATGAGCCAGTTGAACCTTTCGGCGCGCGCCTACCATCGCACGCTCAAACTGGCGCGCACGATTGCGGATTTGGCCGGGAGCGACCAAATTCAGACCGCGCACGTGGCCGAGGCGCTGCAATACCGGCCAAAAGGAACGAATTTTTAGGGAAATTGGGGAGGGGGACTGCCCATGAATTCTTCCGCCGTTGCGTGACCCGGCTGGCTGATGCCTTCGCGCTTGAACACTTTCCAAACCGTCAGGAAGATGATTTGAATATCCAGCCACAGGCTCCAGTGGTCCACATACCACACATCGAGCCGGAATTTATCCTCCCAGGTAATGGCATTGCGCCCATTGACCTGCGCCCAGCCGGTGATGCCGGGCAGCGCGTCGTGGCGGCGAGCCTGTTCGGGGTTGTAGCGCGCGAGGTATTGCATCAGCAGCGGGCGCGGCCCAACGATGGACATCTCGCCGCGCAAGACGTTGAACAATTCCGGGAGTTCGTCCAAGCTCGAGGCGCGCAAGAAACGTCCCAGCCGGGTCAGCCGCTCCGAATCAGGCCTCAGATTCCCATCTTTATCGCGGGCATCCGTCATGGTACGGAACTTGTAGATGTGGAAAGGCGTCCCTTTAAAGCCGGGACGTTTTTGCGTGAAAATGACAGGGCTGCCGTGATAAATTCGCACTAACAAGGCCGCCAGCAGCAAGATGGGTGACAGAATCACCAGCCCAAGCGCGGCGAGCAGCAGGTCGAAGATTCGTTTACTGGCAGGGATTCCGACGGGAAACATCCCCAAAATTCTACCACCGGGTTGTGAATTTGTTGAGAAACGTCGAATTTTATAAAAGTCATACACAGATTGTGTATAATCTTAATTGATTGAAGTTGCGTAACGCGGAATTCATTCTGCGACTATGGAGACGACTATGAACGAGAGAATTCTCATTATCGAGGATGACCAGGCCATACTGAAACTGCTCCAGCGCGGTTTGGCGTATGAAGGGTATGCCGTCGATGTGGCCACCGATGGCCGCAGCGGGCTGAACCTGGCGCGCGACCGCAACCCCGACCTGGTGGTGCTGGACTGGATGCTGCCCGGCATGGACGGGCTGGAAGTTTGTCACCGCCTGCGGCTGGGCGGCGCGATGCCGATTTTGATGTTGACCGCCAAAGATACCATCCAGGACCGCGTACAGGGGCTGGATGCCGGGGCCGATGATTACATGGTGAAGCCCTTCAACCTGGATGAACTGCTGGCAAGAATCCGCGCTCTGCTGCGCCGCACCCAGCCGGAACGAATCCAGGTCTTGAAATTTGCCGACCTGACCCTGGATACCGGCTCGCGCGAGGCAACGCGCGGCAACAAGCTGATTCAACTGACTGCTAAGGAGTATGAATTACTCGAACTCTTTATGCGCCATCCCAAACAGGTGCTGACCCGCGAGGTGATTTTCGACCGCGTTTGGGGTTACGACTTCGGCGGCGAGAGCAACGTGCTGGAAGTCTACATCCGTTACCTGCGCCAAAAACTGGAAGACAACGAGACCCTGCCGCGCCTGATTCATACGGTGCGCGGGGTGGGCTATGTGCTGCGCGAAATGCCGTAACGATTGGGCGATTTTTGATTTTGTGATTTGGTGATTGGCAGCAAAAGCGCCGCAAATTCTGATCGAAGCCGAAGGATTGCGCGGCGTTTTTATCTTAAACTCATCTGCGGGGGGTACAATTCGTCAATTGTCAATCATAAATCGCAAATCATAAATGTCCCTGCGTCTTCGTCTCACCCTCCTATACACATCCCTGCTTGGCGGAATCCTGCTCCTGTTTGGGTCGCTCATCTACCTGCTGGTCGGGGCTTTCCTGCTCGACCAGCTCGACCGTACCCTGGCCCAAACCGTCAACGGCATTCTCGCCAATTCGCGGGTCAGTACGGTTGGCGAGTTGAACGCGCTGACCCTGCCCTCGCTGGAATTGACCGCCAATGTTTACGTCCAATACTGGGACCGGCAGGGGCGGCTGCAAATGGCCTCGCCGGGCATCCGCGGCTTCAACCAGCCGCTCGATACCGCCAACCTGATGTCGGCCAAACCACTCTACCGCGATGTCTACATCCAGCGAACCCATTTACGGGTCCTGACCGTGCCGGTGGTGGTGGGGGAACGCCCGGCAGGCGTATTGCAGGCCGCCACCAACCTGACTATCCTGGATTCCATCCGCCGCACCCTGCTGGGACTGCTGGTTTTCCTGACAGCAGTCTCGATGATATTGGCAGCCGCGGCCTCCTGGCTGTCCATCGGGCAGGCGCTGGCCCCGCTGGAAACCGTCACCGAGACCGCCGAGCAAATCACCCGCGCCGATGACCTTTCGCGCCGCATCCCCTACAGCGGCCCGGCAAAAGATGAAATCGGCACCCTCATTCGCGCCTTCAACCGCACCTTCGAGCGGCTCGAAAACCTGTTTACCGCCCAGCAGCGCTTCCTGGCCGATGTCTCGCACGAATTGCGCACCCCGCTGACGGTCATCAAGGGCAACGCCGACCTGATTCGCAAAATCGGGCCGGATGAAGAATCGCTCGATTCGATAAAAGATGAAGCCGACCGCCTGACGCGCATGGTGGGAGATTTGCTGCTATTGGCCCAGGCCGAATCGGGCAAACTCCCCTTAAATCTGCGCACCGTTATGCTGGATGAGTTGTTCACTGACGTTTTCCAGGAGATGCGCGTGCTGGCCGGGGAGAAGGTGCATCTCAAACTGACCGACATCGACCAGGTGACGCTGACCGGCGACCGCGACCGGCTCAAGCAGGTATTCATCAACCTGGTCTCGAACGCCATCCACTACAGCCCCATCGGCGGGGATGTATATATCGGCCTGTCGAAATCGCAGGAGATGGCGCGAGTCATTATCCGTGATATGGGGCCGGGCATCCCAGCCGCCGATTTGCCGCATATCTTCGACCGATTCTACCGGGGCGAAAAAGCCCGAACCCGCTCAAAGACAAGCGGGGTCGGGCTGGGGCTTTCGATTGCTTATTTCATTGTCGATTCGCATGGCGGGCGCATCGAAGTCGATTCGCAGGAAGGGCGCGGCACGACCTTTGCCGTCTACCTGCCGATGGCGGAGGGGTAAAGCGGAATTTATTCCGGCTGGCTACGGCAGCCCCAACCGCTGATGCGCCTTTTTACACAGGCTGGCCCCTCCGGCGGCCAGCCATTCGTTTAAGCGGTCAGATTCACTTGCATTTTGCTGCGCATCGGCGTAGATTCCGCTGCCCCAGTAGGCATAGCGGCGTGTTTCGGCGGCCCAGCGCGACTCAGCCCGCCCGATGACGCCAATCCCGCCGTTGTAACCGGCCAGCGCCAGGCGCGCATCGCCGTTGGCGCGTTCCAGCGAACGGCGCAGGTAGTCCAGCCCGCGCAGGGCGTTGGTGTTTGGGTTGTAAACGTCCTCATTCACCTGGAAGTGATAAGGCATGACCTGGAACAGCCCGGCAGCCCCGGCCACCGAACGCGCCGAGGGGTGGCCGCATGATTCGATTTGCATCACTGTAGCGGCCAGGTTGGGGTCGAGGCCGTGTTCGGCGGACCAGATGGCAATCTGCGCCGCCCAAAACTGGACTTCGGCGGTGAACAGGGGCGCAATCACGCGGTTCGCCGTAGAAGACGCGGCGGAAGCGTGGCTTTCGCTCTCCGGGCCGCGAATGGTGACAAAGGCCAGCAAGACGCCAAAGCACAGCGCAGCAAGGGGAGGCAGTAAAAAACCAGACAGACAGCCATTGGATTGGACTGTCTGTCTGCTCTTTCGACGGGTTGTCGGTTCAGAGCGCGCAGGAGTCATAGGGTCACATTCGTTTCAGGTTCGCTCAGTATTGCATGAAGCGTGTCGAGGTTATTCGCGCTGCTCACGTTCCATCAGTTCGCGGGCGCTCATCAGGTTATGGTAAGTCGGTTCTGGCGGAGCGTAGTTATTTTCGGGACGACGCAAAGGCTGTGGAGACTGCGGCTTTGGCTGCTGCGGCTGTGGCTGATCCTGGTAGACCGGTCTATGTTGGGGTTTATAGTGCGAGCCTTGCGAAGAAAACGAGCGCGCCGGGGTGTTGTTGACGGCAGGCCGGAAGGGACGCGCCTGCTGGCTGCCCAGCGAGGCTGGCCGCGGGGAGTCCGAGACCATGCGCCCGTTGCGGCGGTCCGCCTGGCTGAAGATGCGCTCCCCAGCCAGCGCAAAGGTTCCGATAATCAGGATGCGGATGACCAAGACCATGACGGCGACGAAAACCGGCACGACCTTCTGGACGGTATCCCCGCCGATGACGGCTGCGCCCTGGCTGGTGTGGCTGGCGATGGCGACCGAGACGCCCCACCAGGTGAGGGTGGCGTTCATGGCCGCAGCTAAAATCCACGCTCCAAAGAGATACCAGACTTCGGCAGGCTCATCGGCGCCTTGTTCGGGGGTGAACAGGCGGGCAATCCCGGCGAAATCGATTCCACAGAACGCGATGGACAGGATGGTCGCCCACTTGATACCGGCAAACTTGAGATTGCCAAGCACATCGCTGAGCGCGAACTCGGTGGTGCTGAAGTTAAACAGTTCGAAGGCCAACAGGGCGCCGATAATCATAAAGCCAAAGGCCCTGCCGCGCTGCCCGTCGAGCGCATGAATGACCTTGCCAATACTGGCGTTGAAGGGCCGGGAACGGATGGTGTTATTCATAAGTCACTCCTTTCGCTGCTGAACAATAGAATTTTTGTTCTATGTCAAGATTATAGAACAAAAATTCTACTTGTCAAGTGGCAATTTTGACAGGATAATAGGCTTATGACCACACTCACCCGTTATAACCAACTTAAGCAGGAACTCGCTTTTCACCTGTATCGTTACCACGTCCTGGATGCGCCCGTCATCAGTGACGCGGAGTACGACCAACTGTGGGATGAATTCAAAGCCCTGGAGGCCGAACACCCCGAATGGATTACGCCCGATTCGCCCAGCCAGCGGGCCGGGACGGTGGTTTCGGAAAAGTTCGAGAAAGTGCGGCACCCGCGCCCGATTCTCAGCCTGGCGAATGCCTTCGGCGCGGAGGATGCGCGGGCCTGGGTCGAACGCATCCGCAAACTGGATGCGCGCGTCGAGACGGCCAGGTTCGTGGTCGAGCCGAAAATCGACGGGTTGAGCGTGGTGCTTCATTATCGGAATGGCGTTTTCAGCCAGGGCGCGACGCGCGGCGACGGGGAGGTCGGCGAGGAGATAACGGCCAACCTGCGCACGGTGAAGGCAATTCCACTGAAAATACCAGTAAACAGTGAGCAGTCATCAGTCATCAGTAATCCATCAACAGGGGAGCGTGGTCAGTTGTCCATGTTCGACGCGCACCCATCTTCAATTACCAATTACCAATTACCAGATTACCTGGTGGCGCGCGGCGAGGTGTTCATTACCAATAAAGATTTCGAGGCCATGAACGCCCGGCTGGCCGAGGCGGGCGAGCGCGCCTACCTGAATCCGCGCAATTCTGCCGCCGGTTCGCTGCGTCAACTCGACCCGGCCATCACCGCCAGCCGCCCGCTGACGATTCTGGTGTACCAGGTGGTGTATTATGAGTTTTCCGGTTCTCCGGTTAACCGGCCAACTGGTCAACCGGAAAGCTGGATAACTTCCCAATGGGAGACCCTGCAATGGCTCAAGTCGCTCGGTTTCCCCGTGACCGATGTGGCGCAGCGCTTCGATACGCTGGACGAGGCGATTGAATATATCCAGGGCTGGGAACACCGGCGCGACGAACTGGGCTACGAGGCCGACGGCTTTGTTATCAAACTCGACGACCTGCGCCTGGCCGAGGAACTCGGGTTTGTGGGCAAAGACCCGCGCGGGGCAGTGGCCTACAAGTTCCCGGCCCGCGAAGTGACCACCCAGCTGCTCGGAATCGAGGTCGAAGTAGGCCGCACCGGGGTGCTGACGCCGCGCGCCGCGCTGGAAGCGGTCGAAATCGGCGGGGTGATTGTGCGCAACGCCACCCTGCACAACTTCGACTACATCGCCGAGAAAGACATCCGCATCGGCGACCGGGTGCTGGTCAAGCGGGCGGGCGAGGTCATCCCCTACGTCATCGGCCCGGTGGTGGATGTCCGCAGCGGGGCCGAGCAGTCCTACGTGCCGCCCCAAACCTGTCCCGCCTGCGGCCAGCCGGTGGAACATTTCGAGGGCGAGGTGGCCTGGTATTGCGTCAACGCCGCCTGCCCGGCCCAACTGGTGCGCAACCTGGAGCATTTCGTCTCGCGCGGCGCGATGGACATCAGCGGGCTGGGAATCAAGATTGTGGAGCAATTGATTGGCGCGGGGCTGGTGAAGGATGTAGCGGATTTATATTTCCTGGAAAAGGAGCAATTGCTGGCGCTGGAAGGCTTCGCCGATAAAAAAGCCGAAAACCTGCTGGCGGCCATCCGCGCTTCCGCCGGGCAGCCGTTGAATCGGCTGATTACTGCCCTCGGCATTCACGGCGTGGGCGAAGTCGCCGCCGGCGACCTGGCGCGCCACTTCCCCGATTTGGAAGCCCTCTCCCGCGCCACTGCCGACGATTTGCAGGCCATCGAAGGCTTCGGCCCCAACACCGCCGCCGCGATTGTCGATTGGTTCAGCCGTCCCGCCAACCTGGCCCTGCTGGAAAAACTGAAAGCAGCGGGAGTCTGGCCTGTTGCCAGTAACCAGTTACCAGTTACCAGTAACCAGTCTTTGTCCGGCCTGACCTTCGTCGTGACCGGCACGCTGCCGACGCTGACCCGCGAGGGCGTCAAGGAATTGATCGAACAGCGCGGCGGCAAGGTGACGGACAGCGTCAGCAAAAAGACCAGTTACCTCGTGCTGGGCGAAAATCCCGGCTCGAAACACGATAAGGCCCTGGCGCTGGGCGTGCCGGTGATTGGGGAAGCAGAATTGAGAAGGATGGCAGGTGTTTAGAAATGGATGAAAAGTTGCTTGAAAAATTATTACATGAGCGGTATGAAAAAGACTGGCTTGAGTTCAAGGGAAAGTGGAAACTTTATCAGTCGAATGATACGCTGGTTGAAATGCAGCGCGACGAACTACTCAAAGACATTTTAGGCTTAGCGAATGGCAATAGCCATACTATCCGTAAAACCAAATATTTGATTATTGGCGCAGCAGACAAAGAATTTGACGCTCAAGGAATGCGGGTTTTATGTAATGGACAGCGTGAATCAAGTCCGTATAATTTTTGCGGCAAAAACCTTTTTGGACGCGGACACTTGCGCCTGCGCTGCAAGTGCAGGGGTTACGCGGAGAAACGCGGCTTTTTTGAGA
>DAOTZM010000047.1:0-8791 GCA_034434035.1 Anaerolineales bacterium
TGGCCCGGTGATTCATCACCGGGCAAAGCCGTAAAACCACAAATTCCAGCATCCAACTATAGGATTTTCGTTGTTCTAACGGAATTTGTGGTTTGCTATTTCCTGCCCGGACGTAAACGTCCGGGCTGTCACGCAGCGTCCGATAAATCGGACTTTTTAGCCCTGTTCACAGGGCGCTGCCCCCTGGCCCGGTGATTCATCACCGGGCAAAGCCGTAAAACCACAAATTCCAGCAGAATCAGGGATTTTCGTTGCAGGGCAAGGTGACATCTTGCCCTGTATTTTTCCCCACAAACTCGTACAATAGGCTATAGCGCGGAACACATTCCGCAACCATGTCCCGAAAGGCAATGAGGATTTGGGATAATTTCGCACTTGGTCCGTTTAGGAGGCGCAATGGCAGGTATCGATACCACGAAATACATCTCGAGGCGGGTGGCTGCGCTCAAGCCATCGGGCATTCGCAAATTTTTCGATATTGCCGCCACGATGAAGGATGTCATCTCGTTGGGTATTGGGGAGCCGGACTTCACCACGCCCAAGCCTATCCTGGATGCAGGCATCCGCTCCCTCGACTCCGGAGAGACCCACTACACATCCAACGCTGGTAAATTGGAGTTGCGCCAGGGCATTGCAGGCAACCTCCAGCGGTTGTACGGCGTCAAATATGACCCCGTAAACGAAATCATCGCTACTGTGGGCGTTTCGGAAGCGCTCTACCTGGCATTTATGGCCTTGCTCGACCCCGGCGACGAGGTGATTATCCCGACCCCATGCTTCGTGGCGTACCAGGCCGAAGTGTACCTGGCGGGCGGCGTGCCGGTGGAAATTCCCAGCCGGATGGAAAACAACTTCCAGGTGGACCCCGATGAAGTGCGCCGGCACATCACCCCGCGCACCAAAGTCATCTTCGTCGGCTACCCCAGCAACCCCACCGGGGCGGTCGCCGAGCGCGAAACCCTGCTGGAGATTGCCAAAATCGCCATCGAACACGACCTGGTGGTTGTGTCGGATGAAATCTACGACCGGCTGGTGTACGGTTTCAAGCACGTCTGCTTCCCGTCGCTGGGAGAAGAAATCAAGGCGCGCACCGTGCTGCTGGGCGGGTTTTCCAAGAGCCACGCCATGACCGGCTGGCGCATCGGCTTTGCCGCTGCTCCGGCAGAGATTTTGATGTGGATGCTGCGCGTTCACCAGTACACCATCATGTCCGCGCCGACCACCGCCCAGGATGCCGCCATCGAAGCCCTGAAAGCCGATCATTATGTCGATGAAATGGCGGCCGAATACGACCGCCGCCGCAAATTGATTGTGAGCGGGCTGAACCGGCTCGGTCTGACCACCTTCGAGCCGCGCGGCGCGTTCTACGCCTTCCCCAATATCCGCGCTTCGGGCATGGATGAAGAGACCTTTGCCGAAAAACTGCTTCACGAGGAACATGTGGCGGTCGTGCCGGGCAGCGCCTTTGGCAAAGGCGGGGAGGGTTTCGTGCGCTGTTCGTACGCCACCGCCTATGAAAAAATCGAAGAAGCCCTGCGGCGCATGGAAAAGTTCATGCAGCGCTACGGATAGGGCAAGAACTGCAGCAGGATATATGTATAATACTGTTATCTATAATAGACTTTATTGGTAATTGGTCAACGTCATTTTTGGGACGCGGACAAGAGCCGAATACGCGGAGAAAAATCTTAAAATCCGCTCTTGTCCGTTCTCGTCCGCGTCCAAGTTTTTATTGCCGATAATGTCTAATACCACCTGCACTTGTCGGATTTGGCAACATAAGATAGGATTCAGGTAAACTTGAATCCTATCTTTTTAGTGGAGCAGCGATATGCCCATCGAACGTCGCCTGTTAATTATGGTTATTCTGGGAACGCTGGTTCTCTCATCCTGTAATCTGGGTTTACCGAGTTTTAACCCTGCAACTCCTGCCCTTGTTGAGCCGTTGCCTGAAGAAACAAATGCGCAGCCCCCATTGCCCACCCAGCAGCCTCCCACCGCCACGCCCGTGCCGCGCGTCCTGACGGTTTGCCTGGGCCAGGAACCCAACAGCCTGTACCCGTTCGATGTCCTGAACACCGCTGCCCGCAGCGTGCTAGAAGCAATCTACGACGGCCCTATTGACACCTTTACCAATGGTTATCAGCCTGTCATTCTGAAGCGCATCCCCTCTATCGAAAATGGCGATGCCCAGTTGAACCCTGTCACCGTAAAACGCGGCGATATGGTGGTGGATGCGTCCGGACAATTGGTCTCGCTCGACTTTGGAATTTCCGTTCTGCCTGCTGGGTGTTACGACGACGCTTGCGCTGTCAGGTTCAGCAGCGGTTTTGAGTTGCAGATGGACCAGGTCGTTGCCACCTTCCGCCTGCTGCCTGACCTGAAGTGGTCTGACGGCGCGCCGCTGACCGTCAAGGATTCCTTGTACGCTTTCCAACTTGCCTCCGACCCGGCCACGCCTGGCTCGAAGTATCTCATTGACCGCACCCTATCCTATGAAACCCTGGACGATTTGACCGTCCAGTGGTGGGGCGTGCCGGGCTTCGTCGACCCAACCTACGCCGATAATTTCTGGCCGCCGCTGCCAGAGCATGTCTGGGGAAAGTTCAAGCCCGAGGAACTGGCCCGCGCCGATGCAGCGACTCGTCCGCCGCTGGGCTGGGGCGCGTACACTTTTACCGATTGGGCGTCCGGCGAATACATCCGTTTCGATAAGAACCCCAACTACTTCCGGGCTGAAGATGGGCTGCCTTTTTTCGAGACCTTGGTTTTCCGCTTCGTCAAAGACGCGCCTTCTGGGATCAGCGCCCTGATTGCCGGGCAGTGTGATATTTTGGATTCCAGCGTGCGGCTCGATGGGCATATCGACCTGTTGACCGAACTGGAGCGCAGCAACCAGGTCCAACTGATAACCTCCACCACCCCAGTGATGGAAAGGCTGGACTTCGGCATCCGCCCGGCGACCTCCGATGACGGGGTGTCCTCCAACGACCGCCCCGATTTCTTTGGCGATGTACGCACCCGCCAGGGCGTTGCATACTGTCTCGACCGCGCGCGCGTGGTCAATACCGTGTTGAATGGCATGTCGCAAGTTCCCGATACGTTCGTTTCGCCCGCGCACACCTTGTTTTTTCCCGATACTGCCAAATATCCATTCGATATCGCCAAAGGGATTGACCTGCTCAAAAGCGCCGGTTGGACCGACCCCGACAATGACCCCTCGACGCCGATGGTGGCTGGGAACGTAAAAGGCGTGCCTGCTGGAACTCCCCTGGCGCTGCGCTACTGGACGACCTCCGCTTTACAGCGCCAGCAGGTCAGCGCCATCCTGGCCGAATCATTGGGCCAATGCGGAGTGGGAATTCAGTTGGAATACTTCACCCAGGATTCCTTTTATGCCCCTGGCCCGGATGGCCCCCTGTTTGGCCGCCAGTTCGACCTGGCCGAATACGCCGTTGCTGCCGTTGGCGGAGAGCCAACCTGTTCCTGGCTGATGGAAAACCAAATCCCGCGTTCTGCCAACCGCTGGCTGGGGCTTAACGTCAGCGGCTACATCAACCCCGATTTCGACCTGTTATGCCGCAAAACCTTGCGTACCCTGCCCGACATGCCCGAACACGCCAGCGCATATACCCAGGCGCAGACCATCTTTGCCAATGACTTGCCCTTCATCCCGCTTTACATGCGCATCAAAGCCGCCGCAGCCCGCCGCGACCTGTGCAGCCTGCGGCTCGATGCTTTTACCACCAACGACCTGTGGAACCTGGAAGACCTGGATTACAAGCCATTTTGTGAGTAAAAACACTGATTTTGGTAAAATTAGCGGGCATTTTGCTTGACTGCTAAAAATGCTTATGCTATAGTGTTTCTTGCATGGATTTTTGTTCATGCATACCATAAATTTTGCTGTCATCTTTTCCCTTGAAGGAGGTGGTTCAATCTTGTAGAATATAACAGTGCGTTGTATATCCGTGACCTAAACCCGTCGTATCCAAAATTTTCTCTATGGAGGAGAAACACAATGTTACGAAATCGCTTGATGACCGTCCTCGGTCTGATCTTGGTTGCCAGCATGGTTCTGGCCGCCTGTACCCCCCAAACCCTGGTTGAAACCAAGGTTGTGGAAGTTGAAAAGCAAGTTGAAGTCGAAAAGACCGTTGTGGTTGAGAAGGAAGTTGAGCGCGAACCCTTCACCACGCCGCATCCCATCCTCGGCGACCTCAAAGTTCGCCAGGCGATTGCCTACTGCACCAACAAACTTGACCTGATCAAGTCCGTTTACCCCCTCGTTCCCGAAGAACAGCAGGCCGCACTCGTGATGAATACCTTCATCCCGACGGTGCAGTGGGCGTATGCTGGCGATGAAAACATCACCATCTACCCCTTTGATCCCGAAAAGGGTAAGGCCCTGCTTGAAGAGGCTGGCTGGACAGGTGAAGGCATCCGCGTGAATGCTGCCGGCGACGAACTCGCCCTCAAGTTCACCACCACCACTGCCGCTTTCCGCCAGACCTGGGCCGCTGTGTTCGAGAAGCAGATGGCCAACTGCGGCATCCGCATCCTGCGCTTCCATGTCCCGGCTTCCTGGTGGTTTGGCGATACCACTGGTCTCTCCCGCCGCGACTTCGAACTGGGCGCTTTCGCCTGGGTAGGTGAAGCCGACCCCGGCGGCCAGACCCTGTGGGCCTGCGACCAGATTCCTTCGCCTCAAAATGGCTGGGAAGGCCAGAACTACATGGGTTGGTGCAATGAAAAGGCTTCTTCTGCCATCAAACAGGCCAACAACAGCCTGATTCAGGAAGAGCGCAAGGCCGCTTACACTATCGTCCAGCAGGAATACACCAAGGATGTCCCGGCTGTCCCGCTGTTCAACCGCACCGAGACCTATGCTTACAGTCCCGCCCTGGTCAATTTTGCCCCCAAGCCGGGCTATGCATACTACATGTACAATGCCCACGAGTGGGAGAAGCCCGGCAGCGACACCATCGTGCTTGGTTTCACCCAGGAACCCGCCACCCTCTACACCCTGGTCGAAAGCGCCTTTGTGGCTGTAGCCGCCAACTACCTTGTTGCTGACGGCTTTGCCACCTCCAACGACTACACATGGGCAGCCAAACTGCAGGACGGCCTCTCGACCCTCGAGTCGGGCCTGGCTGTCAACACTGACGTCGAAGTCAAGGCTGGTGACAAAGTTGTGGATTCCAATGGCGAAATCGTTGAACTGGCGAATGGCGTGAAGGTCAAAGATGCCACTGGCGCCGAAGTGGAATTTACCGGCTCGCCCGTCACGATGAAGCAGATGGTTGTGACCTACAAGGTCATCCCTGGCATCACCTGGTCGGATGGCAAGCCGTTGGTCAAGGCCGATTTTGAACTCGGCTACAAGACCGCTTGCGACCGCGAAAACGGCGCTACCTCCTTCATCACCTGCGACCGCACCCAGTCGATTACCTTCGACTCCGACACCGCCTACACCGTAACCTGGCTGCCCGGCGTCCAGGATGGCGCGACCTACTTCCTGGCTCCTTATGGCGCTTCCCCTGCTCACCAGGTGATTGAGAGCGAAGGCCCCTACAAGGGCAAGACCCTCGCCGAAGTGCCCGCTAAAGATTGGCCGACCCTGCCCGAAATTGCTGAGAAGCCCCTCGGCTTTGGCCCCTATGTCATCACCGAATGGGTCAAGGGCGAAAAGATGGTCTTCACCGCCAATCCCTACTACGTCCTGGGCGCTCCCAAGACCTCGAACATCGTCATTTCCTTCATCACCCCTGAGAATGCCGAAGCGCAGCTGCTTGCTGGCGGTGTGGATGTCCTCGACGGCACCACCCTGGTCGGCGTGACCGAAACCCTGGCCAAGGCTGCCGACGAAGGCAAAGTTGTCCTCCTCGTCAACCCCAGCGCCACCTGGGAACACATTGACTTCAGCCTGTTTGTCAAATAAGCCAAAAGGATAAGCAAGTCAATTAGCCTAAAATGTGGGCAGATAGGCATCCCCTGGTGTCTGTCTGCCCCATTCTTAACCCGTAACTACTCACCGGTGCATGTTTTCCCCGCTTCGCCAGGGGCTGCCCCTTCGGGGCGCTTCGCAGAGCCCTCCGGCTATGAACAGCATCGGAAAGTCCCCGACAGGGGATAAATTCGACTTTTGCACCATCCATCACGTTGATTTTAGGCAGATAAAGCCCTGTTTACAGGGCGTTGCCACGCAGCCGGGGGATTTATTCCCCGGCGGGGCGGATGGGTGAGTAGTTACCTTAACCAAATATTTTTTTCCGCTTTACATCCCTCAAAGAGCATCTCTTTGTGCTTTAGAAAAGTGATGCCGAGGCGTATGGAGGTTAGTATCCCATGACAGGATATCTTATCCGGCGATTTTTTCAAATGATTCTTGTAGTACTGGCTTCAGCCGCCGCATCGTATGCCATCCTGAACTTTGCGCCGGGCGGTCCCACAGCCGGTTTGCGTCAGGCCACCCAAAGCACGCGCTTCAGGATTACCCAGGAAGACATCCAGCGTATCCGCGCTTATTTTGAATTGGATTTATACCTGCCCTTTCGTTTCACCCGCTGGCTGGTTGGCTGGCCAACCGGTCCCATCAAGATTGGCGGGCAGGAACTGTTTGCCAGTACCCCCATCGGCTGCCGCAAACCCGTCGAAGGGACTTTCGTTGACGATAAAGGAAGCTACACTACCCGGGTGATTGGCTGTGATGAATACGTTTATTTTAGCAGCCTGGAAGGACGGCGCGCCAGCCGGGGTGTCTTATTTGGTGATTTCGGCAACTCCTGGCGACTCAACCGCGACCGGCCCGTGACAGACTTACTGCTGTCGCGCTTACCCAACACGCTTCAACTGGGAGGCTTGTCTATCCTGTTAGCCCTGATTCTGGGCATTCCCTTGGGAATTTATTCTGCCATTAATCAATATTCGCGTTTCGATTACGTTTTTACCACCCTGGCATTCTTGGGGTCGTCTATGCCGACCTTCTTTTTCGGCATCATGATGATTTTGCTGTTTTCGGTATTGCCCCGCATTTCTGACTTGCCGATTCCCTATTTGCCGCCTGGCAGCGCCGAAGCGGTGCGTGATTATATTATCCCCTTTTTCACTACAGAAGTAACCATCAAGGCAGGTTCTGTGGCTGACCGCATCCTTCACCTCATCCTGCCCGTTTCCGTGCTAACCATCATCAGCGTTGCAGGTTGGAGCCGCTATATCCGCTCCAGCATGCTCGAGGTACTGCGGCAGGATTATGTGCGCACGGCCCGTTCGAAAGGTTTGATTGAACGGGTGGTTATCTTCAAGCATACTTTGCGCAATGCCCTGATACCGTTTGCGACGATTATCGTCTTCACCCTGCCCGGTATTTTTGGCGGCGCAATCATCACCGAGACTATTTTCTCATGGCCTGGGATGGGACGCCTGTATTTCCTGGCCCTGGGTGAATATGACTACCCGGTTGCCATGTCAATCTTGTTTATTACCGCTGTTCTCACTGTAACCGCAACCCTCATCCGCGACATTTTATATACCATCCTTGACCCGCGCATTCGATATAAGTAATCGGAGAGATGAAAATGACAAACCAAACCAAGGTTGCTGTTCTTGAAGTAGAAGCAATTACCACAAAAGAAGAAACCCCATTCCAGATTGTCTTGCGCCGTTTTCGCAAGCACAAGATGGCAATGTTTTCACTAGGATTGATTGCGGTAATTTTTACAATCTCGCTATTTGCGTCTTATATTGCTCCGTTCCAGGTGGATGAATTATCGGTCGGGAAATATTTTGTGCCCTGGGGAACAGTGGACCAAGAAACCGGTCGGGTGCATTATATGGGCACCGATAACATTGGGCGTGATTACTTTTCACGCCTGGTCTACGCAGGACGCATCTCTCTGTCAGTGGCCTTGTTGTCGGTCTTTATTTCGACCCTGGTTGGCATTTCGGTGGGCGCCTATGCCGGTTACTATGGCGGCACAGTAGATACAATCTTGATGCGTTTTGTTGAGTTCCTGCTCACTATTCCCGACTTGCCCCTGTTGTTGATTATCTCCTCGATGCTGATAAGCAACCCGGAAGCCATTCCCATCCCCGAGCCGGTATTGGCCGTCGCAGGCAGGATTATGCTTCTTTCCACCTTCCAGGCTCGCCAGGCGGTCTTGATTATCATGGTACTGGCCGGGTTGGGCTGGCTGGGCACTGCCCAGTTAATGCGCGGCGTCATCTTATCCCTGCGCGAACAAACGTTTGTCGAAGCTTCTCGCTCACTAGGCGCATCGGATGCTCACATTATTTTTCGCCACATGATTCCCAATGCCATGGCCCCCATCATTGTTGCAGCATCACTGGGCATGGCGGGATATGTGGTTGCGGAGGCTGCGCTCTCTTTCCTGGGTTTTGGCATTCAGGACCCAACTCCAACCTGGGGCAATATGCTGTCTGCAACTCAACAATTTATGCTTGACCGCCCCTACCTGCCGCTTGTGCCAGGTTTGCCCATTTTCATTTGCGCCCTGGCCTTCAACTATGTTGGCGATGGATTGCGCGATGCGCTCGACCCGCGCCTCAAGATGTAATACTCTCACTTTTCCCCTGGAGAAATGCAATGTCTGATAAAAAACCGTTTCTCGAAGTCAAAAACCTGAAAACGTATTTCTACACCGAAGACGGCGTAGTCAAGGCGGTCGATGGCGTCGATTTTCACGTCTTTCCGGGTGAAGTGATGGGCCTGGTCGGTGAGTCTGGCTGTGGCAAGAGTGTCACATCCCTTTCGATTATGCGCCTGATTTCC
>DAOTZM010000048.1:0-28740 GCA_034434035.1 Anaerolineales bacterium
CGATGGAGAACCCTCCTCCTCGTCATCCTGCAAATCATTTGTGATTATTCCAGGACCATGCGCTGTCTTTCCCCAAGACAAAATTAAATCCGTTCACCTCCTGCTTCCGAATTTTGCTCATTATACATCAACAAAAGGAGCGGGATGAAATTTCATCTCACTCCTTTTGTATCGAGATTTCAATTTTTCTAGCCGATATCATCGGGGGTGAAGGTAGGCGTCTGCGTGCGGGTCGGGGTGGCGGTTGGCGTCCGGGTAGGCGGTAAAATCGTGAACGTTGGCGTTGCTGAGCGCGTGGCCGTGGCCGTAGAAGTTCGCGTCTGGGTGATGGTCGCCGTGTTGGTGCGGGTTGGCGTGTTGGTGCGGGTCGGGGTGATGGTTGCCGTTTGGGTGCGGGTCGGCGTTAGGGTAATGGTGGGCGTGCGCGTGATGGTGGGCGTCTGGGTGATGGTCGGGGTATTGGAGGGCGTGCGCGTGATGGTCGCCGTGCGCGTGATGGTGGGCGTGCGCGAGATGGTGGGCGTGCGCGTGATGGTGGGCGTGCGCGTGATGGTGCGGGTTGGCGTGCTCGTGCGGGTCGGCGTGCGCGTGCGGGTCGGCGTGGGGGTGTTGGTGGCGACCGGCTGGTAGGTCAGGGTGCAGTTGTTGCTGAAGCCTACGGTCAGACCGAACATGGCCGGGTCGACGTTGGCCCAGTTGCCGTCGCCGTTTTGGAACACGATACGCCAGGAGGTTGTACTGCCGCTGACGGACAGCAGGTTATTCGGCAATTGGGCGCTTGTCCAGAGGTAGGGGGATGTGCCGGAGTTGATGCTGTATTTGCCGCCGGCGCCAAAGGTCCATTGGTGGATGCGTTGGGATGTGTTGATGCTGCGGTAGTAATTCCAGTTGAAATTGATGGAGGTGAGAATGGTATGCTGCCCGGTGCTGTTGGTGATCGGGATATTCAAGCGCGGGCGTCCGCGGGCCGTATCGCGGGTCCACTGGCCGATGGACATCCGGGCGCAATCGGGCGTGGGGGTGACGGTCGGCGTGCGGGTATTGGTGGCGGTCGGGCTGGCAGTGGGCGTTGGGGTCGGCAGGATATAGAAGGTCTTCGACACAATCGCGGACACGCGCCCGTCCACGCCCAGGGCCTGGGCATAGATGGTGTACAGGCCGGGAGAAAGGGTATAGAAAGAAAAGCCGGTTCCAACTTCGTAGGTCTGGCAGGGGCCGTTGCCGCTGAAGGCGCAGTAGCGTCTGATGCTTTCGTTCCGGCCCGGGATATTGGTTGGGCCACCGAACCAGAAGGTGATGCGCGTGATGCCGTCGCCGTTGTTGGTGCCGTAGGGCGGGTTATAGGCGGTGGCTTCGAAACGGGTGAAACTGTTATCGGCAATCACGTTGCCCGAGACCGCCGGGTCGATGATTTCGATAACAATCGGCAGCGGAGTGTTGGTGACCGTCGGGGTCATGGTGACGGTGGAGGTGCGGGTGGGCGTGGGCGTGTTGCTGGGGGTCAGGGTTGGCACAAATGCCGCCGGCGGCAGGGAGAGTTGCCGCGTGATGCGAAACGATTCGACCACGGCCTGGCGTTCGGAGGCCAGGTGGAAAAAGGGCCAGGTGAAACTAATAAAAGGCGTCAGGAAGGGGTGATTGTAATCGGCCATGACGAAGACGTAGTTGTTCTGACCGCCGGCATCTTCCGCCGGGAGGCCGTTTAGCTTGCAATGGGCGTAGCCGTCGTCATGGTTGTTGGGGTCGAACGGGTCAGAAACCACCCGGCCTTGGATGGGGGAAACCTTAAGATAATCGCCCACGCCGTTGTTGTCCCTGTCGCGCGCCGAACAGATGGTGACTTTCAGGTAGCCGCGCTGGCTTTTGGCCGCGCTGTCATCCTGGAAAACCAGGAAATCGTTGGCGTAGAAGACCTCCCGAATCGAAGGCAGGCGCGCCAGGTCGATTTCATCGAATTCCCTCTCTCCTTTACAGGCTGCGCTGCCATCGGTGTCCAGGTTGACCGTGCAGTGTTCTTCCTTATATTGGTAGGTGGCGGCATAGCGCACGGCCTGGCGGGTCATGTGCTGCAAGTTGAGCCAGCCGGCCAGCAGCAACGAAAAATCGATAATCCCGAAGATAATCATCAGGAAGATGGGAAAGGTGACCGCAAACTCGACCGCCGCCTGCGACGCGCGCCGCCGGGCGAAGATGGGTTCGTGGGGAGGGGAGGGAGGCAATTGGTTCATAAGGCACTCTTCCTGTGATTGGCTTTGATGTTACCTGTGTACTTGTTTACCTGCGTACTGCCTTGCTTACTTGGTCAACTTGGTGGTCAACTTGTTGTAAATATCCAGGAACACGCGCTCCAGTTTGTCGGGGTCGTCGCCGATGTCGTAGAACGTGCCGGCGAAGTTGGCCGCGCCTGGTTTGTTGTCGTAATTTTGCACTTTATTGGCGGCGCCAATCGCCAGGTAGCCCAGGAATTCCTGCCCGGTGGAACAGGCTGGGTTGGGGGCGGGGATGTTGAACGGGTTGCCCATGCCGTAGGTCGTGCTGGCCGGGATACAGTTCGGGCTCGCATCTCCACTCCCGTCGTCCCGCTTGTAGAGGTCATCGCCAAAGCCAATCGTAAAGGTGAAGACCGAGTTCTCTGCAACGATATCAGCCACGTGGCGGCCAAAGTCATCCGGGTCGTATAAGGGGCCGCCTTTCATGTTCCGGATGTAAGGGTTCCTGTCCCGACAGTTTGGGGCGCGTCCCCAGGTGTAAGGGGGGCAAATAATACCATCTTCGTCATACCCGGCATTGGGGCGGCCATCCGAGACCAGGATAATGACCCAAACGGCTTCTTTTCGCAGGGCTGGAATGAAGGGGGCCGTCGCGTTATAAGGCCCCATGTCGCCTTGCAGCGAACCGAGCGCCAGCGACAGCGCGCTGCCGACGTTGGTCGTGGTGCAGCGCGAAATATCCAATGCGCTGCCATCCTGGTTGGGTATATTCGTGTTGGGGCAATTTACAGACATGTATGTCGCGTCATCATAATACATGCTGCATGGTTCGCGGCTGGGGTCGTTGGGGTATTTGGGCGCAGCCAGCGGGTCCCAATAATTCGGGTGACCTGGGAAAATCTCTTCGCTCGTGTAGGGGTCGATTTTCGCGCTTTTGTCGCCAGCGTACCAGGGGCATTTGCCGGAGCCTTCATAGACTTTCAGATGCTTAATCGCATCCACTACCGTCTGCCGCGCTATATTCGGGTCGGAAGCGACGTTCCCATAGAGGGGAATGCCCGAGTGAGTCACGCTCCCTTCCGTCTCGCCAATGTGCGGCGTTCTACTGAACGCAACCACGCCCACCCGGTCATACTCGAAGTTCATGCGGTTGACGAAGTTAATCGAGGCCCATTTGAGCGATTCGAAGGGGTGGCACTCGCCGGGCAGCCCATCCGGCCCGGCGGTATACGGGCGGTCATACGAAGGGGTGGCAGGGCTGGTGCCGAAGGGGTCCATTGCGTTGCAAACCAGCGGGTCGGCAACCTTTACGCCCGATCCTATTCCTCTCGGCGCGTCGTAAGCCATGGTGGGCGAGTTGTCCAGAACCAACATGACATCCAGCGAAGCGGCCTCGGAGATGGCTTTGACCTCGATCGGGGCGGTTTTAACCCCGACCACCGAAAGGAAGTAAAGCGGCACATTCTGTTTGACAATCACCCGCGCCAGTTTGCGCTTCGGCGTGGTGCAAAGTTCCGGGTCGCCGGGGGCGTTTTCGCAGGTATGAACTTCGATGGAGAGTGCGTTCGTGCCATCGATGTTGTTCAGTTTAAGCAATTGCCTTGCTGCCGCTTGCATTTCGGTAATCGAGTAGTTGCGCTTGAACTCGCCGGTGGCGGCCAGGGCGGCGGCATCCACGGCCCGGTTCAGGCGCGAATAGGCAACGAACACCAATCCCATGTCAATGGCCAGCCCAATTACGGCTATCAGGCCGATGAAAATCAAGCCCATGATGACCAGGATTTGGCCTTTTTCGCGTTGAGCAAACGGGGATTTGAAAGTTTTTTTCATGAGATAACCTTTAAGGCCGCGGCGTTGGCGTCGGCTCGGCAGCCGAGAGCGGCATAATGGCAAAGACGCGGAATGGAAGGAACCCGCCGGCATTCTCGAATGGGTCCGTCCAGGGCAGGTTCAACAACTGACGGTAGCTGTAATAAATTTCGATAACCACCAGCCCGGTGTTGGGCGCGGCGGGGTCCAGGCGGGCGGCCAGCTGCGCAGGCGTGAACTGGGTGCTGCGGTAATTAGGGAATACCTTGTGTACAGGGTCGAAAACCAGTTTTGGGGTTTGGCCCTTTGTTACGGTATATACGGAAATGATGATATTGTCACAAGGGTCTATAGCGGGGTCATCACACTTGGGGTCTAATTCCAGCGGCAGCAGGGCGTTTTGCACAATTTTTGGCACGCCGCTCGCGTTGTTGAAGAACTTGGCTGAGTCGGCAATCGGGTCAGCTACCGAGGCTTCGCGCGCTCCGGTGCGGGCCGCATCCTGTACGGTAATGTAAGTGTTCAGCAGCACCCCGAACTCCACCATGGCGGTTAGCAAGAGCAAAAGCAGCGAAAGCACCAGGGTCAACTCGACCGCGCTCTGGGCTTTGCTCTTAGCGCCAGACTTGATTTTTTGCTTCCAAACCATCATGTTATGACTCCAAAACCGTAACGCGGAACTGGTCCCGCCAAAGGCTGTTTGAACATCGCAGGGTAATCCGAAAAAACACCTTAAAACAGGCAACAGGCAATCTTCGCCTTCTTTCAGTTTACCCGGTTCACCTTGCTTAACAATCCTACCTCGGTACTACTGCGCTACCTTCCTGACAGAACTGTTAATACTTGTGGCGTGTAGAGAATGAGGAACGCGCCAAAAACCAGGTAGGGGCCATACGCGGTGAAGACGGTCATCGTCTGGTAGCGTTTGGTCAACACCAGCGCGAGGATGAGCAGCAGGCTGATCAGCCCGCCCGCCAGCACGCCAAACAAGAGGCCGAACATAATGCGCGGCCAGCCGAGCAGCAGCCCCAGCACGGTGGCGAGGTAGACATCGCCCAGGCCGAGGGCTTCCTCGCCGTCATCCAGGCCGCGTTTGCGGGCGCGATAGCGGGCAAACAGGATGCCGAGCAGGTAGAAGAGTCCCATTACGCCCAGGCCGCCCAGGCCGCCAATCAGGGTGCTTGCCAGGCCATGCAGGAAGATGCCGACTCCCAGCCCGAGCACGGCCCCTGCCAGGACGGTGGTCATCATGATGTAACGGTGTTCGAAGTCGATGATGACCACGACGGCGAAATAGACCAGCACCAGCATCCCCAGCCAGTAGCCCAGCCGGGCAGGCGGCGAGAGCCACAGCCAGAATGAAAGGGCAATTCCCAACGCCAGGGTCAGGAAAGTCCGCCACGAGCGGCGCCTGCCGCAATGCGGGCAGGCTGCGAGTGTGAGATAATTCGTCCAGGTCAATCCGTTTTTGCAATGCTGGCAGGCGGGGCGTCCCGGACGTTCCCCATGAGGCAGCGTATCAGCCAGGTAGTTGGCCAGCGCGGCGGCCAGAAATCCGACAAATGCGGCAAAAATTAAATCCATATTCAAGATTATACCAACTCTCTGCCCAACCCCATTGCGCCTGGTCAGGATTCTGCTTGGCGAAAGGGCATTCTCGGCTTACAATCACGTTACAACTCAGGAGAATCGGTGAAAAAAAATGGAAAAGTTTATTATCGAAGGAGGGGTTTCCCTCAGCGGGGAAGTGACTCCCTCCGGGAACAAAAATGCCGCCCTGCCCCTGCTGGCGGCCTGCCTGCTGACCGAGGAGCCGGTTACGCTCCATAACGTTCCACAAATCCGGGATGTGAACGACATGCGCCGGATGTTAGAGAGTCTCGGCGTGGAAGTGACCGACCTGGGGAACCGCGCCTGGCGGGTCTGCGCCCAAAACGTGCGCCCCGCCGACCTGGACCCCGACCTCTCGCGCCGCATCCGCGCTTCGATTTTGCTGGCCGGGCCCATGACTGCCCGCGCCGGGGGGGTGAAACTGCCCCCGCCCGGTGGGGATGTCATTGGCCGCCGCCGCGTTGATACCCATATCTGGGCACTGCGCCACATGGGCGCGGAAGTGACTTACGACCGCGCGTTCGAATTCAAGGCCAACCGCCTGAAAGGGGCCGATATCCTGCTGGATGAAGCCTCCGTCACCGGCACCGAGAACGCCGTGATGGCCGCTTCGCTCGCCCAGGGGACGGTCATCCTGCGCAACGCCGCCTCCGAGCCGCACGTTCAGGAATTGTGTCACCTGTTGACTGCGATGGGCGCGAAAATCGACGGAATCGGCTCGAACACGCTCCATATCGAGGGCGTTGACCGGCTGCATAGCGCGGAATTTACCATCGGGTCAGACTATCTCGAAGTGGTCAGTTTTATAGGCGCGGCGGTCATGACCAGAGGCGGCATCCGCATCCGCAATGCCGGGCCGCAGTATTTGGACATGATTCGGATTGTGTTCAACCGCCTGGGCGTGGATTGGGTTGTCGAGGGGAACGACATCATCGTCCCCGCCGAGCAGCGCCTGGAGGTGGAACCCGACCTGGGCAACGCCATCCCCGAAATCAAAACCAACATCTGGCCGGCCTTCCCCACCGATTTGATGAGTATCGCCATCGCCGTGGCGACCCAATCGCGCGGCAGCGTCCTGTTCCACGATTGGATGTATCCCAGCCGGATGTTTTTCACTGATAAACTGGTCAGCATGGGCGCGCAAATCGTATTGTGCGACCCGCATCGCTGCATCATCACCGGCCCCTCGAAACTATATGGCGAAAAAGTGGAGAGTCCCGACATCCGCGCCGGGATGACGCTTGTCCTGGCTGCCCTGGCCGCCCAGGGGACTTCGGTCATCCGCAACGTCGGTCAAATCGACCGGGGCTATGAAGCGGTCGATGCCAAACTGCGCTCGCTCGGCGCGAAAATCGAGCGGCAGAAGGAACAATAATAAACGTCCCGAAGGTTTGCTGGTTTTCCCAGACGTTTTTTTTGGAAACCTTCGGGACGGTATTGAACACAATTGGAGAGTTCATGAAATCCGACCTCGATGCCCTGATGCAAGCCCGTAACCTTGACGCCATTCTCGTCTTTGGCGCGGCCCAAAACAACCCGCCCATGACTTACCTGACCGGCGGCGGGCATGTGAACGGCGCGACGCTCATCAAAAAGCGCGGCGAAAAAGCCGTTTTGTTTTGCAACGCGATGGAACGCGAAGAAGCCGCCAAGAGCGGGCTGGAAGTTCATCTTTACGATGAGTATCCCTGGCAGGAGATGCTCAAGCAGGCGGACGGCGATACGTCCCTGATGAGCGCGATGCGCCTGCGCAGTATTTTCAAGGATTTGGGCGTCAGTGGGCGCGTTGGCATTTACGGCCACACCGATTTCAGTTCCCTGTTTGCAGCCATCACGCACTTCCAGAAATTGATGCCTGAAGTCGAACTGATTGGCGAAACCCGCGAAAACTCGTTATTTATGTTTGCCATGGAGACCAAAGACGAGGCCGAAGTGGCCCGCATCCGCCGGATGGGGAAAATCACGACCGAGGTGGTCGGCCTGACCCGCGATTTCCTGACTGGTTGCGCTGTCCGTGACGATGAAGTGTTACTGGTTGAAAACGGCTCCCCGCTGACGATTGGCGGCATGAAAAGCAAAATCAACCTGTGGCTGGCCGAACGCGGCGCGGAACCGCGCGAGGGCTTCATCTTCGCCATCGGGCGCGATGCCGGTATCCCGCATTCCTCCGGCAACCCAGCGGATTTGATGCGCCTCGGGCAAACCATCGTTTTCGATATTTACCCCGCCGAGATGGGCGGCGGCTACTTCTACGATTTCACCCGCACCTGGAGCCTGGGATACGCCACCCCCGAAGCGGAGAAACTCTACGAGCAGGTGCGCGCTGCTTACAACAAAGTGGTCGGGAACCTCGATTTGAATGCCAAATTCAAGGATTACCAGGCCCTGGCCTGCGAATTGTTCGAAAAAGACGGTCACAAAACCCCGCGCTCGGCCCAGGCCCCGCTCGAAGGCTACGTTCACTCGCTGGGTCACGGCGTCGGCTTGAACATCCACGAACGCCCCGCCAGCGGGCTGACCGCTTCCGACGACAACCTGCTCAAACCCGGCGTGGTCATCACCATCGAACCGGGGCTGTACTATCCTGAACAGGGCATGGGCTTCCGCATCGAAGACACCTACTGGGTGCGCCCGGATGGGAAGATTGAACTGCTGGCAGAATACCCGTATGATTTTGTTTTGCCTATGAGAAAGTGGTCGAAATAGTTGTCCGAAATGCTCCTTCCCTCATTATTCGGTTTATGGCTCTACCGTTTTTAACTTGAGTTTAGAGTTCAACTTGGGTCAAACCCTTTTGGTACACGGATTACACCGATGACTCCACTGAAAAAAGGTAATTAAACACAACCCCGCCCAGTTCGCGGGGCAAGCGGACACAAACCACACGAAGGATTCTTGAGAAACTAATTTGAAATCTTAAAATTTTTCGCAAAAAACATGACGAAATTTGCGCAATGTTTTAAAAACTTTGTGACCTTTGTGTCCTTCGTGTTTAGAAAAAGGTTTTTTCAGCGAAGTCACGGAATCTCACGGATTTTTCTTAAAAAATCCGTGCGCCCCCTACGGGGCAGTCCGTCGAATCCGTGAAACTTGTACTGAGCCTGTCGAAGTATCCGTGTATAAAAAGGGTTTGACCCAACTTGAACTCTAAACTCAAGTTACTGGTTAATGGGCTGGAATTGATCATCGTACCGGAAGGTACGGGCGAAATCCTGTACCAAAACAGTTTCGTCACCAATCACACGGTTACGCCTTGATTCACCTGGCCGAGATTGGACGAACGCGCTGGAAAATCGAAAACGAAAAGAACAATACGCTGAAAACCAAGGGCTGTCACCTCGAACATAATTTTGGGCATGGACAACAAGATTTGGCCAATGTTCTGGCATCCCTCAATATCCTGGCTTTTCTAACAGACTTTATTGGTAAGTGGTCAACGCCATTTTTGGGACGCGGACAAGAGCCGACTACGCGGAGAAAAATCTTAAAATCCGCTCTTGTCCGTTCTCGTCCGCGTCCAAGTTTTTATTGCCGATAATGTCTAATATCAATTTCGGATGAAGTTCACTCAATAGAGTTTTCAACAGAGATGATAAAACCGTCTTTCTCTTCCACCTTGCCCACCTTGTTAAAAACCTGGCCCGCTTTTGGCAACTCGACCAATGAAGAACCAGACCAATAAATGATAGAATTGCGCAAAAGGCTCTCCAAGAGTTAGCGAGAAATCAGTACACGGACACTTGCGCCTGCGCTGCAAGCGCAGGTGCGGTTTGCTTGAAAAACCTGGTTGAGCCGTTCAAACCGCTCGGCTGAGCGCTCGCGGGAGGGCGCTTCTCTCCCCAAAATATTGAGAAGATACCAACTCCATGATTTTCGGAGATTCCCCCATGAATTCCTACCGCAAAGAACTGTGGTTCAACCTCCCCGCCCGGCGCGGATTTCTCAACATCACGCCACAGGTTGAAACCTGCCTGCGCGAAAGCGGCATCCGCGAGGGCTTGTGCCTGGTCAACGCCATGCACATCACCGCCTCGGTCTTCATCAACGACGATGAGAGCGGACTGCATCACGACTACGAGACCTGGCTGGAGAGGCTGGCCCCGCACGAGCCGCTCGGCCAGTACTGGCACAACCGCACCGGCGAAGATAACGCCGACGCGCATCTCAAACGCCAGGTGATGGGGCGCGAAGTAGTCGCAGCCGTTACCAATGGCAAACTCGATTTCGGCCCCTGGGAGCAGATTTTCTACGGCGAGTTCGATGGCCGCCGCCAGAAGCGGGTGTTGGTCAAAATTATCGGAGAGTGAGGAGACCCCATGACCAAGCAGAAATCCGGCGCGCAAATCAGCGCGAAAGCCTTTATCCAGGCCGTTCTCATCATATTTGCCCTGATGATGGTTTCAGGCATTCTGACACAGGTCATCCCTGCCGGGGAATACACCCGCATCGAAGTCAACGGGCGTGAGGCCATCGACCCGGCCTCCTTCCGCTTTGTCGAACGCCCCCATTATCCCGTCTGGCGCTGGTTCACGGCCCCGTTCGAAGTGCTGGCGACGCCCGACGGCCTGACCAAAGTCATCCCCATCATCGTCTTCATCCTGCTGGTCGGCACGGCCTTCGGCATCATGGACCGCAGCGGCATCCTCAAGGCGGTCATCTCGCGCATCGTCAAGGCCTTTGGCGGGCGCAAATACGTCCTGCTGCTGGTCATCACTTTCTTTTTCATGGCGATGGGGGCCTTTTTCGGCATTTTCGAGGAAGTCATCCCGCTCGTGCCGCTCATGATAGGGCTGGCTTACTTCCTCGGCTGGGACTCGCTGACCGGGCTGGGCATGTCGGTGCTGGCGACCAACGTCGGCTTTTCCACGGCCGTCTTCAACCCCTTCACGATTGGCATTGCCCACCAACTTTCCGGCCTGCCGCTCTACTCCGGGGCAGGGCCGCGCCTGGTCTTGTTCGTGGTCGTCTACATCATCCTGGCGATTTTCATCACCCAGTACGCCCGCAAAATCGACCGTCATCCTGAAGCCTCGCTGGTATACCACGAAGACCAGGCCGAAAAAGCCAAATACGGCAATTTCCAGGTCGATGACACCTTCGACAGCGACCCGCGCATGAAACGCGGCGCGATTTTCCTGGGGATTTTCTTTGCCCTGATTTTGGCAGTGCTGGCGGCCCTGCCGGTCGCGCCGCTGCTGCGCGACATCGCCCTGCCGCTCACCGGCCTGCTGTTCGTCATCGGCGGCATCGGCGCGGGACTCATCTCCGGGGCTGGAAAAAACGCCTGGAAAGCCGCCTGGGACGGTTTCATCGGCATCCTGCCCGCCGTCCCGCTGCTGATGATGGCCGCCAGCGTCAAGCACATCATTGCGGCAGGCGGGATTCTCGACACCGTCCTGCACTGGGCCAACAACGCCCTGGCAGGCACCACCCCCTTTGCCGCCACCCTGATGATTTACGCCCTGACGCTGGCGCTCGAACTGTTCATCACCTCCGGCTCGGCCAAAGCCTTCCTGCTCATTCCCATCATCATGCCGCTGGCCGACCTGGTGGGCGTCAACCGCCAGATTGCCGTCAGCGCCTACACCTTCGGCGACGGCTTCTCGAACATGGCCTACCCCACCAATGCCGCCCTGCTGATTACCCTCAGCCTGACCGTCATCCCCTACCCCAAATGGCTGCGCTGGGTGCTGGGATTGTGGTTCTGGGTCATCCTCGCCACCATCATCTTCCTCGCCATTGCCGTTGCGATGAATTACGGGCCGTTCTGACGACGTTTATTTGGATACAAATATGCCTGCCATCCCCGACTCTTACGAACACTCCCGCGAGCGCTTCCGCGCCCGGCTGGATTCGATTCGGCAACTGTGGCCGGGCTCCCGTTTAACGAGCATCCCCCAGCCCTGGGAAGACGACCTGACGACCGACGTTCTCCAGGCAGATTCGCTTGCCGCGCGGGACAGGTTAATCGTCCTCTCCACCGGCCTGCACGGCATCGAGGGCTACCTGGGTTCCGCCGCGCTCGAACTGTTCTTCGAGGAATACCTGAACCGCCTCGACCCGCAGACGACCGGCCTGCTGCTGGTTCACGCCATCAACCCCTGGGGCATGAAACACTGGAAGCGCGCCAATCCCGAAAATGTGGACTTGAACCGCAACTTCATCGAAGGTGAGTTCTCCTCCCTGCTGCGCTTCAACACCGATTATCCTGCGCTCTCGTCCTTTCTCAATCCGCAAAGGCCGCTCGGCCATCTTTGGGCAGAAAAAATCCGCTTCGCCGCGCAAACCGTCCGAAAACTGCTGACCTTCGGCCCGCGCCGCATCCGCGAGGCCTCGTTAATGGGACAGTACCACCAGCCGGAAGGCATCTACTTTGGCGGGGCCGCGCTCCAGCCCGAGACGAAGGCTATGATGGAGTTATACCGCTCCGCCTTCGCCGGGTATCAAGAAATCATCCACCTCGACATGCACACCGGTTACGGGCCGCGCGACCAGATGACTCTGGTCACTTCGCCGCACGAAACGATGACCGCCGCTGATATAACCGCCCGCTATGGCGCGCCGCGCGTCGCTGCTGCCAATCCCGATGAGTTTTACACCATGAAAGGCGACATGACCGACTGGGAATACCAGATGGTCGAAAAGGAATTTCCCAGCGCGAAGTTCTTCGGCGCGGCCTGCGAGTTCGGCACCTTTGGCGAATCCATCCTGCAAGGCGCCCGCAGTTTGCGGATTACGATTTTCAAGAACCAACTCAACCAGCACGGCGCCAGCGCAAAAACCGCCGCCTGGGTGGAGAACGAATACCGCGAACTGTACCTGCCCGCCGAAGCAGCCTGGTTCGAGAAAGCCCTGTCCGACGCCCGCCAGACCTTCGAAGGCGTCTTTGGAATCGAGCGGCTTGCCGCTTGATTTGGAGTCCAAAATCTCCCGATTTTGTCCGAAGTCAAGAGACTTCGGACTCCGTCACCAATGATACAATAACTCCATGAACGAATCAGCCCTGATTCACGACGCCCAACACGGCGACCTGGAGGCCTTCAACCGGCTGGTGCTGGCCTACCAGGACGCGCTCTACAACACTGCCCTGCGCATCCTGGGCGACGAAGACCGCGCCGCCGACGCCACGCAGGAAGCCTTCATTTCTGCGTTCCGAGCCATCAATAGTTATCGCGGGGGCTCGTTCAAGGCCTGGCTGCTGCGTACCGTCACCAACGCCTGTTACGACGAACTGCGCCGCCAAAAACGCCGCCCCACCACCCCGCTCGAACCCGAAAACAATGACGCCGAGGAAATCGAATCGCCGCGCTGGCTGGCCGATGGTTCGATGAGTCCTGAAGAAAAATTCGAGGCCGCCGAACTGGAACACGCCATCCAGCACTGCCTCGAAGCCCTGCCGACCGACTTCCGCGCCGTGGTGGTGCTGGCCGACTTGCAGGGATTGGATTACGCCGAAATCGCTGCCGCCGTGCGCACCCCGCTCGGCACAGTCAAGAGCCGCATTGCGCGCGCCCGCCTGCGCCTGCGCGAATGCCTGCAAGACTTTTGGGAACTTTTACCGGCTGCCTTCCGTCTGGAAAGTGAGGCCGCGCTATGACTACTCCTTCTTTCCGTGACGTTGAACAAATTTCCGCCTTCCTGGATGGGAAACTTCCCCAGGATGAAGCTGCGCGCCTGCAAATGCGCATCGTCGCCGACCCGGAATTGTCCTCCGTTTACCGGCAGCTTTCCCAAACCCGGACCCTGCTGCGCAAACTCCCGGCCCGGCGCGCGCCGCGCAACTTCACCTTGACCCCCAAAATGGCCGGTGTCAAGGCCCCTGCCCCGCGCAGTTTCCCGCTCTTTCGCTTTGTCTCAGTCTTTGCCAGCCTGTTGCTGGTGTTGACCTTCGCCGCCAATGGGCTTGGGCAACTGACCGCCAATGCTCCCGCCTCCGCGCCCGCCTATGGCATGGGCGGCGGCCCGATGACCGAAGCCATGGAACAGCCTGCCGCGCCAGCGCCACGCCCGCAATCGGGTGGAGGCGGCGATGAAGAGCCAATCGCCCCGGCGGGCCCCGCGCCATCCGATGTTGCCGAGGATTCAGCCACTGCCCCTGCTGAGGAAACGATGAACCTGGCCGCCGAACCGACCCAGGCCGCCGAAGAAATGCCCGCCGCCAAAATGGCTGGGGAAGAAGCGCAAGCACAACGCGCGCTCGAATCCCCGGCGCGCGAACCTTTCCAGGTTCCCGGCTGGCTGCAACTTGCTTTACTGGTCACAGCCTTGCTGGCAGGCGGCGCGGCCTGGTTCATCAACTGGCAGGCGCAGGCCCGTTTTGGGCGAAAAAGCAAAAAATAGAGAACGTCCCGAAGGCCGCCCCTTGGCTGCGGTTCATCCGTAAAAAGCCTTCGGGACGATATTTTGAAGAAACGCACGCTCATAATGAGAGCCGAAGATATTCACTACTGCCCACGCTGCGCCACGCCGGTCGTTTCGATGGTCAAATTTGGCCGTGAACGACCGGTTTGTCCATCTTGTGGCTGGATTCATTTCGCCGACCCCAAAGTGGCCGCTGCCGTGCTGGTGGAGGAGGATGGCCGCGTGTTACTGGTGCGGCGGGTCAACGAACCCCATCGCGGACTGTGGACTCTCCCGGCAGGCTTTGTCAATGCCGATGAAGACCCCGCCAAAGCCGCCACGCGCGAATGTCTTGAAGAAACCGGCCTCGAAGTGGCGTTATGCGGCATCATCGAGATTCGTCACGGCAGGGAACATGCCCGGGGGGCCGATTTCGTCATCTTTTACCGGGGACAGGTGACAGGGGGGACTCTCCATGCGGGCGATGACGCCGACGCCGCCGAGTGGTTCGCGCGCGGCGACCTGCCCGGGCTGGCGTTCCAATCCACAAAATATATCCTGGCGCGTTACTGAACGTCCCGAAGGTTTCAAAACCTTCGGGACGTTGTTTTGTTCACATGCCGGAAGTGCTACAATAGGAGCGGAGGTACTTATGGCTGCAATTGCTGAAATTCGCCCCTCGCCAATTGCCGGGACCTGGTACCAGGCGAACCCGGAGATTCTCGCGCGCATGGTGGATGGATTCATGAATCACGCCGCGCTGCCCGAACTGCATGGCGAGCCGCTGGCGGTGGTTGCGCCGCACGCCGGGCATATCTATTCGGGGCCGGTGGCCGGGTTTGCCTTTGCCGCTGTCCGCCAAACCGCGCCCGAGGTGGTGGCCGTCGTTTCTCCCATGCACCATCCTTATCCATATTCCCTGATGACAACCGCGCACGCCGCTTATGGCACGCCGTTGGGGGAACTGCGGGTCAACCGTGACCTGGTTCATGATTTGGATAGAAAACTGGTGCATCGCCTGGGCTTTGGGCTGACCCCGGTCGCCAACGACCCTGAACATTCGCTCGAAATCGAACTGCCCTTTCTCCAGCGCGCCATTAAATCGGCTTTTACCCTGCTGCCGGTGATGGTGCGCGCGCAAGACCGCGAAATTTGCCGCGCGCTGGGCGAGGCCCTGGCTGAAACATTAACCAGCAGGAACGCCCTGCTGGTGGCTTCCACCGACCTTTCGCACTTCCACAACGCCGAAACCGCCGGACGGCTCGACCGGGCCATACTGGAGCAAGTGGAGGCCTTCTCGCCGGAGGGATTGTTCGAGGTCGAGGAGCAGGGCAAAGGGGAGGCCTGCGGGCTGGGGGCGCTGGCAGCGGTTTTGTGGGCGGCCAAAGCCATGGGCGGGCAGACGGCGAAGGTGCTTCATCACGCCACTTCCGGTGACGTGACCGGCGATACGCACAGCGTGGTCGGCTATGGCGCGGCGGTGGTCCTGCGGGGATGAGTAAGGTCAATGGGAAACCAAACCGCCCTTTCCCATCTCGGAAAGGGCGGTTGTTTTTGGCGTATCGCGGCGTTATTTCAGTAAGTCCTGGTATTCCAGGTTGCGGTCGAGGTAGCCGTTGATGAACCAGCAGGTCGAAACGACCTTCAGGCTGTTGGCGCGGGCGTAATCCAACCCGGCGCGGGCCAGTTTGCTGCCAAGCCCTTTCCCTTCCAGCTCGGCTGGGACGCCAGTATGGGTAAAGGTAATGACACCTGCGTTGAGGGTGTAATCGAGTTCGGCCAGGTGGTCTCCGATTTGGATTTCAAACCGGCTGCGGTTAGGGTTATGCTGGACGGTTAGTTCTACGGTCATCATAATTCTTTCTCCAACGAATAAACTGTAAAACCTGTCGGGTTTGGGTAAAAAACCCGCCAAGGGTGAAAAAGATACGCGTGGCTATGGCAAATTCCTGCTTATAGTATCCGATTTTGTAAGAATTACTATACTCCCAAAGGATGAGTTCGGCATGACCCAAACGGGTTAACTTTCGGCCGGGTAGAAACACAACCCGGCTGTGCCAGGGCCGGTATGCACCGCCAGGGCCGGCGAAAGTTCAGCAATCAGCGATTCGACGACATGGACCCGTTCTTCGATCATTGCTTTGAGTTTTTCTTGTTCGAACGGAATTTGTGGTTTGCTATTTCCTGCCCGGACGTAAACGTCCGGGCTGTCACGCAGCGTCCGATCAATCGGACTTTTTAGCCCTGTTCACAGGGCGCTGCCCCCTGGCCCGGTGATTTATTACCGGGCAAAGCCTCTTCACTCTAACCCCGCCGTGACATTCTCGAAATGCTCGATGCGCGGGGTGACTCCCGGAATGCCCTCTACGGCTATCGCGTCACACTGCCAGGTATCGATTTCATGTTCGGCGGCGTAATGCCCGGCGGCAGCGCGCATGTGTTTCAGTTTGCGGGGCGTCAGGGCTTCTTCGGGCAGGCCAAACCTGCGCGAAGTACGCGCCTTGACCTCGACGAAAACAGTCACGTCCTCGATGCCGGCGATAATGTCGATTTCACCGTAGGGAGTGCGGGCGTTCCTGCCCAAAATTCGATACCCCTTTTCCAAAAGATGGGCCACCGCCGCTTCTTCGCCCCACCTGCCTGTTTTTTGGTTGTGTTTCATCTCTTGAGTCTCTCCAGGAAACTGCGAAAGCGGAATCCAACCCCATGCTGGCGGGAGTGACCCTCGCGCGAAAGCCGTTCGTAGTGCGTAAGCATCTCTTCAGTGGTGTGCTGGATGTCATATCGTTCGGATTCCTTGCGCGCCTGCTGACCCAAGCGGCGGCGGGCCGATTCATCCAGGCACAAGCGAGTCAGTTTGGCAGTGAAGGCGGCCAGTTCCTCGCTGGAAAGATACCCGTTGACGCCATCCGTGACGGTATCACCCACCCCGACCGACTGAATTCCCATCACCGGCAGCCCGGCGGCCATTGCCTCGATCACCGAAAGAGGATGTACCTCGCTCACCGAAGCGGTGACAAACACATCGCACATGGCAAGGTAACTGGGCAGTTCATTGTACGGAACGCGCCCGGCAAAATGAATCGAATCGCCGCAGCCACTGTCGAGGGCCTGTTCTTCCAGTTTCTCGCGCTCCGGGCCATCGCCAACCAGCAGCAGGTGGGCGTTTGGAAGAGCCTCCCGCAACCCACAAAAAGCCTTGAGCAAGAAAGGCAGGTTCTTTTCAGGGGCCAGGCGGCCCGTATAAACCAGCAACAGGTCATCGGCGCGCAGGCCATAACGCTCACGCTGCGCGCGGCCATCGGACTTGTAAAACCGATTCAAGTCCACGCCGTTGGGAACGATGGTAATGGGCGCAGTCACTTTGAAGCGGCGCAATACCCCGGCCATGCCCGGCGAGGGCGAAATGACCATATCCACCGCCGCGCAGAAATCGGGCATGTACGTTTCGAGCAGGCCCTCACTGATTTCAGCCGGGATTCCGGGCAGATAGGTCTGGGCATAGATATCGTAGCGGGTGTGATTCGTGAAAATGACCGGGATGTTGAGCGGCTGGCAGTAGCGCAGGGCCAGCCGTCCGCTCATGAAAGGATGATGGACGTGAACGACATCCATCGTTTGCAGCAGTTTTTTGGCCCGGCGGCTGTGCCGGAAGGACAGGTAATAGCCCGTATCGACCAGCGGCAGGCCGGGAGAGCGGATAATATGCGGTTCGTCATCCTGGTAGTCTTCGTTGCCAAAAGTAAAAACAAAGACATCATGCCCGGCCTGTTCAAGGTAGCGCTTATTCAACTCGATATAGTTGGTGATTCCGCTGATGTGGGGTTTATAGACATCTGCCATCATTCCAATGCGCATAGCGTGAAAGACTCCGTGTAGAAATCGAGAACAAAATTTTCCAGGAAAACCATATTAAGTTCATAATTAAGTCGTATAGACGTGTTTACAAATCTGTAACCGCTTTTCAATATTTTTAGTACCGAGGTCATATTCTGGATTATATCGTTTTATCTCATAATGAGAATGTCCAAAGGAATAGAGACGCACTCATCGAGTTTCCTCAGGACCGGTAAATTCATTTCGCAGCCGCCGCCCCAGCGTTTGGCCCCATGCACGAACCGTTCCAACGGTTTCTCAACTTTCTCTTTTCGTCAGGCGAATTTTGTTTTCCCCCATCCCTGGTTCAGCGCAATCCAAAATTGCAGCCAGGCATGGGGTCAGGATGATATTGCCTGGGCCCAAAACGCGGTACTGCCTGCTCGTCGGTCGCGCAGGCCTCGCTCCGCTTGAACCATCTATCAGATGAGAAAGGAAGGCTGATAATGTTTACAAAAGTTTATCGGTTCATTGCCGCCCTGGCGATACTTTGCCTGGCCTGGGGAGGCTCCCAGCCTGCGCTGGCTGCGCCAGAAAGGCAGTTGCCTGTATCTTTCAATTTCGCCAACCGCGTGCTTTCCATCAGCACGAGCAGCCTGGACATCCGCTTCGAGAACGGCGCAATCAATTATCTCAAAGAGAAAGTCTCGGGTGAAGTCCTGGTCAACGGCAGTTCCACCCAAAATCGTCCCTCTGTTACCCAGGGCTTTATCGGGTTCTCCTCGAAAGACGCCAGCGGGAATTATTACCTGCGCTGGCCGACCGAATCTTCGACGGTGACATTCTCCCTGCTCCAGCCCAATGCCGGGCGGCTAACGTATTCCACGCTGTACTACAACGGCTTGCCCGCGCCTGGCAGCACGCTGGTCTATGACATCACGGTCGATTCGAACAGCGAAATCCTGGTTCAAATCACCGCCACGGAAGGCGCAGCAGGGCTTCAGCCCTTCCGCCTCGACCTGCCAATCATGAACTTCGCCACGCAATCGGTCATCCTGGGCAGCGGGGCGGAGTATTTCCGTTCCGATGCCGCCAAAGATGACCAGGTTTCGTTCCCTGGCTTCGGGTTGTATTCGCCAACGGTGGCCGTTATCAAGGGAAACCAATCGGTGGCCGGCGTCTGGTCGGAATCGACCCGCTACGCGCCCGACAACATTGAGCTGATCCACCGCCCGGCCTATGACCATCTCGTTTTATATGCCGGGCAGGACGTGGCGGCGGCGAACAAACAACAAATTATCTCCCCAACATGGCGTATTGGAACCTACCCGGCCTGGTACGAAGCCGCCCGCCGCTGGAAGGCAGTCTTCGAAACCCGCACAGGCGCAAAACCGCTCTGGCAGAATGCCGCCCCCTGGGTGCGAAATATCCATACCGTCTTCGAGGCCGCCAACAACGATTACAGCGAAAAACCGCGCAAATTCGCCGAACTGGCCTCCATTACGCCGCCGCACAAGACCCTGTACTACGAGTGGAACGGCGACCGCATCGTCCTGTTTGGCGACCCTGCCCTGGTGCGCAACAGCGACCGCCCGACCGCTATTGAAATGCAATATGTCCGTCAATATGGCTGGCCGATGATTCTTTACCACCCCTACACCTTGGTTTTCAACGAACAGGGTGCCGCTCGCCGTTTGAGCATGTTGAGCGGGATGGGCTGGCTGCCACCCGGCTACCAATTTACGCCAGATTACGCGGGAACGCCCGCCAACTGGCAAACCTATTGGGCCGATGCGCGCGGGACGTATGACTCGGAACTCCACCTGCTGCATCCTGCCTCCGATAAATTCAGGAATTACCTGCCCCGCAATCTGAATAACTACCTGAACAAATACGGCGCAGTCGGCGCGTACATGGATACCCTCGGCATGGACGCCGGCGACTGGTTCCCGGCAGGCAAACAGGTGCAAAACGGCGATAGTTTTGTGCTGGGTGAAATGAAAGTCATTGCCCTGGCCCGGCAGTCCAACCCCAACCTGGCAATCATGAGCGAATATTCCGCGCCCTGGCTATTGCCGCATATCTTTTTCACCTACGAAGGCACCGAAACCTTCCTGCGTCAAAACCAATACGCAAAGACCCGCCTCAACCATCCGCTCAAAGTGGCCCTGACAGGCAGTTACCGCTGGGCCAAAGAAGACAATACCGTAGCCATCGATGACAACGTATCTGCCTTGCTCGGCACCTTGCCGCAAGTTTCGCTGGTGGGCGATTGGGATGTTTCCAACGACCGCGCCACCTGGAGCCAGGCCCGCGCGAAGTTGTTTACCGAAAACGAACTGTTCAACGACATCCCGCCGGTATGGCAGGATGGCGTCCTGGCATACTACCGCAGCAACAGCGGCAACTGGTTTGCTTACAAAAAAATCGGCTCGGTGTATGGCTATGTCGAAATCCTGCCGAACGGAAGCGAAGTCGTGCGGCTGACGAAAGACAACATCCCACCTGTGACCGCCACCCCGCAGCCCACAAAAACACCGTTGGCAACGCCTGCACCCTCCCAGCAACCCACCATCCCCCCACCCGCTGAGCCTTATGGATACGCCGAGATAACGCCCACCCGCATTGCGCCCAATGAGACCGCGCTGGTCACGCTCGGCTTGAACAACGTTCCAGGGCAAGGCTATTCCGGCGTTGAATTTTCCTGCTCTTTTGCCGAAGGCGCAATCGAAATCAGCGAGATGTCCATCACCAATTTGTTTGGCGACGACCCGGTTCTGGCGCTCAATGGCCCCCAGAAGGGATCCTTCATCATCGCCATAGCAGCCAGCGGGGAAAACCGGGCCAGCCAGAGCGGAGCGGCGTTCACTTTCCGGGCAAAAGCACTCAAGGCAGGCCCAGTCAACTTGCAATGCCAGGCGCGCGTCTCCAGCGACGACAAAACGCTCACCAGCCTGCCCTTCCTGAACGCCGACCTGACCATTGCCGAGTTCACCCCGATTCCGACACTGACTCTGGAACCAACCATCACTCCAACCTTCCCACCGACTTCGACGCCTGGGCCTCGCCCCACTGCCACGGTTCCACCCCCCACTACCGGCACGGTCAACGGTCACATCCAGGTCAGCAAGCCCGCCACAGTCGCATTTTACGCAATGGATGGCAGACTGGTGACATCGCTCACCGCAGCAAGTGACGGCACATTCAGTCTCGAACTCTTGCCTGGAACCTATCTCGTTGGGATAACCGCCAGCGGTTTCCTCTCCGCGCAGGGTCCGGTGAACCTGCGCGCCGGTCAAACGGTGGAATTACCTCCCATCATCTTACTGGCTGGCGACCTGGATGGCAATCATGTGATTGACCAGTTCGATGCCCTGACGATTGGCATGAACTACAATACCAACGTCCCCGCCGAGGCAGATTTGAACGCCGATGGAGTCATTGACCTGCTCGATTTACGCCTCCTGGCGCGCAACTATCGCAAAGCAGGGCCAATCAACTGGTAATCACCCGTGAAGTCGAAACCCCCATTCTTGCCATGCTGCGAGAGTGGGGGTTTTCTGTTCCGAAGGTTGCCAGCCGCTCATATCTATTTTATACTCGGCGCAAAGAAATTATTTCAAGGAGGGCCGATGAATAACGATTCTGCCCAGGTGGCCGTTTTCATTGACTACGATAACATCGAAATCAGCGTCACCGATACCCTCGGCAAAGACGCCGAGGTAGAGTGGGATAAAGTGTTGGAAACCGCCAGCCGCATCGGACGGACGGTGCTGCGGCGGGCATACGCCGATTGGTCGGAGCAGCGCAGCGTCCAGCGCGATTTGTTGGGGCTGGGCATCGACCTGGTGCATGTCTCCAGCAAACGCGGCAAAAACGCCGCCGACATCCGCATCGTCATCGACGCGCTGGAGATGCTCTATAACCCCAACAGCCGCATCACCCATGTCCTGCTGGTTTCGGGTGATGGCGATTTCACCGAACTGGTCCACCGCCTGCGCGAACAGGGCAAAGTGGTGATTGGGATTGGCATCAGCGGCGCGAGCGCCGAGTACCTGGTCAACGCCTGCGATGAGTTCATCTTCTACGACAAACTGATTGCCCCGCCGCCGGCCCCGGCCAAGCCCAAAAAAGCTTCGCCCAGCGAAGCGCCCGCCCCTTCCTTCGATATCACCGAAGCCCGCCTGCTCCTGCGCCGCGTGTTGGAATCCTGGGAAGGCGAGTGGATGCCTGCTTCGGAGTTGAAAAAGTCGATGTTGCGGTTGAATCCGTCCTTCAGCGAGCGAAATTACGACTTTTCCAGTTTCAAAGACTTCCTCCAGGCCCAGCAGGAGATGATTACCTTGCGCACCAGCGGCGACCAGCTCGAAGCGCAACTCATCCCCGAAGCCCCGCCCTCACCCGAAACGATTCTCGAAAACTATTTGCAGGTTCTGGCCTCGCAAAAAATCCGCATGACGCCCAACGAGTACCGCCCGGCCATCATCTTCAAATTCCACGAGTTCGGCAAGGTCGGCGGACTTTCGCTGACCCAACTCAAAGACCGGGTTCACGCCCACTTCGAAGAGAACGCCCCGCACGTCACCGGCGCATACATCACCGAGACGGCGCACCAGTTGTTTCACACCTTTTGCTTTATGTTCGACAAGGAAGGCAACGGCCATGCCTCCGATGTAAAACTGTGGGACCGGCGCGTAACTTTTTCCCCCGAAATCAACCGCGCCACCGAATTGCTCGACCGCTGCGACAAAGGCATCTTGCAAAAAATCGGAAAAGCCGTCGGTTCCCCCGATAAAATCGACAAGCAAGTCGCCGCGCGCCTGCTCTATGGAAGTTTTCGCGGCCAGCGTATGCTGGACCATGTCAGCCAGTTGATTGCCGGGTTGAAGTAAGACAATGAAAAAGGCAAAATTCTACGTTGTCTGGAAAGGCCGCCAGGCCGGGATATTCAGCTCATGGGAGGCCTGTTCCGCGCAGGTATCGGGCTATCCTGGAGCCGAGTTCAAAGCCTTCGACAGTTTCCCGGCTGCCGAAGCCGCGCTGCGCGGCAGTTACGAGCAGTTTCGCGGTAAACCGGCCTCCACCCAGGCCTGGTTGTTTGCGCCCACCCAGCCACTTTTGCCTTCGATTTGCGTCGACGCGGCTTGCAGCGGCGTCCCCGGCCCGGTCGAATGGCGCGGCGTGCAGACCGAAACCGGGGAGCAAATTTTCCACCGGGGGCCGCTTCCCGACGGGACGAACAACGTTGGCGAATTCCTGGCGCTCGTCCATGCCCTGGCATGGATGGAAAAAAACAACCTGTCCATGCCGATTTACTCCGATAGTGAAACCGCCCTTTCCTGGGCGCGGGCCAGGAAATGCCGCACAGAACTGCAACGGACGGAACGCAACGCCGAATTGTTTGCGCTCATCGAGCGCGCCGAAGCCTGGCTGGCGGAACACGAACCGGGCGCGCAGCTCCTGAAGTGGGATACCAATGCCTGGGGTGAAATTCCCGCCGATTTTGGCCGAAAGTAACCCGAAACCGGATGTTCATCGCGCGCCTTGATGATTTCCGTCCATTCGAGGCCGCTAAATTGAACGGGGGTTTACGATATAATTCCAGCATGAGCCGCATTCGCTTGATCGTCTTTTTGGATTGCCCCACTGCGCCCAACGCTGCGGCGCTTGGGCTGCCGCCCGACGGCTGACCCTGACCTGACTCCCCCAGGCCGGTTTTTTGTTTTTGGGGAGAAACCCAACCCGCCTTCCATTCCAGCCCGTTATCCCCCGCCTGCGGGAGGCCGCATTCTTATCTGTTTCTGCCGTTTTGCGGTCAGATTCGTTCAACCATCCCTCACCGTTGCTGCCAAAACGAACTTTCTCTCTTCTTTTATCTTTCAAACAAGGAGTTTACATGAAACCGATGAACTTACCCGGCCCCAAGGCCCGCGCGCTGGTCGAGCGCGACGAGGCCGTGATTTCCCCCTCCTACCCGCGCGATTATCCCTTCGCCATGGAGTATGGCAAAGGCGCGTGGCTGTGGGACGTGGACGGCAACCGCTTCCTCGACTTCATGGCCGGGATTGCGGTCAATTCCACCGGCCACAGCCATCCCGAAGTGGTCAAGGCCGTCCAGGAGCAGGCCGAAAAATTCCTGCACATCTCGTCCGACTTTTATCACGTCAAAATGATTGAAATGGCCGAAAAATTGGATGAAATTGCGCCCATGCAGGAAAAAGCGGTCACATTCCTGACCAATTCCGGCACCGAAGCGGTCGAAACGGCCATCAAACTGGCGCGCTTTCACACCGGGCGCTCGAACTTCATCGGTTTTACCGGCGGCTTTCACGGGCGGACGATGGGCGCCGTGACCTTCACTGCCAGCAAATCGACCTATCACCGCGGCTTTTATCCGTTGATGAACGGCGTCACCCACGCCCCCTTCCCCAATCCCTACCGTCCCATCCTCGAATGCAATCCGGGCGAAGATTACGGCGAGGCGGTCGTGCGCTACATCGAAGACCAGATTTTCCGGCAGATTGTGCCCGCCGAGGAAGTGGCTGGGATTTTGTTGGAACCCATTCAGGGCGAGGGCGGATACATCGTCCCGCCGCCCGGATTTTTCCCAGCCCTGCGTCAACTGTGCGACAAATACGGCATCCTGCTGATTGCGGATGAAGTCCAAAGCGGCATGGGACGCACCGGCAAGTGGTGGGCCATCGAACACTTCGGCGTCGAACCCGATATCCTGACCAGCGCCAAAGGCATCGCCAGCGGCGTTCCGCTGGGGGCCTGCATCGCGCGCAAGAGCATCATGACCTGGGAGCGCGGCGCGCACGGCAACACCTACGGCGGCAACCCGCTCTCCTGCGCGGCAGGCGTCAAGACGGTCGAGTTGATTCAGCGCGAATACCTCCAGAATGCCGCCGAAGTCGGCCAGTACACCCTCGATGCTTTGCAGGAAATTGCCACGCGCCACCCTTCGATTGGCGACGTGCGCGGCATTGGCCTGATGATTGGTGTGGAATTTGTGAAGAACAAAGAGACGAAGGAATACGCCCCCGAACTGCGCGACGCGGTCGTCCATCGCGGCTTCGAGCGCGGCCTGCTGCTGCTGGGCTGCTCCAAGTCGGTCATCCGCATCGCCCCGCCGCTGTGCATCTCGAAGGCGGAAATCGATGAAGGCCTGGAAGTTTTCGAGGAAGCGGTTGCGCTGGCCGAGCAGGAATTTCTACAGGCAGCGTAACTCGTACATGCCCGTTATAAAAACAGCCCGCGCAAGTTTGCCCGCGCGGGCTGTTTTGAATCGCAATGAAACTTACTGACCGAGCGCGCTGCCCGCCAGCCAGCCGGTGGTCCAGGCGTTTTGGAAGTTGAACCCGCCGGTCAGGCCATCAATATCAAGCACTTCCCCGGCAAAATACAGACCGGGAACCAGGCGGCTCTGCATCGTCTTGAAATCAACTTCATCAAGATTTACGCCGCCACAGGTCACAAATTCATCCTTGAATTGTCCCTTGCCTGAAATCTCGTAACGGCCAGCGGTTAATTCCTCGGCCAGGCGGCGCAGGCTGGGCTTGGAAACATCGGCCCAGTTCTGGTTCTCGGTGATACCTGCCGCTTCGACCAGCCGCTTCCACAACCGGATGGGGATTTCAGGAAAAACGACGTGCGCCACTGGCTTTTTGCGCGCGTTTTCGGGCAGGCTTTTATGCCGCTGGAGCGTTTCGAGGGCCTTTTCGGTCGTCAGCGGATTCAACCAGTTGACCAACACCCCGGCGCGGTACTGGCGCTCATGCAGCCAGCGCGCCCCCCAGGCCGAAAGCCGCAGGGCCGCCGGGCCGCTCAAGCCCCAGTGCGTAATCAGCAGCGGGCCTTGCTGGGGAGTGACAGGGATTTTCTCCGTGGCTGATTCCGTCACCAGCCGCAAGGCGGCATTCGGGACAGACAATCCCGCCAGGCCGGCCAGGCGTTTGTCGGTGATATTGAAGGTAAACAACGATGGCACCGGCGCCGACAGGCTGTGTCCGAGGGAGCGAATCAGTTCATGCGTGAAGGAATCGCTGCCGGTGGCGAATAGAACGTTTCGCGCGGTAAGCGCCGCTTCGCGTTCGAGATTGGCCCGCCACAACCCCAACCGGAAGCGGGGTGAAGAATCATTCGCGCCCGCAAGGATTTCGACGCGCCGCAGCGCTGCTTCAGGCCACAACACCACCTGCTCGCGGCGGGCCGACTGTAACAGACAGTCGGCAATCGTCTGGGAACTGTCTGTAACGGGGAACATGCGTCCATCGGCTTCGGTCTTGAGCGTCACCCCGCGCTTTTCGAACCATTGCGCCGTATCGCGCGGCTGGAAACGACTAAACGCCCCGCGCAAGGCCGACCCGCCGCGCGGATAATATCCCACCAATTGGGCCGGTTCAAAACAGGCGTGGGTCACATTGCAGCGCCCGCCGCCCGAAATCAGCACCTTGCCCAGCGGACGGCGCGAACGTTCGAGAATCAACACGCGCAATGGCATGGAGCGAGAATTCGCCAGTTCTGCGCAGCGGATGGCCGCAAAAAAACCAGCCGGGCCGCCGCCAACAATGACCACATCCCACGACTGGTCAGTGAGTTCGGAAAATGTCATGGAATTTATTCTTTCAGGATTCGATGTTTGAGATGGCGGCAAACCTGGCCTGGGTCAGCGCCGCCAAATCTTTCACCGGCAGGCAGATGTTCAACCCGCGCTGCCCGCCGGAAACGTGGATTTCGGCGAATCCCTGCGCCGCCGAGTCGATGACAACCTGGAAGCCCTTGTTGATGAGCGCCAGCGGCGAGATTCCGCCTGCCTGCAAGCCGGTCAACTGCTCGGCCTCGCGCTCGGTCGGCAGGTTGACCTTTTTCTCACCCAGAGCAGCCGCCAGCGCCTTCAGGTCGAGGTGGCGGGGGCCGGGAATGACCGCCAGGATGGGTTTGCCCGGTCGGGCCCGGGTGGCGACAATCGTTTTGAAAACCTGTTCCGGCGGGAGGTTCAGGAATTGGGCCGTTTCGAGCGCGCCCAGTTTTTCGGCAGGCGTCTCGAAGGCCGTGTACTTGACTTTTCTTGAATCGAGAAATCGGGTGACGTTATTGACCATGATTCGATTATACAAAATTTTCGCCGCCGTCCTATAATAAAAGCGATGGGAAATTCACAACTCGCCACCGCCCGCCTCTCCAACCTGCTCGCGCTGGCCGTCATCGCGCTGGTGTTCCTGTTGCTGCTCTCGGTACTGGCCGAAGCCTTCGTCCCGCGCGCCTGGCTGAAAAGCCCCTATCTGGCCGAGTTCTGTATCGGACAGCGCATGGTTGTCAGTGAGGGCCGACACCTGCCCTGGCTTCGAGGCATCTGGCTCTCGGCCCCGCCCCGCGTGGCGAATAACAGTCTCGAATACAGCACCACAGCCACTCTGTGCGGCCTGGTTCCCTGGGTTTCGGGGGAAAAGGGATTCTGGTACAGGGAAGTACGGAGATGACCGTCACTGCGAATCCAAAAACCACCCAACTTTGTCCGAAGCCGGAAGTGTCGAACTCCACCAAGCGCGCCTTTCCCAATTTCTTGACGCGCCCGCCCCAGTGTGAGAGAATGCCGCATACCACTCTACAGGATTTTGCATGAATTTTTTGGCATCTGAACTCCCCGCCGTTCTCATTCTCCAGCCGCGTGTTTTCGAAGATGAGCGCGGTTTCTTCCTGGAAAGTTACCAGAAAGAGCGCTTTGCCGCAGCCGGTATCCCTTTCGAGTTTGTCCAGGACAATCACTCCCTCTCCCGAAAAGGCGTGCTGCGTGGACTGCATTACCAAATTCGACAGCCGCAAGGCAAACTGGTACGAGTCATTTCTGGTGAAATTTTCGATGTCGCGGTTGATATCCGACGCAGTTCGCCGACTTTTGGTCAATGGATGGGCATCCACATCTCGGCGCAGAACAAAACCATGCTTTGGATTCCGCCGGGGTTTGCGCACGGTTTCTACGTTTTGAGTGAACAGGCAGAAGTCTTGTACAAAGCAACCGATTATTATGCGCCGCAATGGGAACGCACCATTCTTTGGAACGACCCTGCCCTGGGAATTCGCTGGCCCGCAAGCCCCGCGCCTATCGTCTCGCCCAAGGATGCGGCCGGCTTGCCGCTCTCTCAGGCCGAACTATTCGATTGATTTTTACGGAGGAGAAACGCATGAAAGGAATCATCCTGGCCGGAGGGCGCGGCACGCGCCTGCACCCCCTCACGCTAGCCGCCAGCAAGCAACTGTTGCCCGTTTATGACAAACCGATGGTGTACTACCCGCTTTCCATGCTAATGCTGGCCGGGATACGGGAAGTGCTGGTCATCAGCACACCCGAAGACCTGCCTGTTTTCCAGCGCTTGCTGGGCGATGGGACGCAATGGGGCATGAAATTCGCCTACGCCGAGCAGGACCAGCCGCGCGGCCTGGCGGATGCGTTCCGGGTGGGCGCGGAGTTCGTCGGCAGCGAACCGGCCTGCCTGATTTTGGGCGATAACATTTTCTATGGTCAGGGGTTGGTCAGCATCCTGGAACGCGCCGCCCGCCTGACCAAAGGCGCGCTCATCTTTGCCTACCCGGTGCGCGACCCGCAGCGCTATGGCGTAGTCGAATTCGATGAACAAGGCCGCGCCCTGAGCCTGGAAGAGAAACCCAAGCAGCCGCGCTCCAACTATGCCGTGCCAGGCATTTACTTTTATGACTCACGGGTCGTGGAACTGGCCGCCAACCTGAAGCCCTCCCCGCGCGGCGAGCTGGAGATTACCGACCTGAACCGCATCTATCTGGAACAGGGCAAGTTGCAGGTGGAAGTCTTGGGGCGCGGCGTGGCCTGGCTGGATGCCGGCACGCACGAGGCCCTGCTCCAGGCGGCCAATTTCGTCCAGGCGGTGCAAGACCGGCAGGGGCTGATGATTTCCTGCCCCGAGGAAATTGCCTATCG
>DAOTZM010000049.1:0-9536 GCA_034434035.1 Anaerolineales bacterium
GTTGCCCAGCCACATTTCGATGCGCCGGAAAGATTCGACATAGCCCATTTCATAAAAAGCAGGCAGGTGCGGGTCGTTGACCTGGATGTTTTCCAGGTGGGTATCGAGCCGGGGATATTGGTGGTGCAGGTGCGAAAGGAAAGCATAAGCCACTGTTGCCGGGTTGCCCACTTCGGTTTTGTAGGCAAAACGGGTGAGGATAAATTTTTGGCGTTGATAGATTAACCAGCCCTGGCTGTCATCGGCAAGTGTAATTTGCAACCCGGAAACCTCTTGCGCATTGATGAGGGTTTCGGATTGGTTGGTCCAGGGCATGGTGCCGCGGTCGCGCCCGGCCAGCCGCAGGGCGTCGATGCGTTCGAGCCGCCGGGCATCCGCAACGACCGGGTCGGGTGGGGGAACGACCGGCGCGCGGCGCAATACCAGCAATTCCCCGATTTCTCGAAAACCCAATTTCAGGAATAACTGGCGGGCCGGCGCGTTGTTTTTGATAACTTCGAGCATGACAAAGTTGCGGTTGAGTTTGGCTGCGTTTTCGAGCAGGCCGTTCATCAGGGCCTGCCCCACGCCGCCGCGCCGGATGTTGGGCAGCACGCCCAGGCGCGTTATCCAGGCGCGGCCTTCGCGCACGCCCAGCATGGCCACGCCCAGCAATTCATCCCCTTGCATGGCAACCAGAGAATGGTCAAGGTCCACATCGTAATCCGCAATGTAGTCTCCCAGTCGCTTGGCGTTCATCGGCATTGGAACCAGGTAATCGACGCGAGTCTGGTTATAGATGGCGGTCAATTGTTCGATGGTGAAGCGGCTGGCAGGAATGAGTTGGATTTTTTCGTCGGTCATGGCAGGCGGCTTCAGCCGGTTTTCAGGAAGGAGTCAATCTGGTCAACGAAATCTTTGACCTTCTGGATGGGTTTCTGGATGTACCCATTGCAGCCGTAACTTTCCACCATTTTGCGGGCTGTTTCTTGCGGCCAGGCGGTAAAGGCGACGATGGGAATGCCCGTCAGGCTTGGTTCGGCGCGCAGCCAGCCTGCCAGGGTTTGACCGTCGTAATCGGGCAGGCCCAGGTCGAGCAGGATGAGATGTGGGCGTTCGTCGAGCGCCATCTGTAATCCCGTTTCGGCATCGGGGGCGTGGACGACTTCGTAATCATGCGCCGACAATGCCCTGCGCACCAACTCGACCGTGTCGGGCATGTCTTCCACCAACAAAATTTTCAACATCGAGTTATCCTTTCAGGACGTATGCAGGGATTCTACTACTGTTCACACGAGTCCGTTTCGCAGCCACACGCCAGCCCTGCGGCTTTCTCGAAGGCTTCACGCCCTTCTCGAAAGGAAAAGTAAACCAGCCCGGCAGCGCCCAAACTGTCGACGAATCCGAATCCGGTCAGGTGATACACCAAACTGGCAGCGAGCAGCACAATCGACATGTAGACGCAGGTCATGGTACAGTTGGCGTCGGCCAGGATGGGGGCCGAGTTGAGGGCGCGGCCTGCTTCGCGTTTGGCCGCTGCCAGCCACAGCATCACCGCAATCGAAATCGTAGAGATGATTGCGCCCGGTACGGTGGTTTCGGGTTTGTGGCCGGTTACCAGGTTGACCACGATGGTCAGCGCCAGCCCGGCAGCCAGGATATAGAAGGCGGTTCCGGTGATGCGCAGGGCGGTCTGCTCGAATGGGGAGCGTGGGGTGTCTGGATTTTGGCGAGTTCGCAGAATCATGGCAATGATTCCAACGCCTGATAAGACCTCGATGAACGAATCGACGCCGAACCCGAACAGGGCGATGGTTTCATCGGAAACGCCAAAATAAACCGAGACCAGGCCCTCGACCAGGTTGTAGAAAACGGTAAAGAAGCCCAGCAGCAGGGCCGTATCCCACTGCTCTTTGTTCAACACGGCTGGGTTTTGCAGTTGCAGGCTCACCTTATCCTCGCTTCTTGCTGATTCACCACTAAAGGAAAGGCAGAGTGATGGTATGATAAGCGTCATTATCTCATAAAAATTCCTGGCGGACTTTTCGCCGCCGCGAGCCATTTGGAGACAGAATCGATATGACCATCCTCACAGGAATTTTCTTTGTTGCCGGCTTGGCTTTGCTTACCCTGGGCGCAGAGTGGTTGGTGCGCGGCGCTTCGCGCGTTGCAGCCTGGGCCGGCATTTCACCGCTGGTCATTGGCCTGACGGTGGTGGCGTTTGGCACCAGCGCCCCGGAACTGGCGATTAACGTTCAAGCGGCGATGGGCGGTCAGCCTGATATTGCCATTGGTAATGTAGTTGGCAGCAACATTGCAAACATCCTGCTTATTTTGGGCGTTTCTGCCATTGTTGCGCCGCTGGTGGTGCGGCAGCAAGTAGTGCGGCAGGATGTCCCGCTGATGATAGGTGTTTCAATTGCGACATACCTGTTTGCCGTGGATGGTCGCATCAGCACGCTGGAAGGGTTTATTTTTTTTGGCGCGCTGGCCGCCTACATCTGGTTCCTGATTCGCCAAAGCCGCAAGGAGAGCCGCGAGGTGGAGCAGGAGTATGAGCAGGAATACAGCCCGGGTGAACAGAAAAACCTGCGCGGCTGGCTGCTCAATATCGGGCTGGTGGTGGCTGGTCTGGGATTGTTGGTGCTGGGCGCGCGCTGGATGGTGGATAGCGCCGTTGAAGTGGCGCACTGGATGGGAGTCAGCGAACTGGTCATCGGCCTGACGGTGGTGGCGGTTGGCACCTCCCTGCCCGAACTGGCGACCTCGGTCGTGGCAGCGGCCAAAGGGGAGCGCGACATTGCGGTCGGCAATGTGGTTGGCAGCAATATTTTTAACCTGTTTTTTGTATTGGGCTTAAGCTCCATCGTCGTCCCGGTTGGAATTCCCGTTTCGCAGGCTGCGCTCCTTTTCGACATTCCGGTGATGATAGCCGTTGCGGTGGTTACGCTTCCCATCTTTTTTACCGGCTTTTATATCGAGCGATGGGAAGGTTTCCTGTTTTTGGGCTATTACGTGGCCTATACAATTTATCTTATCCTGAAAGCCACCGGTAACGAGGCCCTGCCAATGGTCAACATGGTATTGGTTTGGTTGGTGTTGCCATTGACCGCGCTGACACTGGTCCTCTCGCTTGTCTATGAATTTCGTATGCGCCGCCAGGCGTAGAGAAATAAGGAGAGATGGCTGCTGGACAGGTATTGATAACGTGCCTATGAAAAATATCAAAACCCGCATCCAAAGCGGGTGTTTTTTATGATCGTTTGCTAAAATACTACGAGGAAAAACGAGAGGAAAAACAATGACGTTCTTAACGGTGGCATCTTTTTTAGGCGGCCTGGCTTTTCTCATCTTGGGAGCAGATTGGCTGGTGCGCGGCGCTTCGCGGTTGGCGGCCAAAGCAGGCATTTCACCATTGGTCGTTGGCCTGACCGTCGTCGCTTTTGGCACCAGCGCGCCTGAGATGGCAGTGTCTGTCCAGTCTTCGCTGGCAGGGCAGGCGGATATCGCAGTTGGCAATGTGGTGGGGAGCAATATATTCAATATCCTGTTCATCCTGGGCATCTCGGCGGTCATTACGCCCCTGATTGTCCAGCAGCAACTCATTCGACTCGATCTGCCGCTGATGATTGGCGTTTCTTTCCTGGCATATTTTATGTCTCTGGATGGCGTCATCGGGCGGCTGGAAGCCGGCCTGCTGTTCCTGGGTGTTGTCGTTTATACTGTTTTTCTCATCATCCAAAGCCGCCGGGAGAACAATCGGGAAGTGGAACAGGAATATGAGCAGGAATATGCCGGTAAAGGAGAAACCGGTTGGAGGCCCTGGGTTGTCAATATTGGCCTGGTTGTGGTTGGGCTGGGCCTCCTGGTCTACGGCTCGGACCTCCTGGTAGAGAGCGCGGTTTCGATTGCGCGCTGGCTCGGATTGAGCGACCTCATCATTGGGCTGACCATCGTCGCCGCCGGAACGTCTATGCCTGAAGTTGCCGCATCGATTGCCGCCGCCATCAAAGGCGAGCGCGATATTGCAGTCGGAAATGTTATCGGCAGTAACCTGTTCAACCTGCTCGCGGTGCTGGGGTTGGCCGGGTTGGCCTCGCCCCTCGGCTTGCCCGTTTCCTCGTCGGCGATTGCGTTTGACATCCCGGTCATGATAGCGGCTGCCATCGCTACCCTGCCGATTTTCTTCACCGGGCGCCGGATTGACCGCTGGGAAGGTTGGCTCTTCCTGGGGTATTACGCCGCTTACACGGCTTACCTTATCCTGGCGGCATCGCATCACGCTGCCCCGCCGGCCTTCAACCTGGTGATGGTCTGGTTCGTTGCCCCGCTTACCTTGTTGACCCTCGTCGTTTCCGTGTTCCTTGACCTTCGAAAGCCGCGCAAAACCGCCTGAAATTTCCTGAACACCTTGTAGATGCCTGATATGTTGCCCATTTCCCTTGTTATCCCGCTATTGGTACTTATCACCGGTATCATAGCTGTTCTTGTCCTGCGCCGCGCGCCGCTCACCAATCCGCAAGCCGGTTGGATTTTTTCCATCTTTCCCCTTTCCTCGTTCGGCGCGCTGCTCTATGCCGCGACCCAACTGCATGGAAAATCCCTGGAATTCTCCATCCCCTGGATTCCCTCCCTGGGCTTGAACTTTTCACTCTATCTCGATGGACTCTCGGCCTTGTTCGGCCTCATCATTACCGGCATCGGCGCGCTGGTTGTCGTTTATACGGGATACTACTTCGATAATTCGGGACACAATAAGGCGATATTCGATAACTCAAAACTCGAAACTCGAAACTCGAAGCCCCAACCCCGAGTCTCGAATAACGACGAATATCGAATATCGAATAACGAACCTCGAATAACGAATATCGAGTATCGCTTCTTCGCTTACACCCTGCTCTTCATGCTTGCCATGTTGGGCGTGGTGCTGGCGGGTGATTTAATCACCCTGTTCCTGTTCTGGGAAGGAACGAGCATCTCCTCCTTCCTGCTGATTGGCTATAAATACAAGGATGAAGCCGCCCGCCGGGGCGCGTTCAAGTCGCTGTTCATCACCGGAGGCGGCGGAATTGCCCTGCTGGCCGGGTTCGCCTTTATTATGGTCATTCTTGGCGCTTCCGATTTCAAGACCCTGCTCTCCAGCGGCGATTTGCTGCGCAATCACCCGCTTTACCCGGCCTTCTTTACGTTGATTGCCCTGGGCGCTTTTACCAAGAGCGCCCAGTTCCCGGCCCACATCTGGCTGCCCGAAGCCATGAGCGCGCCCACCCCGGCCAGCGCCTTCCTGCATTCGGCCACGATGGTCAAAGCCGGGGTTTACCTGCTGGCGCGTCTTAATCCTGTAATAGGCGGAAATGAGACCTGGTTTTGGGTCTTGAGTCTGTTCGGTTTCGCCACCATGCTGACCGGGGCCTACCTCGGCCTGAAACAAAATGACCTGAAGGCCCTGCTGGCCTATTCGACCATCTCACAATTAGGGGTGCTGGTTGCCCTCATCGGACAGGGCGGTGAATATGCCTACAAGGCCCTGGTGATAGGCATCCTGGCGCATGCCCTGTATAAATCATCGCTGTTTATGTCGGCGGGCATCATTGACCATGAGACTGGTACGCGTGACCTTCGCAAATTGGGCGGCCTGCGCAGGCAGATGCCCATCCTGTTTATTTTGGTGTTGGTGCCGGCCCTTTCGATGGCCGGACTGCCGCCCCTGTTCGGATTCCTGGCCAAGGAGACCCTGCTTGCCAGCGTCTTGTCCCCAGGGCTGCCCGCCAGCCTTGACTTTTTCTTCCCGCTGATGACGGTGCTGGCCGGGGCCATGCTCCTGGCGCAATCGGGATTGCTCCTGCGCGGGGTGTTCCTCGGCCAACCGGCAGACCCGAAGCATCCGCCGCATGGACACGACCCCAAATGGGGATTCTGGCTGGCTCCGGCCATCCCGGCCTTTCTGTCCCTCCTGGTTGGCCTCCTGTCTGGGCCTGTTTTCCTTGCCAATTTCCTTGCCGACGCTGCCTCAGCCTCTTATGGCGCAAAAGTCAAGGTTTCCCTTGCCTTGTGGACGGGCATCAACGTCCCGCTCTTGCTCTCTGTGGTTGCGGTGACGCTCGGCAGCCTGCTGTTCTGGCAGTTGGCGCGGGTTCGTCCCATCCTGTCGGCCTTCCTGCCCGGGTTGAGCGCCAATGCTGTTTACGATGCCGCGTTGAAGTTGATTGACTGGGGGGCGCGCGCCTCCACCCTGCTCCAGCGGGGACAAATCCGCTTTTACATCAGCATCATGCTGCTGACGACCATCGCCATTGTGGCGGCCTTCGGCGGCCTGCCCGTCGAAGTTTTCAAGGCCGCCAATTTGCTGGCCCTGCCCACTGTAAACTGGCTTTTCCCCTTCCTGCGCGTTTCAGCCCTGGTCATTGCGGTTGGCGCAACCCTGGTCAGCGTGGTCATTCGGCGTGATTTGCACGCGATTATCGGCTTTGGCGTTTCGGGTTTGGCGGTGGCTGCCTGGATGGCGTTCGAGCCCGCGCCCGATGTTGCCCTGGTCCAGGTGGTGGTCGATGTGTTTGTGACAGTCATCCTTGTCCTGACCCTGACCATCATTCCGCGCAGTTTGCGCAAAAAGGCCCAGGAATTCACTTATCACCAAACCCGGCAAGGACTGGCACGGGATGTTTTAATTTCGCTCGCGCTGGGCGCGCTTGTTTTCATCGTCTCGTTTGCGGCGCTCGAAACCCGCCCGCGTGAAAGCATCGCTTCCGAATATTACGCCCAGAATGCCAAATCACTGGCAAGCGCAAAGGATGTGGTCGGCGCGATTTTAGTGGATTTCCGCGCGCTGGATACCGTTCTGGAAATCCTGGTCTTTGCCCTGGCTGCCCTGGGAATCTACACCATTTTGCACTACACGGTCCGCAAAGCCGGAAAGCCTGTCCCGAGGCGCGATGCAAACGAGCAACTCGAACCGCAAGAACCCCAAAATCCGCCCGGCGAACCGACCGGCTCCTTTGGCCTGCCCACCTCCCCCTTCCTGCACCTGCTGGCCTATGCCCTGCTGCCGCTGGCGGTCATCCTGGCGATGACGCATCTCCTGTTTGGGCATGACCAGCCGGGCGATGGGTTTACCGCCGGAATCATTATCAGCCTGGCAATTTCCAGTTGGTATATCATCTTTGGGTATAACGCCATCAAATCGAAATTGTCATGGCTCAAGCCGGTGCGTTTCATTGCAATAGGGGTGGGCATTGCTTTCGTCAACTCCCTGCCCGGTTTCCTGTGGGGAAACGGGCGCGGGGAAGGGCTGAAAGGTTTTTTTGCTCCTGTAGATTACGGCGCGCTGCTTCGAATTTCCGAGATATTACCGGCGGGCGTGGTCTTGGGCAATGGGCTGGTATTCGAAATTGCCATCTGCCTGGTAGTGATGGGCGCATCGGTGCTTATCCTCGATAACCTGGGACACCCCGCCGAGCAAGACAAAGAGAGCGACACGCTCCTGACCGAAATCGGTCAAAATTAAACGATACACGCAAAACGGATATGCGCTATGTTAAATTTGTTTACGGCTTTTGCCATTGGCTTGATGTTTGCGCTGGGAGTTTTCCAACTCCTGCGCCGCAACCTGATTCGGGTGGCGATTGGCCTCGTCATCCTGACCAATGCCGTCAATATGTTCCTGTTGACGACCGGGGCCTATAACGGCGTGATTGCAGCCTACTATGGGGGCGAGGGGCAGATAAGCGACCCGCTGCCGCAAGCCCTGGTTCTGACGGCCATTGTCATTGGCGCGGGCTTCTTTGCCTTCAGCCTGAGCCTGCTCTATGTGATGGGATTTCGCTATAAAACCAGCGACTCAGACCGTATCGAAGGATTGCGTCACTAATGGACTGGCTCGTACTTCCCCCGTTCCTCACCCCGTCGTTGGGCATCGTTGTCACCCTGCTGGTGCGTAAACAACGCCGCTTGCAGGCCGGCCTGGCGCTGACGTTCATGGTCATGTCCCTGGCCTTTTCCCTGGCCCTGGCCTGGCGGGTATTTATCGTTGGCGAAACCCTGGCCCTGCAGCCAGGGCTATGGCCGGTTCCCGCCGGGATTACCCTGGTGGCTGACCCGCTGGCCGTTTTCATGGTGGTCATGACGCAGGTGGTTATCTCCGGCGGCATTCTGTATGCCACCGGCACCATTGAAAAAGTGGCCCAGTACCCGGCATTCTACCCGGTATTTCTCGGCCTGGCGACGGGCATGACCGGCGCCTTCCTGACCGGCGACCTGTTCAATCTGTTCGTATTTGCCGAACTCATTGTCATCAGCGGCGCGGTCCTGACCGGCATGGCAGATGATAAATATGGCGTGGAGGCTTCGTACAAGTACCTGCTCATCAGTACCGTCGGAAGCGTGTTCTTCCTTCTGGCGGTTGGCGCGCTCTATGCGGTCTATGGCACGCTCAACCTGGCGGGGCTGGCGCAGGCCATTCGGCAGAATCCCAACGACCCGCTGGCCCTGGCCGGGTTGGCCTTCCTGACGGCCACCTTCCTGGTCAAAAGCGCCGGATTCGCCTTCCACTTCTGGCAGCCCGATTTTCACACGGCTGCCCCGACCCCGGTTCATGCGGTTTTGTCCTCGGTGGTCGTCAAGGTCGGCGTCTATGCCTTTTTCCGCATCACCCTGATGCTCTTCCCCGATTTTGCGCTGCTGAACCCCCTGTTGGTTCTCCTGGGCGTTATCGGCGTCGTTTATGGCGGCCTGGGCGCAACCGGCACTTACAGTGTCAAGCGTATGCTGGCCTATTCGACGATGGGGCAACTCGGGTTCATCATGATTGGGATTGGCTGGGGAACACCGCTGGCCCTGGCCGGCGCGCTGGTGTTTTCGTTCAACCACTCGCTCGCCAAGGCGGCCATGCTGATGATGGCCGGCGCAATGGCCAGCCGCACCCCGAACAAAGACGCATCGTTCACCTCGGTAGTGGGCGTAGGCAAACTCAGCCCTGCGGCAGGTTTCCTCTTCCTGATGGGCGGCATGTCCCTGGCAGGGATTCCCCCGCTGAATGGCTTCATTAGCAAATTAATGATATTCTGGAGTGGCATCGAAGCCCAGCAATACCTGTCCCTGGCGATTATCGGCCTGGCAAGCATTGTCAGCCTGGTGTACGTTATCCGCGCCTTCATGAAAATCTGGTTCGAGCCCAACCCGGAGATTAAGCCCAAGCAAGGCGACCGCCTGGCAGCGCCGGCCATCCTGATTGTCCTTTGCCTTGTGCTTGGCATCTGGAGCGAGCCGCTGGTCAACGCGGCCTATTATGTGGTTGCGAATTTGTCCCAGCCTGAAAACTACATCCAGGCCGTCAGCGCTTTGCCGCATGTCAATATACCGTAACGTGGAATTAGGATTTTCCGAAAATGATAGGACGTTTGCAAATCGCCATACCCCTTATGCTTGTTTACCTGGCGCTCACACACCAGCCGGGTGAAAAGTTCCTTCCCAACCTGGTGTTTGGTTTTTTGATTGCGATGGGCATCAGTTTATTCATCCCGGTTCGCAGGCAGCCTGTTAACTTGCGGCGCATGTTGACA
>DAOTZM010000050.1:0-5378 GCA_034434035.1 Anaerolineales bacterium
CGATTTATCGGACGCTGCGTGACAGCCCGGGCGTTTACGTCCGGGCTTGGTTTGGACGCAGGCGAGCGTGGAAAAGGCTGGATGCAGCCGGATTTCTCAAACAATCCGCGTTTCTCCCCGTAACACCTGCACTTGCAGCGCAGGCGTTACGCGGGTTACACAGAATCTCACGGATTTTGTGTTAGTCAAGAGCAAGTTGCGCACCCGCTGAGATAAATCAGTACACCCGCAAAATCACCGGGCCGGCGGGAACACCCAGAATGCGCGCAAAAACCGGCTGTTTCCGCGTGTTCAGCAACTTCTGCGAGTTCCGTGTCCAAAAGATTTATGCAATATGCTGCTGACGAATACACAACCCGTCAGATTTGTGACATTTGTCATAGCAAATCATTATTTTCATCTTGGACTAATTTATAAAATTAGCATATACTAATCACGTTTCAAGTTCCCAACCAGCCCGCCGCAAGCGGTGTTTCACAGGAGCAAGTATGCCAGAAACCATCATCCCCCTCAACCAGCTCAAGGTCGGACAAAGCGGCCTGATCGTCAAGGTCAATCTCAACGGGGCGGCGCGACAGCGTCTGCTCGCCATGGGACTGGTCAAAGGCGAAACTATCCAGGTCGAGCGGATCGCCCCGCTCGGCGACCCTATGGACTTCCTGATCAAAAGCTACCATCTCTCGCTGCGCAAGGCCGAAGCGGGAGATATTCTTGTCCAGCCGGTAAGCGCATGATCATGGCTGCCGCCTCCCCACTCCGCCGCGCCCTGAGGGCCTTGCCCCTCTCCATGCTCGGGCCGGGCGAACGCGCCCGGCTGCTAAGCGTCAACGCCAACGAGGGCCTGACCAGCCGCCTGAACGCCATGGGGCTGACGCCCGGCGTTGAGGTCACGGTCATCCAGGATGCGGGCGGCCCGCTCCTGCTTTCAGTGCGCGATTCGCGCCTGGCGATAGGGCGCAGCATGGCCCAGAAAATCATCGTCGAAATTATCCCAGGAGAAATTTTATGAACCAGATTCACGTGGCGCTGGCGGGCAACCCCAACGCCGGAAAAAGCAGTATTTTCAACGCCCTGACCGGTTCGCGCCAGCATGTCGGCAACTGGCCGGGCAAAACCGTCGAGAAAAAAGAAGGCCATTTTTCACAGGATGGCGTCGAAGTCAAGATGGTCGACCTGCCCGGCACCTACAGCCTGACGGCCTTCTCGCCCGAGGAGGTCATCGCCCGCGATTACATCCTGAACGAGAAACCGGATGTGGTCGTAACCGTGCTCGATTCGGCCAACCTGGAGCGCAACCTGTACCTGGCGGTGCAGGTGCTCGAACTGGGCGTGCCAGTCGTAGCCGCCCTGAACATGTCAGATGTGGCCGAATCGCGCGGCATCAAAATTGACACTGCCCAACTGAGCCTCGCGCTCAAATCGCCGGTGGTGCGCACCGTGGCCCGCGAAAACCAGGGCATGAAAGAATTGGTACAAACCATTCTCAAGACCGCCAAGGTAAAAGTCGCATGAATACCGCAGCCTTTCCCACCCCAGGCTTTTCCATCAACTATGGGAACGAAGCCGAAGTTGAGATTGCACGCCTCGCCGGGTTGGTTGCCGAAACCTCGGCGGTCGCCCCGATGTTCCCGGCCCGCTGGCTGGCGATTAAGCTGCTCGAAACCGATGAAGACCTGCAAACCCGCCTGAAAATGCTCAAAGGCGGCGCAGCCCTGCTGGCCGAGGCAGAAAAAAGCCGCGCGCGTTTGCAAGAAATCTACGGTGACGATGTGGATGTGGCCATCGCCGACCGACGCTATGGCTGGATCAACGGCCTGGTACGTGAGGTTGTCCAGCGCCCGTCCGAAAACCGCCTGACCGCCTCGGACAAAATCGACCAAATCGTGACCCACCGCCTGCTGGGCATTCCGATTTTCCTGGCGGCGATGTGGGCCGTTTTCAAGCTGACTGCCGATGTTTCCGCACCCTATTTGGATTGGGTGGATGGCGTCATCAATGGGCCAATTGCCCGCTGGGGCGTGGCCCTGCTCAATCTGTTTGGTCTGGGCGGCACCTGGGCCGAAAGCCTGCTCGTCGATGGCATCATCGCCGGGGTCGGCGGGGTGATGGTTTTCGTGCCAGTGCTGATGTTCCTGTACCTGGCCCTGGCCCTGCTCGAAGACTCGGGCTACATGGCCCGCGCCGCCTTCGTAATGGATCGCCTGATGCACGCCCTCGGCCTGCACGGCAAGAGTTTCCTGCCGATGCTGGTCGGGTTTGGCTGCACCGTCCCGGCCCAGTACGCCACCCGCACCCTCGAAAACCCCAAAGACCGCATTCTCACCGGGCTGTTGGTTCCGTTCATGTCCTGCGGGGCGCGCCTGCCGGTTTATGTACTTTTCGCGGCGGTCTTTTTCCCGCAAAATTCGGGCACGGTGGTCTTTTGGATGTACCTGCTGGGGATTGTGACCGCCATTTTGGTTGGCATCGCCCTCAAGAATACCCTGTTTAAGGGCAAGGAACAATCGGCCTTTGTGATGGAACTGCCGCCCTATCGCTTACCCACCCTGCGGAGCATTTGGTTCCACACCTGGGAGCGCACCAGCTCCTTCGTCAAAAAAGCCTGGACGATTATTATGGCGACCAGCATCATCCTGTGGCTGCTGATGGCTGTCCCGGTGCGCGGCACAGGCAGCTTCGCTGAAACGGATGTTAACAACAGCGCCTTCGCGGTTGCCAACCAGACCCTGGCCCCGGCCTTTGCCCCGCTCGGCTTTGGCACCTGGCAGGCCAGCAGCGCCCTGCTGACCGGTTTCGTCGCCAAGGAAGTCGTCGTCAGCACCATGTCGCAGGTTTACGCAGTGGAGGAAGCCGCTGAAGAAGAAACCGCCGCCCCGACCTTTTTCGAGGATGTCGGCGAAATCCTGAGCACCTTCGTCAGCGCCACAGGCGATACACTCAAATCCCTGCCGCTGATTGCAGGCGTCAACCTGTTCGAGGAGGAAGCCGAGGAAGAACCCACCGCGCTAATGGGCGCGATCAAAGACGGCTTCGAGACCTCCAGCGGCGGGCATGGCGCGCTGGCCGCCATCGCTTTCATGGTCTTTGTGCTGATTTACACCCCCTGTATGGTGGCTGTGGCTGCCGAACGCCAGGAACTGGGCATGAAGTGGACCTGGGTCAGCATCCTCGGTCAACTGGCGTTGGCCTGGCTGATGGCCTTTGTCGTTTTCCAGGGCGGGCTGCTGTTGGGGTTGGGATAAATTCAGTTATCAGTAATCAGTGAGCAGTCGCCAGTACTGGGCGATCACTGATTACTGGCCGCTGTTCACTGAGTACTGGAGTTTCCATGTTAAACCAGCTTTTGCACGAAATCACCAACGCCAGCGAGCCGCTCTCGTTAACAGTGCTCAGTTCTCGCCTGGGCGTGGAGCGCGGCGCGCTGGAGGGGATGTTGGACTATTGGGTGCGCAAGGGCCGCCTGAAGGACGATGACGCCCTCCCTGTGGGCGCACACAGCGCCGGGAGCTGCGGCCCGTCCTGCGGCGGGGCCAATTCCTGCTCCTTTGTCGCCAAAATGCCGAAGAGTTATTCGCTGCCATCCAAGGCGAAAGACGATGGGCTGGTTTCGTAAACCCGGGACGGTGCTGACGCTGACAGTGGCGGGCATCCGCTGCGCCCACTGCGAGGCGACCCTTAAAATCGCCCTGGGCAGCCTGGCGGGGGTCAGGTCAGTCTCCATCCGCCAGAAAAAACGGGTCGAGGTCGAAATCGCGCCGGGAGAAACAGTTCAACGTTCGATTTTAGCGGCCGCCATCGAAAAACACGGCTATCAAGTGCTGGAGGCCAGGGATGAGTAACGCTCACGACCAGGTTTTGTCGCAAGCCGATGAGCGGCACCGCATCTCGCTCTGTGAATATGGGCTTGTTCATGTCGAATGGGGCCAGCACAGCCTGGTCTACTGCCCCGGCGACCTGATTGGTTTGTCCTACTTGCTGACCGCTGCGAAAGAACCCTGCGACCTGGAATGCCTGCGGGGCGCAGGCTGCCTGTTTGACCGCGAGCGCGGCTTGGTCTCCCTGCCCTACGGCTCCGTGCGGATTTCGCTGACAGTTGAAGAATGCCAGCAATTGCACCTGGCAGTCCAACAGGCAGCGCGGCAACTCCACGAAATGCGCCAGCAGGGTTATTTCTCGAAACAGAAATGGCTGCCTGCCAAACCGAAACGGGCCGGTAAAATAGCAAAAGCACCACACTTAAACTGAAAGGTTCAGAAACATGCTGCAAAACGTAGAACAACCTTGTCTGTATCCAGAAATTTTCTCCCAAAAACAGGTCAAATCTGGCGAAACCCGCACCATCATTGTGGCGGCGATGACTGCGGTGATGATGGCCGTCGAGATTGTCGCCGGGATTTTGTTCGGCTCGATTGCGCTGCTCGCCGACGGGTTGCACATGGCTTCGCATACCATCGCCCTGGCAATCAGCGTTTACGCCTATGTCTATGCCCGGCGACACGCCAACGACCGGGGATTTTCCTTCGGCACGGGCAAAGTCAATGCCCTGGGCGGGTTTACCGGGGCAGTGCTGCTGGCCGTTTTTGCGCTGATGATGGCCTGGGAAAGCCTCGAGCGCCTGTTCAACCCGGTGGAAATCGCTTTCAACCAGGCCATCTTGGTGGCGATTTTGGGATTGCTGGTCAACGGTGCTTCGGCGTTCATCCTGGGCGAACAACATGAGCACGACCACGGCCACGACCATCATCACGAACACCACCATGACCATAACCGGCGCGCCGCCTACCTGCATGTCCTGGCTGATGCACTGACCTCGGTGCTGGCGATTTTTGGCCTGCTGGCCGGGAAATACCTCGGTTTCAACTGGATGGACCCGTTGATTGGCATCCTCGGCGCGATCCTGGTTTCGCGCTGGTCGCTTGGGCTGATGCGCGTCACCACCCATATCCTGCTGGATAAGCAGGAACCCGAATTGCTTCACAAGGTCAGGGACATCCTCGCGAAAGAACCGAATACTACCGTGACAGACCTGCACATCTGGGAAATTGGCCCGGAACAACACAGCGTTGTGGTGTCCGTCCAGACGCCAACCCCCTATCCGCCGCATTATTACAAAAAATTGCTGGCTTCTGAAAAAGAACTCGTTCACACAATTGTGGAGATCAACTAAAAGCCCGCTTTGATATTCTTTGTGATATTTATCGCAGAAATTATTGCGCAATTATGGATAATTAAGGTCAGATATAAATTATTCACAAAAGGAACCCCATGAGCGAAATTATCAACAACCGCCAGCAGCGTATAGAAATCATGAAAAACCTGATTCGGCAGTTGCACAACGGCGTCTCCGAAGAACAGGTGAAGCACCAACTCGAAACCAT